>NZ_JAMYOC010000010.1:0-193385 GCF_040319475.1 Mesorhizobium sp. M0904 | reverse complement strand
TCGCTCCTTCGCTCAACTGCCTCTCCAAAGAATCCTTTCTCAGCCTAAACTCAACCCCAAAATCGCCATATGCGATTCCCCTGCCTTGGTCAGGGAGTAGGTGGTGACGGCCAGATCCATCGCTTGCTGTCATACGATAAGATCCTTGTACGAATTGATCTTGCCGGTCATCTTTCTGCCTACTGCCTACTGCCTACTGCCTTACCGCCCGATCAGGGCGCGAGCGATGATGACGCGCATGATCTCGTTGGTGCCTTCGAGGATCTGGTGGACACGCAGGTCGCGCACCAGCTTCTCGATGCCGTAATCGTGCAGATAACCATAGCCGCCGTGCAGCTGCAGGGCGTCGTTGGCGACATTGAAGCCGGTGTCGGTGACGAAGCGCTTCGTCATCGCCGACCATTTCGAGGCATCCGGCGCGTTGCGGTCGAGCTTCGAGGCGGCGGTGTAGAGGAAAATGCGCGCTGCCTGCAATTCGGTTTCCATGTCCGCAAGCTTGAACTGCAGCGCCTGGAACTGGTTGATCTTCGAGCCGAAAGCCTTGCGCTCGGCCGTGTAAGCGAGCGCCTTGTCGAGTGCCGATTGCCCGCCGCCGAGCGAGCAGGCGGCGATGTTCAACCGGCCGCCGTCGAGCCCGGCCATGGCGATGCCGAAGCCGGCGCCTTCTGCCGACAGAAGGTTTTCCGCCGGCACCTTGCAGTCCTCGAAGACGACCTGGCGCGTCGACTGCATGTGCCAGCCCATCTTGTGCTCGTTGGCGCCGAAAGAAAGGCCCGGCGCATCGTTCGGCACGACGAAGGTGGAAATGCCTTTCGGCCCGTCGGCGCCGGTGCGCGCCATGACGACATAGAGGTCGCTGTCGCCGGCACCGGAGATAAACTGCTTGGCGCCGTTCAGCACATAGTCGCCGCCGCTCTTTGTCGCGCGCGTCTTCAGCGCCGCCGCATCCGAGCCCGAGCCGGGCTCGGTCAGGCAATAGCTTGCCAGCCATTCCATTGAGGTCAGCTTCGGCAGGAAGCGCCGGCGCTGTTCGTCGCTGCCGAAGCGGTCGATCATCGATACCGCCATATTGTGGATAGAGATGAAGGCGGAAAACGCCGGATCGGCCCGCGAAAGCGCCTCGAAGATCAGCACGGCGTCGAGCCGGCCGAGCCCCGAGCCGCCGACATCCTCGCGGACATATATGCCTCCAAGGCCGAGCGGGCCCGTCTCGCGGATCACGTCGGCGGGGAAATACTTGTTGCGATCCCAGTCGAGTGCGTTCGGCGCCACACGGTCGGCGGCGAAGGCCTCGGCCATCTCCTGGATGGCGCGCTGGTCCTCGTTGAGTTCGAACTGGCTGGTGCCAGCATCGACAGCGGCGTCCATGGCGTGCTCCCTGACGTTTCCGGCCTGCTGGCCTGTCGTTTTTGGCTTTGCGCGCCGTTCAATCTAGACCAATGATGCCGCCGCGCAACCCGACCCGTCTGCGCAGCCGCTGTGCGCGAATGCGCTTTGGAGCAAAGTGTGACGACAAAATTCGACGAACTGCTTGGATGCTTCCATGCCTATCTCCAGACGTTCGACGATGCTCTGGTGCGCGACGCCGTGGCCCGGATCGGCTGGGACATGCCAAGCCGGCCGCTCGAACCGCATGCACTGCCTTGTCTCGTCCAGCTCGACCGTATCGTCGAACTCGCTCCCGTTGCGGCCAAGCCGCTGGCGCGGCTGGTTGCGGCGCGTCGCGGCGATCTGCGCTGGGGCCAGACCTATGGGGAAGCGGATTTCCGCAAGGTTTTCATCGACAATTACGGCTGGCTGGAGGTGTTCGGTACGCGCGGCTATTTCGTCAATGAAGAGGTCGCGGCCGGCCTGCTGATCCTTGGACCCGACATCGTCTACCCCGATCACCACCATGTCGCGGAGGAGATCTACATCCCGCTGACCGGCGGCACCGAATGGCGCATGGGCGATGGCGGTTTTCGCCTTCGAGCGCCGGGCGAGGTGATCCACCATGCCCCTGGCGTCAGCCACGCCATGCGCACCGGCAAGGAGCCGCTGCTGGCGCTCTATCTCTGGCGCGGCGGGCCACTGGCAGCCAAGTCGACGATCACCGTAACCGTTGCGCAGGGCAGGGACTGATATGGCCAAGGCGATCATGCTGCAGGGCACGGGTTCGGATGTCGGCAAGACGGTGCTCGTTGCCGGTCTGTGCCGCGCGGCCAGGAACCGTGGGCTGAAAGTGCGGCCGTTCAAGCCGCAGAACATGTCGAACAACGCCGCTGTCGCCGATATTCCAGGCGTTTCAGGCGGCGGTGAGATCGGCCGCGCCCAATGGCTGCAGGCGATCGCCTGCGGCGTGCCGCCGACCATCCACATGAACCCGGTGCTCCTCAAGCCGCAGACCGATGTCGGCGCTCAAGTCGTAGTGCAGGGCAAGGTGTTCGGCGAGGCGCGGGCGCGCGACTATCAGGCGCTGAAGGGCCGACTGATGGATGCGGTGCTGGACTCCTGGGCGACGGTCGGCGAGGGCGCGGACCTGGTCATTGTCGAGGGCGCGGGATCGCCGGCCGAGATCAACCTCAGGAGCCGCGACATTGCCAATATGGGCTTTGCGACGCGCGCCGGCGTGCCGGTGATCCTGGTCGGTGATATCGATCGCGGCGGCGTCATCGCCTCGGTCGCCGGCACCCACCTGATCCTGCCGGACGAGGACCGGCGCATGATCGTCGGCTATCTCATCAACAAGTTCCGCGGCGATGTCTCGCTGTTCGACGATGGCATCGAGGCGATCGAAAAATTCACCGGCTGGCGCTGCTTTGGCGTGGTGCCGTGGCTGAAAGCGGCGGCGCGGCTGCCGTCGGAAGACTCCGTCGTGCTCGAACGGCTGGCGTCCGGTGAGAAGCGCGCGCTGAAGATCGTCGTGCCGGTACTCTCGCGCATCGCCAATTTCGACGACCTCGACCCGCTCAAGGCCGAACCGCAGGTCGAGGTGGTGTTCGTGCCGCCTGGCCAGCGCCTGCCGCAGGATGCAGGGCTGGTGGTCATTCCCGGCTCGAAGTCGACGATCGGCGATCTCCTGAAATTCCGCGAGAACGGCTGGGACCGCGACCTTGCCGCGCACAGGAAACGCGGTGGCCATATCGTGGGCATCTGCGGCGGCTTCCAGATGCTCGGCCATGTCGTGCGCGATCCCGATGGTATCGAGGGCAGCGTTACCGAGACGCAAGGCCTCGGGCTGCTCGACGTCGAAACGGTGATGGAGCCGGAAAAGACGGTGCGCAATGTCAGCGCGCGCTCGGTGCCGTTCGATCTGCCGCTCGAGGGCTACGAAATCCATCTCGGTCGCACCACCGGTCCGGACACGCTGCGGCCGTCCGCCGTTATCAACGGCATCGATGACGGCGCTATCTCGGCCGACGGCAAGGTGCTGGGCACCTATATGCACGGGCTGTTTTCCGCCGATGCCTTCCGGGCGAAATTCCTCGAAAGCCTCGGCGTCAAGGGCGGCGGCATCGACTACCGCGCCGAGGTCGAACGGGCACTGGACGAGATCGCCGCCGAGCTGGAAACCCACCTCGACTGCGACGCCATCTTTGGGCTGGCGCGTTAGCTGGCAGCTTCGTCAGCCTTTGGCCAGTAGGTGCCGAACGACCAGACATTGCCTTCCGGATCGCGGCAGATGAATTCGCGGCTGCCATAGTCGCGGTCGGTGAGTTCTTCCAGAATCTCGGCGCCGGCGGTCTTTGCCCGCGCGTATGCCGCATCTGCGTCAGCGACCGCAACGTAGATCGACTTGCCGCCGCCCGAACCGGGCGCGCCGACCATCTTGCCATAGGCATCGTCGCGCGCCGTGCCGAGCATGATGATCGAGGAGCCGAAAGCGAGTTCGGCATGGTGCACCACGTCGCCTTCGCCATAGCGGGCGCGAACGCTAAAGCCGAAGGCCTCGCACAGCCAATCGATCATCCTGCCGGCATTCCTGTAGCGCAGCGCCGGATAAAGCCGCGGTGGTTCGGTGGTGTTCGGCATGACTGATCTCCTTCAGCGGGTTGGTCGATCAACCCAGTCTGGGCGAAGGCTGGTTGCGCGTCTTGAAGAAATGTTACCTCGCGGCGACAGTGGTCGGTGTGACGCCTGCGAGGTCGCGGAACTCGCGCACCAGATGCGCCTGGTCGGCATAGCCGCAGTCGGCGGCGATGTCGGCCCAATCACTGTTGGCCTGTCTCGACAGGCCAAGCGCATGGTTGAAACGGACGATGCGCGACAGCGTTTTTGGGCCGGTGCCGACTGCGTCCGAAAATTTTCCGGTAAGATGCTTGCGGCTCCAGCCAAGCTTTTCGGCCAGCGTCGAGATGCGGGTCCGCCCACGCGTCGAGACGATCGTCTCATAGGCCCAGACCATTTCGGCCTGAGTGCGGTCTGCGGTTGCCAACCGATCGCCGACGAAGGCCTCGGCGATGGCAAAGCGCGAGCTCCAATCCGGCGCATTGCCAAGCCTTTCGCGAAGCGCGATGCCTTCGACGCCGAGCACGTCATCCAGGCCGACCATGCGGTCGGTCAGTTCGCTCATCGGGCGGCCGAAGAAGCGACGAGCGCCGAGCGGAGTGAAATTGATCTGCACACAGCAGGCGCCGCCGAAGGATTCGATCACCACCGGCCCGGCATAAAGGCCGGCGGCAAAACTGGCGAAGCGGTCATTGTCGCCTGGGTCCTGGCCGAGCCCGATGGCAAATGGTTCGGCAAAGCTGATGACCAGCGGCACGGTCAGCGAGGCATATTCGATCGCGCGGAAATGGCCTGGCATGGTTTCGCGAAAGCCGCACATGTCAGTGACGGCGCCCTGAAGTCGATGGCTCGGCGCGCGCCGCACCATCTCGAACCGATCGAGCTCCGGGCTGTCGTGGCGGCTGCCGTCTTCGCTGGTGGGCATGCGCTTTCCCTGGTCCAGGAATTCTAACAGACCATCCTGCAGAATCAAAAGCGCCCGGTTTTTGGCCGGGCGCTCCGAGTTGCCTGAGATTCCGAATTGTCTGGACGTGTTTAAGCGCCGCGCATCAGACAGCCGGCGGCCAGCACGATGTAGGCGATGACGACAATCCACACGGAAGCCAAAGGGATAAACGCAAGAACGCCAAGCGCGGCGAGAACGCCGATGATGGCGATGACAAGGGATATGATAAAAATAAGCTGGGTAGGTGCACTGAGATTCATGTCCGTCCCTCCTCAACATGATTCGTACAGCGGCATGGTATCAGTCGCACGGTCACACACCAATGAGCGCAGCGGCTTGCCGGATTGGCCGGCAGCTTTCCGGCGAGAAAACATGCGGCTCCAGCACGCGCATCCCCGTTTGCGCCAGGCCGATTCCGCGCTACCTTCCGAACGAATCGGAAGGGGCTGATGGCGATGGGATTGCTGGACCAGATACGCTCGATTTTCGACGGCGACCCCGGGGTGCGCAAGGTGGCGGACGATCCGGTGCTGTCGGCGGAGCTACTGATGCTGTTCCGCATGATACTGGCCGATGGGTCGGTCAGCGAAAGCGAAATGACCGCCTTCAGGCGTATCTGCCGGGACGCCTTCGGCATTCCCGAAACCAGCGTCGACAGCGTCATCGAATATCTCAACGAATTCGGCTACGAGACCAACGGCTCCCAGGCCATCGCGCAATTCCGCGACCTCGATGTCGAGCGGCGCAAGCTGCTCGCCCGCCACATGGCGGAAATCGCCAAGGCCGATTCGCAACTTGCCGGGAGTGAGATGCAGCTGCTGCGCCGCACGCTCGACCTGCTCGACATCAGCCCTGCCGATGTGGTCAAGCCGCAAGGCTAACGGTTGCCGCTCACCCCTGTTCCTGCAGCCGTTTCGCGATCGCCCGATGCAAATCGGGAGCGGCGGCGACCAACGCCTTGGCCGCTGCGGATTGCGGGTGGTCGAGCACTTCGCTTGTCCTGCCGCGCTCGACGATCTTGCCGTCATGCATGACCATCACTTCGTCGGTGATGGCGCGGGCGACGGTCAGATCATGGGTGATGAACAGATAGGCGATACCGAGCTTCTGGTTGAGCTCCGCGAACAAATCGAGGATCTGGGCGCGGATCGAGACGTCGAGCGCCGAGACCGGCTCGTCGGCGACGACCAGCTTCGGCCGCGTGATGATGGCGCGGGCGATCGAAAGGCGCTGACGCTGGCCACCCGAAAACTCATGCGGATACTTGTCCATGTCGCCTGGTGAAAGGCCGACCTCGTGCAGCGCATGCGCCACCATCTCGCGCCGCGCGGCGGGCGCCGGCTTCTTCTCCAGCACATGCAGCGGCTCGGCCACCAATCTTTCGACCTTCTGGCGTGGGTCGAACGAGCCATACGGGTCCTGGAACACGACCTGCATGTCGCGCCGTGCCGGCTTTAGCTCCACCTCGCTCTTGCCGATGAGGGTGTCGCCGCGGAAGCGGATCGTACCGGTCGTCGGCTTGTCCAGTGCCAGGATCATGCGAGCAAGCGTCGACTTGCCGCAGCCGGAACGCCCGACCAGCGCCACCGACCGGCCGGGCGCCATCGCGAAGGAGACATCGTCGACGGCGCGGATGGGAGCCGCGCGTTTCAACAGCGATACGCGCCGTCCCGGATAGTCCCGCGTTACGTTCTCTACCTGAAGCAGCGGTTTGGCCGATCCGCTGTCGTGTGTCTTGGCCCGCGCCGGCACATGCATCGAGGCCTGCGCCAGCTGTCGCGTGTAGGGATGAAGTTGTTCCGACAGCGTGCGCGCGGTATCGCCGGCCTCCATCACCTCGCCATGGCGCAGGATGGTGATGCGGTCCGCCATCTCGGTCACCACTGCGAGGTCATGCGAGATCAGCAGCAGGCCCATGCGGTTTTCCGCTACGAGATCTCGCAGCAGGTCGAGGATCTGCGCCTGCAGCACCACGTCGAGCGCGGTCGTCGGCTCGTCGGCGATCAGCAGCTTGGGTTTCAGTGCACAGGCAATGGCAATGACGACGCGCTGACGCTGGCCGCCGGAGAGTTCGTGCGGATAACGCGAGAGCGGGAATTGTGCTGCCGGCAGGCCGACCCGGTCCAGCATTTTTCGCGCCCGTTCCTCAGCGTCGGCGCGGCTCGCCCTGGTGTGCCAGCGAATACCCTCGGCGACCTGCTCGCCGATGGTTTTGACCGGATTGAGCGCCGTCATCGGCTCCTGGAACACCATGCCGATGTCGTCTCCGCGCAGCGCGCACATCTGGTCCTCGCTGGCGGCCAGGATGTCGATGCCGTCGAAGGTGATGCGTCCCCTGGTATGCGCTGCCCAAGGCAGAAGCTGCATGACGGTGAGCGCCGTCATCGACTTGCCGGAGCCGGATTCGCCAACCAGCCCCATCACTTCGCCCGGCGCGACGGAAAGTTCGATGTCTCTGAGGATACGGGTGCTGCCGATGGTCAGCGACAGCTTCTCGATTTCGAGCAGGCTCATCGCTGCCGCCGCGATTTCGGATCGAGGATGTCGGCAATGCCGTCGCCAAGCAGGTTGAGGCCAAGCACCGTGATGACAATCGCCATGCCCGGAAAGATCGCCATCCACGGTGCCACCACCATGCGGGTCTGGGCATCGAACAGCATGCGGCCCCAGCTCGGCATCGGTGGCTGGGTGCCCAGCCCGACATAAGAAAGCCCGGCTTCGGCCAGTATGCCCAGCGCGAACTGGATGGTGCCTTGCACCAGCAGCAGCGTGGCGATGTTGGGCAGCACATGTTCGATGCTGATCAGCGTCCTGCTCTTGCCGGCGGCGCGGGCGGCGAGGATGAATTCGCGCGGCCAGATCGCCAGGGCGCCGGCCCGGGCGACACGCGCGAACACCGGGATGTTGAAGATGCCGATGGCAATGATGGCGTTGAACGCGCCCGGCCCGAAGATGGCGGTGATCATGATTGCCGAAAGCAGCGCCGGAAAGGCGAAGACTAAATCGTTCAACCGCATCAGCACGTCGTCGGCGAAGCCGCCGCGCGCCGCGGCAAAGGCGCCGAGCGGTACGCCGACGCCCATGCCGATGCCGACCGCCACCAGCGCCACGGCAATCGAGTTGCGGGCGCCAACCATGATCATCGACAGGATGTCGCGACCGAAATGGTCGGTGCCGAACCAGTGCGCCAGCGACGGCGCCTGGGTCTTGTCGGAAATGACCAGTTTGGTGACATCGTAAGGCGTCCAGAAGAAGGACAGGATCGCGACCGCCGCAACCAGTACGGTGATGACGAAGCCGGCGAGGAACGAACGGTTTCGAAACGCCTTGGCCAGGATACCGGCAAGGTTCTCGTCGGGGATGTCGATGTGCAGCGTCATTGCCGGCCTCTCAGGCGCGGATCGACCACCGCATAGGAGAGATCGACAACGAAATTGACGATGATGACCGCGGCGACCAGCAACATGACGACGCTCTCGACCACGATCAGGTCACGCTGATTGATCGCCTGGAACACCAGCCGGCCGAGGCCGGGCAAGTAGAAGACGTTCTCGATGATGATGGTGCCGGCAAGCAGGAAAGCGAATTGCAGGCCTAGAATGGTGACCACCGGGATCATGGCGTTGCGCAGCGCATGCCGCCACAAGACAAGGCGATAGGGCAGGCCCTTGGCGCGGGCGGTTCGGATGTAGTCCTCGTTCAGCACTTCGATCAGCGCCGAGCGGGTGACCCGGGCGAGGATCGCCGCCTGTGGCAGAGCGAGGGCGACCGCCGGCAGAAGCAGCGATTTCAGTGCCGGCCAGACGCCGGCGCTCCAGCCGGGAAAGCCGCCGCCCGGCACCAGCCGCAGCCAGACGGCGAACAGATAAATCAGCATCAGCGCAAACCAGAAATTGGGCACGGCGACGCCAAGCTGGGCGGCACCCATCGCGATCGTGTCGCCGGCCCGGCCGTGCCGGCTGGCGGAAAACAGTCCGACCGGAATGGCTATGATGGTGGACAGCGCCAGCGCCATCAGTGCCAGCGGCAGCGAGACGACGAGGCGCTCACGGACCAGATCGATGACCGGCACCGAATAGGTGTAGGAACGGCCGAAATCGAGGCTCAGCAAGCCGCCGGCCCAATGCAGATAGCGCAGCACGACGGGAGCGTTGAGACCCATCTGGTTGCGCAGCAATTCGATCTGGTCGGCGCTGGCGTTCAGGCCAAGCATCAGCCGCGCCGGGTCGCCGGGAATGATTTCCAGCACGGCAAAGACCACCATCGAGGCCAGAACCAGCGTGACGACGGCGATGGCGAGCCGCTTGAGGAGGTAGGCGGTCATGAACGTTCAGGAACCGCTGTGTTGGCGAACGCAGAAACCGGGCGAAGCTTGCGTTCCCGCTCACCCTCTGTGCCGGATATCTCCCCCTCAAGCGGGGAGATTGAGCCCTCTTCGCTAACCACTAGCGTTGCAAGGACAGAGCCAGCGTGGAAACGGCCAGTCTCCCCCCTTGAGGGGGAGATGTCCGGCAGGACAGAGGGGGGTATGACGGAGTGCAACTTTCGCCCCTTCTGTCAGCGCCTCAATCCGTCCACTTCACCTTGGTCAGGTCGTTGGCCTGGATCGGGGCGTTTTCCCACAGGCCCTGCAGTTTGGCGTCCCAGACGCCGACCTTCGGCAATTCGTACAGGAAGCCGACCACGGCGTCATCTGCCAGGACCTTCTGCGCCTCGCCGAGCAGCGTCGTGCGCTTGGCCTCATCGGAGGTAAGGTTCAGCTCCTCGATGATCTTGTCGAAGGCCGGATTGTCGTAATTGAAGTAGTAGTCCTTACGCGAATAGATATCGATGTCGTTGGGCTCGGTATGGGAAACGATGGTCAGGTCGTAATCCTTCTTGGTGAAGACCTGGTCCAGCCATTGCGCCCATTCAACCGGTATGATCTCGAGATCGATGCCGATTTCGCGAAGCTCGGAGGCGATGATCTCGCCACCGAGCCGCGCGTAGGAGGGCGGCGGCAGCTTGAGCGTCGCCTTGAAGCCATTCTCCAGGCCGGCTTCCTTCAGCAATTCCTTGGCCTTGTCCACATTGTGCGGATAGAGGCCGGTGAGGTCGACATAGGCCTTGCTGGCGGGCGACATGTGCGAGCCGATCGGCACGCCGAGGCCGGCCGAGGCGCCGTCGATGATCGCCTTGCGATCGAGCGCAAAGGAAATCGCCTGCCTGACCTGCAGCTTGTCGAACGGCGGCTTCTTGTTGTTGATCGACAGGATGGTTTCACCCTCGGTCGAGCCGATCACCACCTTGAAGCGTGGGTCGTCCTTGACCTGGGCGACGCTGTCGGGGTCGAAGAACGGAAAGGCCTGGACGTCGCCGGAAAGCAGCGCCGGAACGGCGGCGGCGGCATCCGGAATGATGCGGAACTCGGCCTTGTCGAGAAATACCGGGGCGCCCCAGTAATTGTCCGACTTGCCCAGCGTGATCGATGAGCCCTTGGCCCAGTTCTGGAACTTGAATGGGCCGGTGCCGATTGGTTTTTCCTTGTTGGTGTCGGCTGTCTCAGGCGCCACGATAACCGCGTCGCCCCAGCCCATATTGTAGAGGAACGAGCCTTGCGGGTTCTTCAGCGTGACCTTCACCGTCGCGGGATCGACGACCTCGACCTTGGCGATGGCGGCAAACAGGCCCTTTTGCGCGTTGACGGAATTTTCGGCGCGGGCACGGTCGAGCGAGAATTTCACGTCGTCGGCGTTGAAGTCGGTGCCGTCATGGAATTTCACGCCGGTATGCAGCTTGAAAATGTAGACCTTGCCATCGTCGGAAATGCTCCAGCTTTCCGCGAGATCGGGCAGCACCTCGCCGTTCGGGCCGATGCGGGTTAGGCCCTCGAAGACATTGGCATAGAGTACCTCGTCGATTGCCGCGGCGGCACCCGCGGTCGGGTCGAGATGCGGGGGTTCGAGCGCAATGCCGATGACCAGGTCGGTGCGCGCGGCCATCGCCGAGGTTCCGGCGGCCAACGCCAGCGCCGCGGCGGCCAGAATGGTTTTCCACAATTTCATCGTGCAACTCCCCAAATCTAAAACACCTGCTCAAACCCGGCCGGATAGAAGCGTGAATTCGCCGCCGAGTAAATTGCGTTTCGTACCGTCGGCGATCGCCGGGAGGAATGTTTTTTTTCGCCCATGGCCGGATCATCGCGGGCCGGCGTCCCTCAGCAGAACGTCGAGGCCGATCGCCATCACCTTTGCCGAGTCCAGCATGTCGGCAATGCCGACCCATTCATCGGGCCGGTGGGCGAGATCGAGGATGCCCGGGCCATAGGCGATGCAGTCATAGATGTGGCCGATACGGGCGATGTGCTTCTGGTCGTAAGTGCCGGGCGAAATCACGTAATCCGGTTCGCGGTCGAATATCTCCATGATGCCTTGCGCGACCGCCTTAACCACCGGCGCGTCGCGCTCGGTCATCAGCGGCAGCACCTCCATCAGATCGCGGATTTCGTAGTCGAACTTTTTGCGCTCGCGCTTCAGCCGTTCGAGGATATCGGTCACCTCGCTCTTGACCGTAGCGAGATCCTCTTCGAGCAGGAAGCGGCGGTCGATGGTCAGCCGGCAGGAATCGGGCACGTTGGGCGAGGGCAGACCGGGCCGGAAATCCTCCGTCTGGCCGCCATGGACCGAGTTGATGTTCATGGTTGAGCGTTTTGCGCCTTCGGGCACGACCGGCATGCGCGTCATCTTGCGGTCGAGCGCCGGAAACAATTCGTCCTCGAAGGCGCGCAGCACGGCGCCCATATGGCGCACCGCATTGTCGCCGAGGAACGGCATCGAGCCGTGCGCGATCTCGCCCCTGGTCTCGATCTCCGCCCACCAGACGCCGCGATGGCCAAGGCAGATGCGATCCTTGTTGAGCGGTTCGGGAATGATGACGTGGTCGACCTTCGGCCTGGAGAAATAGCCGAGCTTGGCCAGATGCGCGACGCCGCCAAAGCCGCCGGACTCCTCGTCGACCGTGCCTGAAATCTCGATGGCGCCGGAAAATCGGGAAAGACCTCCATGAAGGCTTCAGCGGCGATGATCGAGGCGGCAAGCCCGCCTTTCATGTCGCAAGCGCCGCGGCCATAGACCTTGCCATCCCTGACGATGCCGGCGAACGGATCGAGGCTCCAGCCGTCGCCGGGCTCGACGACGTCAATATGCGAATTGAAGTGCACGCAAGCACCCGGCGCCCGGCCATCGAAGCGGGCGACGACGTTGACGCGCGGGTAACGGTCAGTGTCGCCAGGTGTGCCCTCGGCACGGATGAATTCGGTCTCAAAACCACGCTTCTTCAGCCGCGCGCCGATATATTCGGCACATGGCCGATAAGCTTCGCCGGGCGGATTGATGGTCGGAAAGCGGATCAGATCCGCAGTCAGTGCAACCAGATCATCGGCTCGGTCATCGATAGCCTTGAGGAGCCGTTCGTTCGGTTCGTTCATTCGGCGAATTGAGCAGCGGATGAGGGGGTTTTGCAAGTCCGATGGCGAATTGCCAGGCGATTGCGTGTCGTTACGGCAACTATTGCGGGAAATCGTTCAAATTCGCTGCTTGGGATTGGTGAAATCGTCAGGGAGTAAGTGTTAGCTCGCTGGCTTGCCATCAAAACGCTGGGGAACAGCGTTAGGGCAGGCAGGCAAGGGGCATCAAAGGGGTTTGATTGCATGAAAAACACTGTTCTCATGGCAGCGGCATTAGTAGCGATGCTGTTCGGTTCGTCGTTCGAAAGCCGTGCGGCCAGCCTGGTCGCGAACATCGATATTTCCTCACAGACGATGACGGTAAGATACGGGCTGTCGTATTACCGGTGGAGCGTTTCCACCGCCCGCAAAGGCTACATCACGCCACGCGGCAGCTATCGTCCACAGCGGACGGCCCGGATGTGGTATTCGCGCAAATACGACATGTCGCCGATGCCCTATTCGGTGTTCTTCCGCGGCGGCTATGCCATCCACGGCACCGGCGCGATCCGGCAATTGGGGCGCCCGGCATCGCATGGCTGTGTGCGCCTTCACCCCAGCAACGCGGCCGCATTCTATTCGATGGTGCGCAAAGCCGGCTTCGGCAATACGCGAATCCTCGTGACGAATTAGGGTCTGTTCCCCGGCCCGCAACAAAAACCCGCCGGAGCGGCGGGTTCGTCGGGGCCAAATAGAACCATAACTAATTTATAGCATAGCTGCCGGCACAAAGCAAGAACAAAATACGTTAGTTGCGGAAAACGCTTGCTATGGTTTCCGCTCAAGCGGCTTTGTCGCGCATTGTCGTCGGCCGCCGCTTTTTGCGCTTGCTGATCTCCCAGCGCTTGTGGAACCACATCCACTGGCCGGGGTCTTCGCGCACCCAGCGCTCGACCACGTCGTTGAGAAGCTGGGTGGTGGCGGGGACGTCGACACTGCCGCCGGCGGTGCGCGGCAAGGTGAGCTTGTCCTCGATCTCGAGCCGGAAACGATTGTTCGGCAAGCGCACGCAGCGCGCCGGGTAGACATCGCAATCGTAGTGTCGCGCCAGGGTGCCGAGGACCCGGTTGCTCTCGCAGGGGCGGCCGAAGAATGTCGTCTCGAGCCCGCCGGTGAATTTCTGGTCGACCAGCACGCCGATATTGCCGCCCTTCTCCAGGACGGCCGCAAGCGCGAACGAGGCACCGGTCGAAGACGGCAGGAGCGATCCCATGCTCGAGCGGCGGGTCGAGAGGATGTAGTCGGCGAGGTAAGGGTTGTTGGGCGGGCGAAATAGCGCCGTGATGTTCATGCCGAAGGTCGCCGCCGCCACCGGCAGCAGCTCGAAATTGCCGAGATGCCCGGTGAAGACGATATGCGGCTTGTCCTCGCCCGCGATGCGCACGAAATGGTCCACGCCCTTGACCTCGACACGGCCCGGCTTCGTCGCAGTGGGATCGTAGTCGAACAAAGCATCGAGAAAGATGTATTCGGCGGCCAGGCGGGCCATGTTGCCCCACATGTCGGAAGCGATCGCTTCGATCTCGGCATCGCTTTTTTCCGGATAGGCCTGGCGCAGATTGTCGACCGCAACCTGATGGCGCGCCACCCAAGGGCCGATGCGGCGGGCGGCGCGGTCGGCAAAATTGAGCGCGCTGTCGGGCGGCAGCAGGCGCAGCGCGGAGATGATGATCATCGCGACCCGCGCGACCAGCCAGTAATTGAACTGGCGAAGCCGCCTGCCATAGCGGAATCCCAGGTCCCTGCGGATCTTCTTGAAGGCGTTGCCGATCATTCTCAGCCGACGCGCAGGATGATCTTGCCGAAGACGTCGCGGCCTTCCATGCGTTTCAGCGCCGCATCGATGCCGTCGAAGCCGACCTCGGTGTCGATCACCGGCGCGACCAGGCCCGCCGCCATCTTCTGCATGGCGTCGGCCATGTTTTCCATGCGGCAGCCGAACGAGCCGAGCAGCTTCAGCTGCTGCTGGAACAACTGCATCAAATTGATCTGCGTCGACACGCCGGAGGTCGAGCCGCAGGTGACCAGCCGGCCGCCGCGTTTGAGGCACAGCATGGACGCGGCAAAGGTGTCGGCGCCGACATGCTCGAACACCACGTCGACGCCCTTCTTCTTGGTCAGCTTGCGCACGACGCCCTCGAAGCGGTCGTCGCGGTAATTGATGACGTGGTCGGCGCCGAGCGCCTTGGCCTTGTCGATCTTGTCGTTCGAGCCGACGGTGGTGATGACCGTGCAGCCCATCTTCTTGGCCAGCTGAATAGCGGCGGAGCCGATGCCGGAGCCGCCGGCATGGACCAGTATCGTCTCGCCGGGCTGCAGCCGGGCATTGTCGAACAGCATGTGCTCGACCGTGCCGAAGGTGACAGGCGCCACCGCCGCGCCGATTTCGCTCACGCCTGGCGGGGCGGGGACCAGAAGGCGCGCCGGCAAGTTGATCTTTTCCTGCGCAAAGCCGTCGAGATGGAAGCCGTGGACGCCCGAAACATGCTCGCAGAGATTGTCACGGCCTTCGCGGCAGGCGCGGCAAAGCCCGCAGGTGCGGGCGCCATAGATCGACACCAACTGTCCGGGCAGGAGGCTGGAAACGCCGGGGCCGACCGCCTCGACCTCGCCTGAGGCTTCGGCGCCGACGACCAGCGGCAGCTTGCGCTTGGCGAAAGCCATGCCGCGCCAGCCCCAGACGTCGATATGGTTCAGCGCCACGGCCTTGATGCGCAGCGTCACCTCGCCGAGCGACGGCGGCGGCGGTGGCGGCAGGTCCACCGTTTCAAGCCGGCGATCCTCGATAAGTTGCAATGCGCGCATGCCAGATCCCAGGTTGCGCAGGACCGAGAACCGTTTCGGAAAGGACCATGCGCACGACAAAAGTGCTAGAGCGGAACGGTCGCTTAGACCGGTTCCCGCGCCATGACAAGGCAGGTGTTCTGGCCGCCGAAGCCGAAGGAGTTCGACAGGACGGTGCCGACCTCGGCGTTGCGCTTGGTGTTCGGCACCACGTCGAGCACGATCGCCGGGTCGGGATTGTCATAGTTGATGGTCGGCGGAATGACGCTTTCGCGCATCGTCATCAGCGAAAATGCGGCCTCGACGGCACCGGCAGCCGATAGGGTATGGCCGATCATCGACTTGTTCGACGAGACCGGCATTGATGAGATCCGCTCGCCGAATACCGTCGACAGCGACAAGTGCTCCACCTTGTCGTTTTCCGGCGTCGAGGTGCCATGGGCATTGACATAATCGATCCCGTCCTCGCTCAAGCCGGCATCGGCAAGAGCGGCGCGCACCGCCGCGATCGCCGGCGAACCGTCCGGCTTGGAGCGGGTGCGATGGAAGTCGTCGGCCTTTTCGCCGCAGCCGCGCAATATGCCGAGAACGGTGGCGCCGCGGGCCAGTGCTGCCTCCAGCGATTCCAGCACAAGGGCGCCCGAGCCTTCGGCCAGCACGAAGCCGTCGCGGTCCTTGGAGAAGGGTTTTGAGGCCTTTTCGGGGATGTCGTTATGGGTGGAGAGCGCGGACAGAAGCGAGAAGCGGATCAGCGCCTCGGCGGTCGCCGAGCCGTCGGCGCCGATCGACAGCGCCCTGTCGCATTCGCCGCGGCGGATCGCCTCGACACCGAGCTGGATCGCCGTGGCGCCCGAAGCGCAGGCGGTCGACAGCGTGATCGGCAGGCCACGCGTGCCGAAACGGTCGGCAAGCCGGTCGGCGATCGAGCCGAACTGGGTGGTCTCGAAGATGTCGAGTTCCCTGAGGCCGCGCGCTACCCGCAGCAGCCTCTCTGCACCGGTGTCGTGCGTGTCGGAATTGTAGAGCGAAAAGCGCTCGCTCCAGTCGAGCTCGACCGGCGGCGAAGCGAGGAAGAGCGGTCCGCCGAAATCGCCGGCATCGAGGCCGGCCTCCGACATCGCTTCCTGGGCGGCGGTTTCGGCAAGCTCATAGGTGAGAAGACTGGCGCCCTTGGAACTCGACGGCAGGAAATCGACCATGCCGGAGATGCGGGTGTTGAGATGATCGACCGGGAAGCGGGTGATCGGATGGATGCCGGATTTGCCTGACGTAAGTGCCGCCCAATTGTCGGCTTTGCCGACACCGAGCGACGTCACCACGCCGATGCCGGTGACCGCGACGATAGGCCTGCCCATATGGTCGTTCAGATTGGCCATTTGTTGTCCAAAAACCTGTTTCTCTTGCAGCAATCGGATCGCCCGAAAACCGCATCACACTTTTCGGTCCGATGCTCTAGGCGGCTTTGATCAGCGCCATGCCCTCGAATTGGTGATAGCCGATCGCCGTTGCAAGGACGGTCTTCGGGACGCCGGAAAACGGTTTTTCGACTGTGGCGTCGAAGACAGGGTAGGCCGCCTTGCGGTCGACAGCCAGGGCCGCCAGCGCAACGGCAAAGGGGAACTGCGCTTCCTTCATGTGGCCGGTCAGCGTCGAAAAGCCGCGTGCGGCGATCGCCGGATTGGCCTCGAGTGCCGATTTCTCGGCGGCGGTCGCGGCATGGGCGCCCGAAGCGCCGGAGATCGCCAGCAGTTCGCCGTCCGGCAATGCGGCTTGCTTCAACAGCGCGGCGATCTCACCGGCGAGTTCGCCCCGCCGTCGCCTGGCGCGACCGGACAGGACCGGGCCGAGTTCCGCGTAGATCTTCCGGCCACGGCTTTCCGCGTGCTCGCGCTGCTCCAGGACGAGAAACGCGCCGCCGGATCCGGTCACCACACCGCCGCCTTCGGCGCCTTGCCTCTGCCAGACCGGCCGCCACGCGCCGCGATGCAGGTAGCCGGCCAATTCATAGCCGAGCAGCATGTCGGAATGTTCGGTCTGGAAAGCGCCGCCGACCAGTATATGCGTCGACTGGCCGGAGCGGATGCGCGCGGCCGCCGTCTCGACCGCGGCAACGCCCGCACCTTCCTCGCCCATGAAGGTGCGAGAGGAGCCTGTCACCTTGTGGACGATCGAGATGTTGCCGGCGAGCAGGTTGGAAAGCTGTGCCAGAAACAGCGTCGGGCGCAATTCCGTGGTCAGCTTCTCGTTAAGCAGCACGTCGCGGTCATTGCGGCTTTCCGATGCCGCGAGAATGGCCGCATCGACCGCCTCGTCGCGCTCGCCGCCGCCGGCGGCCACCACCATGTCCATGGTCGCGCAGAGTTCGTCATTGCCCTTGATGCCGGCATCGTCGAGCGCAAGGCCGGCCGCATAGGTGCCGAGCCTCTGCCAGGTCTCCATCTGCCGCTGGTCGCCGCGCTTGGCGATCTGCAGGTTCCAGTCGATCTCCGGTAGCGGATGGACCGTATAGGGCGAGAAGCGCGAGGCCTCCAGAACCGGCTCAAGGCGCGGCTGGACAAGCTTTTGCCAATGCGCATCCGGACCCTCGCCCAGCGACGAGACAAGGCCGATGCCTGATATGACGACGTCGTGGGGGTTCATTGGGGGCTGTTGTGGGTCGGGCGCGTCAGGCGCTGTGTTCACGCGGCGTTCTTGGCGGCGACGAGCGCGTCGATCTTGGCGCACAGGTTCTTCATGACGAAATAGTCGTCGGTCGAAGCCTTGCCGTCGTTGACCTCCTGCGTCCACTTTTCCAGCGGCACCTTGATGCCGAATTCCTTGTCGATGGCAAAGACGATGTCGAGGAAGTCGAGGCTGTCGATGCCGAGATCGTCGATGGTGTGGCTTTCGGGCGTGATCGTCTCGATATCGATCTCGCTGGTGTCGGCGATGATCTTGGCGACGTTGTCGAACGTGGTGGACAAGGGCTTTTCCTTCGATTGCGGGCGGAATCTGTCCGCATGTGTTTGGCGCTGTCTAATCGGTTTTTCCGGGCAGGAAAAGGCCTGA
Organism: Mesorhizobium sp. M0904; assembly: GCF_040319475.1. NCBI lineage: Bacteria > Pseudomonadati > Pseudomonadota > Alphaproteobacteria > Hyphomicrobiales > Phyllobacteriaceae > Mesorhizobium > Mesorhizobium sp. M0904. Next base: position 175,137 of record NZ_JAMYOC010000010.1, on the reverse strand, counting down.
TGCGCCGACCGCAGCTGGGATTGATGTTCTGGCAGAGCAATAGGGGTCGCTGGCAACCCCTCCCGGCGATATGCCCAAACCGTCCCATCTCTGGTCATTGCGTGTACCAATGTACCACGAAGATCTATGACTACAGAAACGCTCGCAGACCGGGTGCGCCTGGAAAAACGATTGGCGAAGGTGCTCAAGGCCTTGGCTGAGCATCGCGACATGAGCCTGGGTGGACGGCTGGCGCATCGCATCCGCTATGTTCGCGTTACGCCGGATTCGCGTTTCGGATTTGTCGAGGTGGCCTGCCGACCGACACTAACGGAGGCACGGAGGCGTCGATTACCTATGCGTTCACGGCCTTGAGCCCGGCAGGAGCATCGTATCTGTCCGAACTGACGGAGGACGCGTTCGCGGACATGATCGATGGATGGAAGCTCCGTGTCGACGCTTGGCTGGTAGCGGTGAAAATCTGACGCCAGGTAACTTAAACGAATTGCCACCAAGGGTGGAATGTTACCTTCGTCTCGTAGATGGGAACCAGCAAGTAGCGGACAAAGCTGTCGCTCAGTGAGTTTTCCTTCGTTCTGTGCCTTGATGGGACAATTCTTCGCCGCTGATCGGAGCAACACCCGTGGCCATTCATTCCTTCCACATCCACATCCCGGATGAACAGATCGAGTACCTACAGCGTCGTATCCAAGCGACAAGATGGCCGTCGTCGATCTTCGCATACGGATGGGAGGACGGTACTGACGTTGATTTCCTCAGAAAGCTTTCACGTTACTGGGGATACGATTTCAGGTGGCGCGATCACGAAAAACGTCTGAACCTGTTGCCTCAGTTTAGGGTCACGATAGACGGGTGCGACATCCATTTCGTTCACCAGAAAGGAAAGGGGTCAGCGCGCTTGCCGTTGATCCTCACTCATGGCTGGCCCGGCTCCTTCGCCGAGTTCGAGCATGTCATTCCGCTGCTCACGGATCCTGCCAAATACGGCGGGGATGCCGATGACGCCTTCGATGTCGTCGCACCGTCGCTTCCGGGTTTCGGCTTCTCGTCCCCGCCGCGTCAGGCTGGCGTTAGCTCAAAGCATGTCGCGAAGCTGTGGCGGGGGCTGATGCGCGAACTGGGATATGATCGCTTCGCCGCACAAGGTGGCGACATCGGCGCCGGCGTCTCGACCTGGCTCGCTCAGCTTTACCCGGAGGATCTTATCGGATTGCACCTGAATTACATTCCAGGCAGTTTCCGCCCGACCCTCGGTCGCGACGACCCACCTGTCACGCCGGAGGAGAAGGCATTCCTCGACAGTGCGGCGAATTTCGCCGCGACGGAGGGGGCCTACGCTTTTCTGCAGGGGACCAAGCCCCAGACGCTAGCCTTTGCACTGACAGATTCCCCGATCGGGCTAGCCGCATGGATTGCCGAGAAGTTCCGCAGTTGGAGCGACTGCGAAGGCGAACTCGAACGCGCCATCCCTCTAGACACGCTGCTTACCGACATCTCGCTCTACTGGTTCGGTAACACGATCGAGGCCTCGCTCCGGATTTACAAAGAGAACCGGCTCTGCCCCCTGATCTTCGGGCCAAGGGAGCGAATAACACCGCCCCTAGGCGTTGCAGTCTTCCCTCGAGAGCTTCCTATGCCACCTCGCTCCTGGGTCGAACGAGTCTTCCGTGTCGAGCGCTGGACCGACATGCCGAAAGGAGGACATTTCGCGGCGATTGAGCAACCCGAACTCCTGGTCGAGGACATCCGGGCGTTTTTTCGGCCGCTGAGGCTCCGGCCGGCAAAGTAAAGGACGAAAACCTCGCCCGTTGTCACGGCTCGGAAGTCCTGATGAGACGGTACCATCGCATTCGCTTTCGTTGAAAGCGCTCGTTGGTCCTGACTAAGGGTCAATGTCGACCTTGGACTCGATCAGACCTCATCGCGGGTCGGAACCGGTATTCCGCTTAAGGTACCAAACGCTAGATTTCACTACTAGCGAACGCTTCAACCGGCTCCGGCGCAGTCAGAAAGTGACGCGGCCGAGTACTCGCAGGCCGTCGCCCTGCGGCTCGACGACCACGGCCTCGCCTTCACGCGGCGAGATCCCGGTCAATTCCTTGATGTTTTCGAGATGCGTGACCATGACCAGATTGTCGGAGCCGGAATAGCCGCGGATCTCGGCAAGGATCGCAGCAATCTGGTCGGCCTTTTCCTTTTCGTCGGTCTTCAGCAGGTCAAGCGGTGCGAACGGCTCCGGCTCGCTTTCGAAAGCGATGCGGGCGGTCTCGAGGCAGCGGCAATAGCGGCTGGACAGCACGCGCTCGACCGGTGCGGCGCGGGCGCCAAACAGCGCGCCGATCTTGCGCGCCTGTTGCTTGCCGCGCTCAGAGAGATTGACCTGGGTCGCGCATTTGCCGAGGTCGAAATTGGCCGCATCGGTGGTGCCGGTGACCATGGCATGGCGAAGCAGGACCACATGCCCGCCGTCGCGGAGCAGCGCCCAGCCGGCTTCCGTCGCATGGGCTGTGGCGGAAACGGCAAGCAGCAGCAGCGCCAGCACAAATCGAAGCATCAGACATCCTTTTCGGGTGACCGGCAGGCAGGTCCCCGGTGACCGGCATATAGGGACGGCAAAGCCGGCTGAAAGACAAGCCGAGTGCAACCTGTGGCCGAGACGCCTATTTCTTCGCTATCTGCTTCTTCACCAGATCGATCTTGCGGTCGGTCAGCGGGATGGGGAGTGTGTAGCCGGCTTCGGTAAAGCCTTGCTTGGCGTTCTCGAAGAATTCGATCACCTTTTGGTATTCGGCATTGCCGCCGCCATAGCTGCCGCGGTTCCAGTGGACGTCGCCGAGATTGTTCTGCTCGAAGGCCCATTGCATCGGCTGGCCTTCGCGGGTGAAGACCTTGAGCGTCGCCTCGAAGGCGGCTTCGGCGTCGTCCAGATATCTGCCGGTCCGTTCGAGATTGCCGAGATTGATCAGGCTCATGCCGATGCCGTTCTGCGCGTTTGCCCAATCGACGGGCGAGGTCTCGAAGGTCAGCACCTCCAGCGCCGCCCGGCGCGCGGCGATCGAAGCGACCAGTTTGCTGGTGTCGGCCTCGCTCATGCTCAGCCATTGCAGCGCCGAGCCGAGGGCGGCCTGGGCCAGCGCCCATTGCCGCGGCGTCGTCTCGCGCTTGTATTCGCGCAGTGCATCGCGATAGGCCTCGATCGCCGCCTCGTAGTGCACCGGCTTGTCAGTCACGCCGCCGAGCAGTTGCAGCGTGTTGCCGAGATTGTAGTGGGTCATCGCCCAGTCGAGCGGAAACTCCTTCTTGGTATAGACGCGCCGTGCCGCCCGGTATGCAGCAGCCGATTGCTCAAGCCTGGCAGGATCGCGCGTGCGCTGGCCGAGCGTCTGGTAGATCGAGCCGAGATTGTTCTCCGCCGAAGCCCAATCCGTTGGAAAACGTTGGCGTGTAAATATGGTCAGCGCGTCGCCATAGGCGGCAGCCGCCTCTTCGAGCAGGCCGGTGCCGAGATCGAAACGGGCAGCACTGCTCAGCGCGTTACCCAGATTGAGACGGCTGCTCGCCCAGGAGAGCGGGAAGGTGTCGCGTGTGCGGATTTCGAGCGCGGCGCGGAATGCCGCGGCTGCCTCGTCGATTTTTGCCTTGTCGTTGCGTTGCGTGCCGAGAGACACCAGCGTGTTGCCGAGATTGTTTTGGACCATCGCCCACGGAACGGGCGCCTTTTCGCGCGTGTATTCTTCAAGCGCCAGCCGGTAGGCGGCCTCGGCCTCGGTCAGGCGCGCGCCGCCCGGTTCGCGTTCCGAAAGCGCGTAAAGCGCAAGGCCAAGGTTGCTTTGCGAGGCGGCCCAGTCCAGCGGGACTTTGCCGCGCGGCCGCTTCTCCAGCGTGGCGCGCATCGCCACCACTGCCTCGTTCAGGCGTTTCGGGTCGCTCTCGCGTTCGCCGATCTTCAACAGCACATTGGCCAGGTTATTCTGGGCGGCCGCCCAGTTGAGATCATCCTTCTCGCACTCGAACACGGCAAGCGAATCGCGAAAGACTTTCGCGGCCTCTTCGAGCCGGTCGGTTTGGCGCTCGCGCTCGCCGATCGTCTGCAGCACCACCGCCATGTTGTTGCGGGTAATCGCCCAATCCCGGTTCTGCTCGCCATTAGGGATGAAGTTCAGGATGACGCGGTAGGCGTCTATGGCGTGCTGCAGCGCTTGCCTGTCGCCGGTGGCGTCGCCATGCGCATTGAGCGCTTCCGCCTCCTGGTTCTTGTAGTTCCACCGCAGCCTGCCGTCCCATTTCTCGACCAGCGAGAAGGCCTTGCCGTAATCGTTGGCGGCGGACAGATAGTCGAAGACCAGCGCCGAAGCGTCGGCGCGCCTGGCATAGATCGCCGCGTCGGCAAGACGCTTCTGCCTGACCAGATCCTCTGCCCGGTCGACCACGCCGCTGGCCTGCTCGACCCGGCCCACTGCCTTGTCGAGGAAGTTGCGCGCAGTGACGATAGCGCCCTGGCCGATCGCCTTGTCGGCCGAGGCGACGAGGCGGCTGATCTCGGGGTCGTCGGTGCGCAGCGCGTTGCGCTCGGAGATCATCTTCAGGCGCTCGGCCTGAGCATCGAGCAGCTTTTGCAGGTCGGCGGGGTCCTCCGGCATCTTTTCGGTGCCGAGTGCCTTCAGCACGCCATAAAGCGCGTCGAGCGGCACGCCGTCCTGCAGCGAGGCCAGTTCGACCTGTGCCCGCTTGGGGTTCGGCAACTCGGCGATCGTCAGCAGCAATAGCCGCCGCTCGCCAGTGATCAGCCCGTCGTCGCCGGTCGGTTCCTGCGGTGCAACGCCGAAATAGAGCAGCCGGCGCAGGCTTTCATTGACCCATGGCCGCTGCTTTGCCTTGGTGTCGAGATAGACCTCCTCGGTCACCATGCGCATGACCGAGCCGAACTCGGTGCCCTTCATTGCCGCGAGGTGGCGCAGAAGTGCCGCTGCGTAGGGGCTGTTTTCGCCGACGATGCCGTCGAGTGCCGGCCGCCCCGGCTCGGCGGCAAAGCCGATCACCGTCCCCAGATTTTCCGTCGCGGTAACGTTCGCCAGTGCCCTGGCGCCGCGCACCGGCTCCAATCCGCCGGCGCTGACCGGCGAGGCCGAGGCCGTCGGCGCCCGGCGCAGCACCGCATCCGCCGGAAACGGGTTGGTGCGGCAGGCATCGAGCAGCATGATCGTTACCGGCACGGTCGTCTTCAATTCGTCCATGACGGCGGAGATCGGCACCAGGGCCTGATCGGCGTCCTTCAATGACGACCGTCGGCGTCGACCGGCACCAGATAGTTTTCGCCGCCGGCCTCGATGCCGTGGCCGGAATAGTAGATCAAGGCGACGTCGGCGTCCTCGGCATCCTCAGCGAAACGCTCGAGGTCGCGCTTCAGCTTTGCCGCGTCGCGGTCGGTGACGCTGCGCGCGTCGAAGCCGAGATCGGTCAGCATCTTGGCGATGTCGCGGGCGTCGTTGGCGGGGTTGGGAAGAGCCGCTATGTGCTGGTATTTCGACTGGCCGACAATCAGCGCCACGCCCTTGAGGCTCTCCGGCTCCGCGGCGTGAGCCGAGGTCACCACGAGGCAAAGCATGGCGCCGACCAAAGCCGTCAGCCACGCCTGCTTGAAGAAGTGCTGATTTCCGACAAGGCCCATTCGCCGCGTGTCCCCCGACAGCCCTGTATAGCGCTGGCATCCAACCATGGGCAAATTCGGACAAGATCCGAGCGGCCGGATTGTTGGCCGGTACATTCGCGAGGGAAGGGCGGTTGCGCCGCCGCCCGGCCTCGCCTATCACGGGAAAAATGTCTCCGCTTACCGAAACCGTCCTCTTCGTCTTCAGTCTCGTCGGGCTCGGCTATCTTGCCGGGTTGACCGGCTATTTGAAGCCGGCGAGCGGCGAGGGCGTATCCGAATTCGCCATCAACGTGGCAATGCCGCTTTTGCTGTTCCAGACCATGGTAAAGGCCGATTTCCACGGCGTGGCGCCGTGGTCGCTATGGGGCGCTTATTTCGCGGCGGTCGCGCTCACCTGGGCCACCGGCCATCTGGTTGTTACGCGCATCTTCGGGCGGGACGCCCGCGCCGGCGTCGTCGGCGGCGTATCGTCGTCCTTCTCCAACGTCGTCCTGCTCGGCGCGCCCTTCATCATCGGCGTGTTCGGGCCGGCCGGGTTCGAAGTGCTGTCACTGCTCGTCTCCATTCACCTGCCGGTGATGATGATGGCCTCGATAATCCTGTTCGAGATGTTCGGCCGCGGCGGCAGCGAGCCTGTGCATCCGGTCCGTGTCGTCAGGAGCTTTCTCAGGAGGGTAATCATCAATCCGCTGATCATCGGCATACTGGCCGGGCTGGCGTGGCGCTTCACCGGTGCGCCGCTGCCGGTGCTTGCGACGCGGCTGAGCGACGCGCTGGCCGGCACGGCCGCCCCGGTTGCGCTGTTTGCCATGGGGCTCAGCCTGCGCCGCTTTGGCATCTCCGGCAATGTAAGGCCGGCGCTGGCGCTGTCGGCGCTGAAACTGTTCCTGATGCCGGCGCTGGTTCTCGGCCTGGTGTGGCTGATCGGCCTGCCGCCATTGACGGCCAAGGTGGCGGTGATGGTTGCGGCGTTGCCGTCCGGCATCAATTCCTATCTCATCGCGGTGCAGTTCAACACCGGCCAGGCGCTGGCGTCGAACCAGATGACCATCGCCACCGCCTGTGCTGTCGTGACCACTGCGTTTTGGCTGACGGTGGTCGTCCATGTTTTTGGGTAGGGTATGTCGATATTCAGGTGATGCCGGCCTGCGAATGGCGGTTTCCTGCGCTTCCGGTACTCACGGACCCGAATGTCCGCTCCGTTCCGGTTCTCGGAACCCACCCTTCTCGACTCGGCCTGACCTGAATCTCAACATACCCTGGAGCCTTGGCTGCATCGCTCTCGCTTTGGCTGGCCCAAACCCTATATGCCATCTTGTGATTGCTTGCGGGGCTTGCCCTGGGCTAAGAGCAGTGGCTCTAGCGATGCTATCGCGCACGTCCATTCACGAAATCAGCGACCGGCCCGCCAGGTGCCGAACGGAGGCGAGATCATGCTTCAGAAAACCAGCCATTTCATGCGGCAGGCCAATCTCATCAATGGCGAATGGGTGCAGGCCGATTCAGGCCAGACGATCGACGTCAACAATCCTGCCACCGGCCTCAAGATCGGCACAGTGCCGAAGTCGGGCAAGGCCGAGACCCGCCGCGCCATCGAAGCCGCCGACGCTGCTTTCCAGACATGGCGCAAGACCACCGCGCTCGAACGCTCGAAGCTGTTGCGCAAGCTGCACGACGCGATGATGGACAATCAGGACGTGCTGGCCGAACTGCTGACCATCGAGCAGGGCAAGTCGCTGTTCGAATCGAAGGGCGAGATCGGCTCGGCCGCGTCCTACATATTGTGGTTCGCCGAAGAGGGCCGCCGCACCTATGGCGACGTCGTTCCGTCGCCCTGGGCGGACCGCCGTATCCTGGTGACCAAGGAGCCGGTCGGCGTCATCGCCGCCATTACGCCGTGGAATTTCCCATCCTCGATGTTGGCCCGCAAGCTTGGCCCGGCGCTTGCCGCCGGCTGTACCGCCGTGGTCAAGCCCGCGTCGCAGACGCCTTATTCCGGCCTTGCCTGGGGCGCGCTTGCCGAGGAAGTCGGCTTCCCCAAAGGCGTAATCAATATCCTGACCGGCGCCGCCGGTGAGATCGGCGACGAGATCTGTGCCAACCCGCTGGTCAAGAAGATCACCTTCACCGGCTCGACGGAGGTCGGCAAGATCCTGATCCAGAAGTCGTCGGTGACCGTCAAGAAAGTGTCGATGGAGCTCGGCGGCAATGCGCCGTTCATCGTCTTCGACGACGCCGACATCGAGCGGGCCGTCGCCGGCGCCATCACCGCCAAGTACCGCAATTCCGGCCAGACCTGCGTCTGCACCAACCGCTTCCTGGCGCAGGCCGGCATCTATGACCAGTTCGTCGAAAAGCTGGCTGCTGCGAGCAACGGGATGAAGGTCGGTTCCGGCCTCGAGGAGGGTGTCCAGCAGGGACCGCTAATCGATGAGAAGGCGGTGGAGAAGGTCGAGGAGCTGATTGCCGACGCTACTGCCAAAGGCGGCAAGGTCGTCGCCGGCGGCAAGCGCCACGCGCTCGGCGGCTCGTTCTTCCAGCCGACAGTGATCGCCAATGCGACGCCGAAGATGCGCTTCATGAAGGAAGAAATCTTCGGCCCGGTAGCACCGGTATTCAAGTTCGAGACCGAGGAAGAGGCCGTAGCACTCGCCAACGACACCGAGTTCGGCCTGGCCTGCTACTTCTACACCGGCGATCTCGGCCGCGCCTTCCGGGTCATGGAAGGGCTGAAATACGGCATGGTCGGCGTCAATGAAGGGCTCATCACCACCCCTGAAGCGCCGTTCGGCGGCGTCAAGGAATCGGGCCTCGGCAAGGAAGGCGGCCATCAGGGCATCGAGGATTATCTCGACACCAAATATGTCTGCATCGGTGGACTTGGTCTCTAGAAGCCTGATGCGGTAATACCGAAAACGACCCTGGGCCGCTTCGAAAGGCCAGGCTGGCATCGAGCAGCGAACTTGCGAGCATGGCAATGAAGGACGGCGAGGTTTTCGGCACGACGCAGGCGGGCGAGGCCGTCCGCCGCTTCACCATCCGTGGTGGCGGCCTCACCGCCAACATCATCGGGCTGGGTGCGATCATCCAGGATCTGCGTCTGGCCGGGCACGACGCGCCGCTGGTGCTCGGCTATGATCGTTTCGAGCACTATGAGACTGACACCGCCTTCTTCGGCACCGTCGTCGGGCGCTATGCCAACCGTATCCGCGACGGCCGCTTCACGCTTGCCGGCAAACGCTATCAGACCGAGCGCAATTTCCTCGAAAAGCACACGCTGCATGGCGGTTCGCAAGGTTTTTCGCGCCGGGCCTGGGCGGTTTCGCTGCATGGCAGGGATTTTGTCACGCTGACCCTGCACGACCCCGACGGCACGATGGGCTTTCCCGGCGCGCTCGACGTGACCTGCACCTACCGGCTGAAGATCCCCGGCACGCTCAGCGTCGAACTGACCGCCACCTGCGAGGAGCCGACGCTCTGCAACCTCACCCAGCATTCCTATTTCAACCTGGATGACGGCGGCGCCGGCGACATTCTCGACCACCGGCTGATGCTGAATGCCGGCGCTTATCTTCCTGTCGACGCCGATCTGATCCCGACAGGCACGGTCAAGCCGGTCGACGGCACGCCTTTCGACTTTCGCCAGGCGCGGCCGCTGCGCATGGAGACCGAGGGCGAACAGCTCCCCTATGACCAGAATTTCTGCCTCGCCTCGACGCGCGGGCCGCTGAAACAGGCATCATGGGCGCAGGGCGCGAATTCCGGCGTCGAGATGGAGCTCTGGACCACGGAGCCGGGTGTCCAGCTCTATACCGGCCAGTATCTGGCGCCGTCTTCGCCTGGATTGGGTGGGCGTGAATACAAGGCCTTTTCGGGCTTCTGCCTGGAGCCGCAAATCTGGCCGGATGCGCCGAACCGGCCGTATTTCCCGCAAGCCACACTGTGGCCCGGGCAGATCTACCATCACGTGACGGAATACCGGTTCAGGCTGCCTTAGGGTTGGACTGCCGCTGCCGAAGCGTACGACTCGAGCGTCGCGAACATGCCCAACGTAGCGCCTCGGGATGATAGTGTCCTGAAGGTTCTGCAAAAGCTCTGGAGAGAGAACAGCTCTTGGCCTGAGGCAACGGGCTGCCATGGCACGCTGGTGACGTTTCGACCACCGATTCCCGTGGAAGGGGAGTGCCATGACCAGTCGAGAAATAGGCTGAGCAGAGGGCGAGTTGAAAGCGTTGCTGTCGTCGGATGAGGACGGCTTTCGCAAGGTCTTGCAGATTGTGGTGCAGGAGGCTTTGGAGGCCGAGATGACGCAGGCCATCCAGGAACTTACCAAGAGCAATCAGTAACGCACTTCGTCGACCCGCAAACCGGCTTGAATGTCATTCGCGATAGTTCAGGAAATCTCCTGTCTTGATGGAAGCTCAGTCCCAAGCAGTTAGAATATGTCTTGACGACCGGAAAACTGGGAGGCGAACTATGAGCAGCGTATCTGGCGAATACCGTGCGTTGGTTGAAACTTTTCTCGCAGGGGAAATAGATGCTCCTAAGTTGGTAGAAATTTACTTAAAGAAATTTAAGAATGAGACGCGAGCCATCCCAGAGCAGGAGTTTAAGGTGATAGATGAGATCTTTGCTGGCATTGACTCATATACTTCCGATATCAGCTTGATTAGAGAGAATCCTAGATTCTATCTTGACGAAGCGCAACTGAGAGTAAAAGTTGCGGAGGCCCTAGACCGGCTCCCATAGGCTTACCGGCTGCCCGGCGGACACGCCAACGTCATCGCTGAATGCAACGCCATTTTTGCAGAGCTTGACGCACACAACTCTCGAGATCCCTAGTCTGCGGCAGAGCTTCAGCCATCTGGCGGGTATCTCAGAACCGGCTGGAGCGTTCTTTCGGCTGAGGCGACTTCAAGCCCTGACAGGAGCATGCCGGATCAGCAGGAAGTCGCGCGGCGGTCTCCAGCGCGACCCGCGAGGCTGTCATTGAGAGATTGGGCAGCACGTCCTCCTGCAGCAATTTCTGGCGATTGCGATCCATATAGTCGTTGAAGCCCGCCGTCACGAACGCGCAAGGCACGAAACACGCGCCGATCTCGCGCGACAAGGTCGCCTCAGGGGCGATGGAATGGTTGAGTACATCCGCCCCCATGCCCCGATACGCCAAGGCTTCGGCTGGCGTTGTCAGCCGGGGCCCATAACAGTGGGCAGCCACCAACTGCTGTTCGATGCCATAAACGCGGCATTCGGCTGGCCAATGACGGCGGGCCGTTTCGACCAGAACCGCCGCACATCTTGGACACACGATTTGCTTGCCCGAACAGTCAAAGCTCTGGCGGTCAGGCAACAGTGAAAACGGGGTCTGCGTCAGTTCGATGATGTCGGCGGTCACCACCATGTCGCCCGGCTGGATCGCCTTGTTGACGGCGCCAACCGTCGAGCAGGCGAGAACTTGCCGTACACCCGCCCGCATCAATACCCAGAACGCGCGGCGATGACAGGAATGGTCAATATGGTCGCGGGGATTGCCGTGCGAATACATGCACAGAGCGCGCTTTGCTCTCCCGTCGGCAGTAATCGACGCGTCGAACTCGAGCAGCTTCCAGTTGTCGGTACGACCGAAAGGCGTTTCAAAACTCATGTCGCGCCGCAAGGTACGCACACCATCGAATTCGACATCTTCCGGGAAGGCAAGCCCCCAGTTTGCCGACCCGGTGATGATGGCCAACCCTACCTGAGGGATGTCCGTCGAATGATCCGTCAGATCGTCGGCTGCATGGTAATTGGTGGGCATGTTTCCAGTCTCGGTCAGGATTTTTGGCGAAGGGTCACAATCAGGACCACGGCCACGACGATGACGGTCCACAATGTCGAGATCGCCGCAATGGTCGGATCGATCTGATCGCGCAGCGACAGGAACATAAGCTTCGGCATCGTGCTATTGCGACCACTTGCGATGAAGATCGAAATCACAGACTCGTCGAGCGAAGTCAGGAACGCCATCAATGTCGCTGACAGCAAGCTGATCCGAAGTTGCGGAACGATTATTCCGCCAATGGCTCTGGCCCAGTTTGCACCGAGGCTGCGCGCCGCCTGAACCTGGTTCCAGTCAAAGCGGGCGAGAGCGGGTAGCAACACAATGCAGGCGACCGGAACGGCCAGCACCACATGTCCGACCAGCACACCCAACAGCGTTCCGATCAGATGTTGTGCGGCCAACACAAAGAAGAGACCGATCGCAAGCAGGATACCTGGGGTGATCGAGGGGGTCAGCAGGACGCTCTGGATGGCCGCAGCGGTCTTTCCGCCCAGCCGGTTCATTGAAATGCAGGCGAGCAGCGCGAAGGGCACCGCGATCAACGCCGTCAACGTCCCAAGGATCAAACTCGTCCTCAGCGCGGCCATCCACGTTGCCGAGCCGAAGAAGTTCTCGTACCAGCGCAACGAGTAGGCGTGCGGCGGAAACTCGAGGAGATTAGATGCCGAAAAGGAAAGCGGCACCACCACGAGCGTCGGCAGCATCAGAAATGCCATGACAAGAGCGGCAAAGCTCCAGAGCAAAATGCGGGCGAGCCTGTTTTGCGGATAGGCTTCAAGCATGGGAGGCTTCCACGGTGTTCTGGGCCACCAGCCGGCGTGCCGCCAGCAACATCACACCGATCAGCGACATAAGAACGAGGAGCAGAATGCCCAGGACGCTTGCCGACCCCCAGTCCTGAAAGGTCGATAGTGTACGCTCGATCCGGGTAGAGAGCGGATTTACCTTGCCGCCGCCAAGCACCGCCGGCGTGATGAAAAAACCTATGGCGTAGATGAGGACGATGATCGAACCCGAGAAGATGCCGCCCGCCGAAAGCGGCATAATGACTGTGCGGATGACCTGCCTGAGAGTGGCTCCCATGCTCGCAGCCGCGCGAATGAGATTTGGGTCGATATCGCGCATCGCAGCATAAACAGGCAGCAGAAAAAGTGGCAGCATGTAGTGCACCATGCCGATGAGCGTTCCCGTGAAGTTGTAGACCAGCGGCAATGGCTCCGCCGTCAGGCCTGAACCGGTCAAAGCCGCGTTGATCAGGCCGTCGCGCCGCAAGAGCACGAGCCAACCATAGGTACGCACCAGAATAGAGGTCCACAGCGGCAGCATGACGAACGCCATGAGCACGTTGGCCAGCCTTGGTCTGACGCTGGCCAGAGCCAGCGCCAGAGGAGTGCCGAGGAGAATGCAGGCCGCCACCGTACCCAAGGACAGTTCGAGGGTCGTGACGAGCGCCGACCACGTCAGTCCGCTCGAAAGGACCTTCTCGTAGTTGCCGACGGTGTACTCACCCCCGGTGGTCAGGAAGGATTGCCGGATGATCCAAAGGATGGGCAGTATCGCCGCCAGTCCAACGATGAACAGCGCCGGGAGCGAAAGTGAAAGAAAAAACCGCCGCTCGCGCCGCGCATCCGCCGCGAGCGCCGGGTCCCGGACGACGGTCACGCCATCGCTCCCGGTATCGCGTGAACCTTCGCTGCCGGTGCATATGCGGTCATCCGCTGACCGGCGGCAAGCTCGGCGCAGCCGCCGGCCAGCGCTGCCGGAATGCAGACAAGAACCTCTTGCCCGCCGTCAAGCGCCAGCGTCAAAAGCCAGTTCTCGCCGCGGAACGCTTTGGCGCACAGTATTCCTTCGAGAGCCACTCCGTCTCCCCCGACGAGCTTCGCATCAAGATGGAAGCTTTCGGCGCGGATCATCAGAGTTTCGCGTGATGCTTCGGCGCCGTCGATTCTGCGCGCTGAGCCCGGGGCCACAATGTTGGCCTCGCCCATGAACTCCGCGACGAAGCGGGTCGATGGACGATCATAAATCCGCTGCGGCGTATCTATCTGCTGGATGCGGCCAGAATTCATCACCGCAATCCGGTCAGACATAATCAGCGCTTCGCGCTGGTCGTGGGTTACATAGATCGTGGTGATCCGTAGATGATCATGCAGACGCCGGATCTCATACTGCATGGTCTCGCGCAGGTTTTTGTCGAGCGCCGACAGCGGCTCGTCCATCAACATCACGCGCGGTTCGAAGACGATAGCCCGCGCCAATGCCACCCGTTGACGTTGGCCGCCGGATAGTGCGGCAATATTGCGCTCCGCCAGACCATCCAGCTTCACGCGGGCCAAGGTATCAAGCGCCCGCTGACGCGCCTCCGCTCTCGGTACCTTGCGCAGCACCAGCGGATACGCGACGTTCGCCAGGACATTCATGTGGGGAAACAAGGCGTAATTCTGGAATACTATGCCGATGTCTCGTTTGTTGGGCGGCAGGCGGGTGATGTCTCGATCGCCCAAGAAAAGTTTACCGGAATCCGGCCGGACAAAACCGGCCAGAGCCATGAGTAACGTGGTCTTGCCCGATCCCGATGGCCCTAGCAGCGTGAGGAATTCGCCAGCCTGAATGTCGAGCGAAACATCATCCAGTGCGACGTAGGACCCATAAGCCTTGTGCACGCTTTCGATGGTGATCGCGAGCGACTTCATGATGTGCTCCAGCCTTAAAGCGCGTCGCGTTCGACCGGCTTCACGCGACGCGCTTTAGGTTCTTGTTTTCATGCATGTCGTTGTCGCGCGCTGCACATTTTTGCGCGACATGCGTCAGAGCTGAGAGTCAGCGAGCCATCATTTCATCGAAGGCTCTTTGGGCAGCCTCGCCATTCTTGACCCACCATTCTGAATTGGAAAACACCGAAGTGCCAGCATTTTCAGGCGCGGTCGCAAGGGTCTTCAGACGGTCCTCGGGAATAAGGCCACCCTCATATGCCGCAGGATTGACTGGGCCGTAGGCAATGAAATCGGTCAGCTTGGCAACCCGCGCGGGCTGCGTCATCGCTGCGATGAGCTTCATCGCGGCTTCCTTGTTCGGCGCTCCCTTCGGCACCCCAAGACAGTCCGTGCCGATGACCGAACCCTTGAACGTGTAGTCAGCCGCGCCGCCATCTGCTTTCACGGTTTGGGCGCGTCCGTTCCAGGTAATGACCAAATCCGCCTCACCGTCTTTCAGCAACTGCGCGGACTGGGCGCCCGAGGTCCACCACACGGCGACATCTGGTTTGATCGCTTCAAGCCGCTTGATGGCGCGCTCTAGCCCTTCCGGGGTGCTGAGCACGGAATAGACGTCCGCCGGTGCCACGCCATCGGAGAGAAGCGCGATCTCGATCGAGTCTTGCGCATTGGCGCGCAACGCGCGACGGCCAGAAAATTTGGCAACATCCCAGAATTCCGCCCACGTCTTCGGCGGGTTCTCGCCATAGGTCTTGGTGTTCCACGACATGACGGTGCCATAGGAGTCAAACGGATAGCAGTAGTCGGACTTCGCACCCTCCGGCACGGATTTCGGATCGATGATCTTGTAGTCGAGCGGCTCCAGCAGCGATTGTGCGGCCGCCTGGGCACCTTCCGGCGAACCCAGGTGAATGACGTCGGTCGTGACCGCACCCGAGGTGACCTGCATCTTCAAGGCGGCCAGGCCGTCGCTTAGGGTCTCCTCGCGGACATCATAGCCAAGCTCTTTTGCAGCCGGGCCCCACATGGCCTCCTTCATGGCGTTACCATAATCCCCACCTGCGGTCGTGATGGTGACCGTCTGCGCATGAACGGGCAGGGCAGCCGAGATTGCGAATGCTGTTAAGGAAATGCGTAGCCAGGACATAGGTTCTCCTCCCCAACTTTATCAAACATCGCTCAAAAGAGCCATTATTTTGTAATCGTAACGTTACGATTGCATCTCAATGCACTGGAGTCAAGCTGCTTCCTACGGGAGTTCGATTGACCGGGATGTCGAATTCGGTAACGTTATGGCGGTCAGCAAATCAGCCGGCGCTTTCGCAAATGAAGTCGGGCGAACAATGGCCAATCTAAAGCAGATCGCCGCGGAACTTTCGCTCTCGGTGACCACGGTTTCCCGCGCTCTGAAAGATGGACCGGAAGTGCAGCCCTCGACCATAGCCCGCGTCAAGGAGGCGGCTAAGCGGGTCGGCTATTTACCAAATCATCATGGTCGCGCGCTCAAAACCGGTCGAACGCAGACGCTGACGGCCGTACTCCCGATGGAAACACGAGACCATCTGTCCGATCTGTTGAAGCTTCCTTTAATCGAAGGCATGACGCTGGCGGCGCGGCAAGCCGGTTATAGTCTGTCCATCTATTCCACCACTCCCGACGACGATCCCGTTGAGAGTGTGCAGCGGCAGCTTCAGGCGCACAGCGCAGACGGCCTGATCATCACGCGCCTGGTGTCGGCTGATCCGCGCGTCAAGCTGCTGCTGGATAAACGCATGCCGTTCGTTGCGTTTGGAAGAACCGACCTGGATATCGCGTATCCTTATGTCGATGTCGATAATGAACAGATTGCCTACGAGGCGACCCGGCGGCTCATGGATAAGGGCTGTCGACGCATTGCGCTGCAACTTCTCGTTCCGGAGGACCAGACGAGTGCTATGCGTCTTGCCGGGTATGGAAGGGCAATGGCCGAGGCCGGTATTCCGATCGACCAATCGCTGATCGGTCATGGCATGTTCACCATGGAATCGAGCGCAGGCTGGTTCGATCGCTTGCTGGCGTCATCAGATCCGCCAACGGGCTTGGCGTGCGCCAACGAACTGGGCCTTCTGGGAGCGTTGCACGCTCTCGGCAAGCAGGATCTTACACCAGGCCGCGACGTCCACATCGTCACCCGTGACAGCACGCGGCTGGCACGCTTCCTGCCGGCAAAGATCGGAGTTCATTCCGTGGATATGGCGGGTGTTGGACGCAAACTTATCGAAGTCCTGGTTAGCCGGATCATCAATCCGCTTGGGCCGGTGGAGACAGTCTTGGTGCAAGGCAGATTCGAGCCGGCCGAATAATCCGGGCTGCCATCAGGAGGCCACCTCGTCTTGAACCGGCCGGATCAGCGCCTTTGCGGCAGCTGCTCCCGCCGCTAGGATACGATCCGACAATTCCGTTCCTTCCACGGCGCGCGCGAGTTGAAGCGCGCCGATGAGCGTTGCAAACATGCCCAACGCAGCGCCCTCGGGATCGTTCGTCTGCGGCAGAGCTTCAGCTATCTGGCGCACCAGGGATTGAGCGCGCTCGGCATAGAGGGCTCGCGTTTCAGGCGGCTGCCGCGCGATTTCCGGCAACAACGCGGCCGAAGCGCAACCCTTTCCAGGATTGTCCCGGTGCTCGGCCGATAGATACGTCTCTATGGCCATTTCCGGACCGCCGGCGGCCAATGCTTCCTGCACTTCATGCGACTGCGCGTCCAAGGCCGCCGCCACGCTTTCACGGACGAGCTCCGCCTTCGACTGGAAGTGCGGATAGAAGGCGCCGTTCGTCAGCCCGGCGTCGCTCATGATGGTTGCCAGCCCGGACGCCGCGATGCCGTCAGATCGAAAACGTTCGGCGGCGACCTCCATGATCCGGCTGCGTGACGCGTCTTTTCGGCCCTTTTCGTAGCGCATGGTCTTTCTTTCCTGTCCTGCTATTGCATTATGCTCATAATCTGATATTACGAACATAATTCAATTTGTGGAAATAAGCTAGACCTCTCGAACCTGGAACATCAAAAATGAATGGGAATTCTGAAAAAACCGCAATCGTGACCGGAGCCTCCTCCGGCATCGGCCGCGCCAGCGCCGAGGCCTTGGCGCGGGCGGGTTTCACTGTCTTCGGGACAAGTCGCCGCAAGACCAGTAATGGTCCGGGCGGAGTGACCATGCTGGCATGCGACGTGACCGATGATGCGGCCGTCAATGCGCTCGTTGCCACCGTGCTCGCGCAGACCGGCCGGATCGACCTCCTGGTCAACAATGCCGGTGTCGGTCTGCTAGGAGGCGCCGAGGAATCCTCGGTCGCCCAGGTACAAGCCCTGTTCGACGTCAATCTGTTCGGCGTCATGCGAATGACCAATGCGGTGTTGCCGTCGATGCGGCGGCGCGGCGAAGGGCGCATCATCAATATCGGCTCCATTCTGGGACTGGTACCCGCGCCATACTCAGCTCATTACTCGGCGGTCAAGCACGCGCTCGAAGGCTATTCGGAATCGCTCGACCACGAGGTGCGCGCCTTCAACGTCCGCGTTTCCGTCATCGAGCCGGCATTCGTCCGCACCGTCTTCGACCAGAACGGCATCGAGCCGGATTCGCTGTTGAAGGAATACGATCGGGCTCGAGCCGGGCTCAAGGCGCTGCTGGGCGATGTGATGCCCAAAGCCGATCGGCCGGAAGTGGTGGCGGATGTGGTTGTCAAGGCAGCGACCGATGCCCGCCCGCGACGGCGCTATACCGCTGGCAACGCAGCGCGCCAGGTCAGCCTGCTGCGCCGCTTTGCCCCCGCGGGGATTTTCGACAAGAGCCTGCGCAAACAGTTCCGACTGCCGGTCTGAACAACGGCGAGCCAGAGGATTTCACGCACATGCGACTAGCAACTACGACACATTTGGCCAGGCCCTACGAAACGGAGGCGCCAAGCATGACACATAGATCCAATCGGTCGCCGCGTTCACCGGCGTTGTTCCAGGACGCGCCAACGCTCTCGATCGATGTCGGCGGCACAGCCTTTGCTTACAGGGAACTCGGGCCCAGGGCGGGCGTGCCGGTGATCCTGCTCAACCATCTGGCTGCTCAGCTGGACAATTTTGATCCGCGCATCGTCGATGGCCTCGCTGCGACCCGGCGGGTAATTGCCTTCGACAATCGCGGCATCGGTGCTTCGGGTGGCAAAACTCCGTCGACCATTTCCGGCATGGCGCGGGATGCAATCGCCTTTGTCCGGGCGCTGGGGTTCGAAGAAGTCGATCTCTTCGGCTTTTCACTCGGCGGCTTCGTGGCGCAAGAGATTGTGCTGACCGAGCCCAAGCTTGTGCGCAAACTCATCCTGGCTGGCACGGGGCCGGCCGGTGGGCAAGGCATCGACAAGGTGACGCCGCTGACGATCGTGGACATGATCAAGGGCGCGCTGACTTTTCGGGATCCGAAGTACTATCTCTTCTTCACAAGAACGCCGAATGGGCGCCGCGCCGCAAACGCATTTCTGGAACGGCTGAAGGAGCGCCGGAACAACCGGGACAAGGCGATATCGCTGAGCGCGTTCGGCGCGCAACTCAAGGCGATCAAGGCCTACGGACTCCAGGCGCCACAAGACCTGAGCACCATCCGCATTCCCACTTTGGTTGCGAATGGCGACCAGGACAGGATGGTGCCGAGCAGCAATACCTACGATCTCGCCGGGCGTATCCCTGGGGCGCATCTGGTCATCTACCCGGATGCCGGGCATGGCGGGGTATTTCAGAACTACGCCGATTTTGTCCCGAAGGCGCTGTCCTTCCTCGAGGCTGAGGCCTTGCCGCAGGGCGGCCATGCAGCTGAAAACGTTCGGCTTGTTTCGTCCCGAACAGCAACAGACATTCTTAGAAAGTAACTGCCATGAAGGCATTCGTTGTCGATAAGTATAATAAAAAGGGCACCCTGCGGCTGGCCGAAATGCCGGAGCCGGAGCTCCAGGACAGCGATGTCTTGGTCGAGGTCCATGCCGCAGGGGTGAACCTGCTCGATTCCAAGGTCAAAACCGGAGAATTCAAGCTCATCCTGCCCTATCGCCGGCCCTTCATCCTGGGCCACGACGTGGCTGGGAAGGTTATCCGCGTGGGATCGAAAGTCAGCAAGTTCAAAGCCGGCGACGAGGTCTATGCGCGGCCGCGCGACGGCCGGATTGGGACATTCGCCGAATTCATTGCCGTGAATGAGGCCGACGTAGCCTTGAAGCCCGAGAATCTCAGTATGGAAGAGGCGGCGTCGATTCCCCTGGTCGGTCTCACCGCCTGGCAGACGCTAATCGAACGGGCAAACCTGAAGAAGGGGCAGAAGGTCTTCATTCAGGCTGGTTCCGGCGGCGTCGGGACATTTGCTATTCAGTTGGCCAAGCACCTCGGCGCGACCGTTGCGACAACCGCGAGCGCGGCGAGTGCCGATCTGGTCAAAAGTCTCGGCGCCGATGTCGTCGTCGACTACAGGAAAGACGACTTCGAGAAAGTTCTGTCGGGCTACGATGTCGTCTTGAACAGCCAGGACGCCAAGACACTGGAAGAATCCCTGAGCGTGCTGAAACTGGGTGGCAAGCTCATCTCCATCTCCGGTCCACTGGATGCCGAATTTGCCAGGGAAAAGGGACTGAACTTGATGCTGAGGCTGGTGCTGCGCTTCCTGAGTCGCGGAATTCGGGCCAAAGCCAAGCGCCGTGGTGTGCAGTTTTCGTTCCTTTTCATGTGGGCGCAGGGCGATCAGCTGAGCAAAATCACCGCTCTCATCGAAGCCGGCGCGATCCGCCCGGTTGTGGATCGGGTCTTTCCATTCGAAGCGACCAATGACGCCTTGGCCTATGTCGAAACAGGACGCGCCAAGGGCAAGGTCGTCATCAAGGTCAGATAGCAGTTGCCTCGAACGCAGCCTTGAGCGTCTCGAACGGCGCCAGGGCGCCGCGCACCTGCACGACGGCGGCGGCGACGCGATGGGCGCGCAGCACCGCCTCTGCCGGGGCATGGCCGGCAAGGCGGGCGGCGAGGTAGGCGCCGTTGAAGGAGTCGCCGGCGCCGGTGGTGTCGACCGGCGCGGCGACATGCACCGCCGGAACCGATTGCAAGGTTCCGTTTTGCGCGATCAGCGCCGGTTCCTCACCGTTCTTGACGACGACTTCGCCGGCCAGCTTTCGCAGCCGTTCGGCTGTTTTCTGCGGTGTCGTATCACCAAACAGCATCTGCTCGTCGGGAAAGGTCGGGAGCGCGATGTCGGCGACGGCGAGTGCCTCGAGGATCGCGGCCTGCGCGTCCTCGCGCCGGCGCCACAGCCGCGGCCGGTAATTGGGATCGAAGGCAATCAGCGAGCCGGCCGCGCGCGCCGTGGCCACGGCCGTCAGCAGTACCTTGCGTGGAGCCTCGTCGAGGATTGCCAAAGTGATTCCGGAAAAATAGACAAGCGCCTGATTTTCAAGGCTTTTCTGCAAAGCGGCTGGGTCCGAAGCCAACTGCCTTGCGGCCGCATCGGCCCGCCAATAGGTGAAAGAACGTTCGGCGCCGGTCAGCGTGATCGCATAGAGGCCGGGGCGGGCGCCCGCTATCACCGGGCTGGCGCCGATGCCGATGCCGTTCTCGGCCAGGAACTTGATCTGGTCGCGTGAGAACGGGTCGTCGCCGAAGGCCGACACATAGGTCGCCGGCCGCTCGCCGCTCAAGGCATGCAGCGCCCACAAAGTGTTGAACGTGTCGCCGGCAAAGCCCATGCGCCAGTTCGGCCCGGCCTGGCCCGAAAGCTCGAGCATGCACTCGCCGATCGAGGCGATGCCGTTTCCTGCCATGAAGCACTCCTCCATCCTGCAATTGCGGTGCTGTAGCTTTTTGCAGCCGGCAGCGCCATGCTTGGCGACGGCGGATTCTTACACTGGGCGCGATTTCCCACAGGGGCGTGGGACGCGATCTGCCCAGCGAAACGTTATCCGCAGAACAGGAATGGGTTTGGCATCGTTATGGCGTTATCTTCTTGGGGGCCTCGGCCTGGCTGCCTTGCTCGCCGGCGTGCTGGCAATCGTCTATCTGACGGCGCCGCATGCGCCGCAACCAAGCTCGGATGTCGGCCGTTCCAAGACGACGGCGAACAAGCTGTTCGCGGCGACTTTCGAGCCCGAGAAAGGCGTCATCCGGCAGGGCGAACTGGAATCCTGGCTGCTGACGCTCAAAACCGTCGAGGGTGCGCCGGTGGAAGGTGCTGCGATAACGATTTCCGGCGGCATGCCGCAGCACAAGCACGGTCTGCCGACCAGCCCGCAGGCGACCGATTACCTCGGCGCGGGGCGCTATCGCATCGACGGCGTGAAATTCACGATGAGCGGGTGGTGGCAATTGCATTTTGCCATTTCCGCTGCGGCCGGTTCGGACACTGTCGTCTTCAATGTGGTGCTGTGAGCCACTGATGAGCCGGTTTCCCAGTCTTCTCGCGTTGGTGGTGGTGGCCGTGCTTGCCGGCTGCGGCAGACCGGAGTTCTCCGATGCCGAAAAGCAGACCATCGCCTCGCTGGCGCTATCCAGGCTGCCGCCGCTGAAGCCCGACACCACCAATCGCTTCGCCGATGTGCCGGCCGCCGCGGCACTCGGCTCGACGCTGTTCTTCGACACCGGGATGAGTGGCGACGGCACGGTATCGTGCTCGACCTGCCACAAGATCGACCGCCAATTCCAGGACGATCTGCCGCAAGCGGTCGGGGTCGGCCGCACCAATCGTCGTACCATGCCGTTGGCCGGCGTCGCTCATGATCCCTGGTTCTTCTGGGACGGGCGGCGCGACAGCCTGTGGGCGCAGGCGCTGACACCCCTCGAAAATCCGCTGGAGCAGGCCGGCAACCGCGCCGCCTTCGCGCATTACATCAAGGCCCGCTTCGGCGAGCGCTATGAGCGCATCTTCGGCCCGCTGCCGAACCTTTCGGGCGTGCCGGCCAATGCCAGCCCGCTCGGCACCGATGCCGAGAAGGCGGCCTGGAAAGCCATGCCCGCCAGCCAAGCTGAGGAGGTCAACCGCGTCTTTGCCAACATCGGCAAGGCGATCGCCGCCTTCGAGCGCTCGATCGCGCCGCCGCAGACACGCTTCGACCGCT
Organism: Mesorhizobium sp. M0904; assembly: GCF_040319475.1. Taxonomy (NCBI): domain Bacteria; kingdom Pseudomonadati; phylum Pseudomonadota; class Alphaproteobacteria; order Hyphomicrobiales; family Phyllobacteriaceae; genus Mesorhizobium; species Mesorhizobium sp. M0904. The sequence goes on along the minus strand of NZ_JAMYOC010000010.1, from coordinate 152,834 downwards.
TTGCCATCGACCTGGCTGCGGGGGCCGAGCCGAAAGGCGACGCCGCCTTTTCGCCGGAGGAAATCCTCGGCCTGAAGCTGTTCGTCGGCAAGGCCAATTGCGTGACCTGCCACAATGGCCCGCGTTTTACCGACGGCAGCTTCCACAACACCGGCGTGCCGCCGGTCGCGGGCCTGCCGCCGGATCGCGGCCGCGTCGACGCGGTACGCCAAGTCGAGGCCGATCCGTTCAACTGTTTCGGCGCCTTTCGCGACGGCGATGCCAGCGCCTGCCGCGAACTGCGCTTCATGGTCAAGGCCGGGCCGGAACTCGTTCGTGCGTATAAGACGCCGTCGCTGCGGGGTGCCGCCACCCGGCCGCCCTACATGCATGCCGGGCAGTTTTCCTCGCTCGACGAGGTGGTGGCGCATTATTCCAAGGCACCGGCAAGCGTCGAGGGCACATCCGAGATCCACGCGCTGCAGCTTTCGGACCACGAACGCGCGGCGCTGGTGGCGTTTTTGAAGACACTGGCGGAGTGAGGGTGGCTCAGCGCGCTGTGTAGCGATCCTTCGCTGTCCCGCCAACATTACCGCAACAGCGCTCTCCTACCGATCCTTCACCGTCTCCATCGCGACAAACGTCGAGGTCTGGGCAACGTGCGGCAGGGCGGAGATCCGCTCGCCGAGCACGCGGCGATAGGCGGCGATGTCGGTGGTGCGGACCTTCAGCAGATAGTCGAAGCTCGACGCCATCATGTGGCACTGCTCGATCTCCGGCACCGCCTGCACGGCGCGGTTGAAGGCGTCGAGCGCGGCCGAGCGGGTGTCGGACAGTTTCAACTGGACGAAGGCGACATGACCTTCGCCCATGCGCTCGCGATCGATGATCGCCTGGTATCCCCTGATAAAGCCGTCCTTTTCCAGCCGCTTGACCCGCGCCTGCACCGGCGTCTTCGACAGGCCGACTTTTGCCGCGAGTTCCGACATGGAAAGCCGGCCATTGCTGCCCAGCGCCGACAGGATGTTCCTGTCAATGCGGTCCAATTGGTCTTCTGTCACTGAAATTCTGGTCAAATTGGCGGGCATCAGCCGTCATGATAGATCAATCGACCTGCGCTGTCGATTTCTTTGGACCGACGGCGATCGGGCTTTGTGCTAGCTTTGCGCCATTCGGTCCGGCGACCGCCGGCCCGCTCCCTGATGCTTGCTCTACAGGACCGTCATGCCAGCACTCGATGCCATCCGCCAGCAGATCCGTGCCAATTACCTGCCTGACGAAGACGAGGCTGTGAACCGGCTGGCCGAGGCGACGGGGCTTTCAGGGAAAGACCGAAAGGCGATCTCGGCCCGCGCCGCCGATCTGGTGCGAGCAGTGCGCGGCTCGTCCGATCCGCGGCTGATGGAAGTCTTCCTGTCCGCCTACGGCCTCTCGACCAAGGAGGGCGTGGCGTTGATGTGCCTGGCCGAAGCGCTGTTGCGGGTGCCCGACACCGAGACGATGGACGACCTTATCGCCGACAAGATCGCGCCGCACGACTGGTCGGCCCATGCGGGCGGCTCGAGCTCGATCTTCATCAATGCGTCGACCTGGGCGCTGATGCTGACAGGCCGGGTGCTCGACGAAGGCGAGGGCGGCATCGAAGGCACGCTGCGCGCCATGGTGCGCCGGCTGGGCGAGCCGGTCATCCGCAAGGCGGTCGCGGCTGCCATGCGCGAAATGGGCGAGCAGTTCGTGCTTGGCCGCACGATCGCCGAGGCCGTCAAGCGCGGCCGGCCGATGACACAGAAAGGCTATCTCTATTCCTTCGACATGCTGGGCGAGGCGGCCCGCACCGAGGCCGATGCCTTGCGCTATCTCAAGGCCTATGCCGACGCCATCTCGTCGCTCGATGCCGGCGCCAACGGCCCCGACATCCGCCAGAACCACGGCATCTCGGTCAAGCTTTCGGCGCTGCATCCGCGCTATGAAGTCACGCAGAAGGAAAAGATGCTGCCCGTCATGGCCGAGCGGCTGTTATCGCTGGCGCTGGCGGCGCGCCATTCGCGCATGGGCCTCAACATCGACGCCGAGGAAGCCGACCGCCTCGATTTGTCGCTCGACGTCATCGAACGGGTGCTGGCCGAGCCGGAACTTGCCGGCTGGAACGGTTTTGGCGTCGTCGTCCAGGCCTATGGACCGCGCGCCGCCTTCGTCATCGACTGGCTCTACGAACTGGCGAGGAAATACGACCGCGGCATCATGGTGCGGCTGGTCAAGGGCGCCTATTGGGACACCGAGATCAAGCGGGCGCAGACGCTCGGGCTCGACGGCTATCCGGTCTTTACCCGCAAGGCTAACACCGACGTCTCCTACCTGGCTTGCGCCAAGAAGCTGTTGGCGATGACCGACCGCATCTATCCGCAATTTGCCACCCACAACGCCCACACCGTCGCCGCAATCCTGTCGATGACGACGGACCGCGATACGTTCGAGTTCCAGCGGCTGCATGGCATGGGCGAGGCGCTGCATGAGACGGTGCGGCGGACCGAAGGCACGCGCTGCCGCATCTATGCGCCGGTCGGCGCCCATTCCGATCTGCTCGCCTATCTGGTCCGCCGGCTGCTGGAGAACGGCGCCAATTCCTCCTTTGTCCACCAGCTCACCGACGAGGAGGTCGAGCCCGAGGACATTGCCCGCGACCCGCTGGAAATCGTTGAGAAGCAAGGCCCAGCCGCCAATCCGGCGATCGTGCCGCCGTCGGCGATCTTTGGCCCCGGCCGGCGTAATTCCAAGGGTTTCGATATCACCGACACGCTGACGCTCGCGGCGATCGACAAGGCCAGGGCCGAGTTCGCCGGGCCGGACCGCTGGCACGCCAAGCCGGTCAGCCGCGCCGCCGGCTACGGCAAGCAACGTCCGGTGGTCAATCCGGCAAAACCTTCGGAAGTGGTCGGCACGGTCAGCGAGGCCGGCGCCAAGCAGGTCGAGACCGCCGTGCGCATCGCCGTCGAGGCACAACCGGCGTGGGCAAAACGCCCGGTTGCCGAGCGCGCCGCCATCCTCAACCGGGCGGCCGATCTCTACGAAGCGAACGCCGTCGAGTTCTTTGCACTCGCCGCCCGCGAGGCCGGCAAGTCGCTCGCCGACGGCGTTGCCGAGGTGCGCGAGGCGGTCGATTTCCTGCGCTATTATGCGGCCGAGGCCGCAAATGCCGAGGCGGGCACCGAGGCGCGCGGCGCCATCGCCTGCATCTCGCCGTGGAATTTTCCGCTCGCCATCTTCACCGGGCAGATCGCGGCGGCACTCGTCACCGGTAATTCCGTCATCGCCAAGCCTGCCGAACAGACACCGCTGATAGCTTTCCGTGCTGTCCAGCTGCTGCGCGAGGCCGGCGTGCCGGAGGATGTCATCCAGCTTCTGCCCGGCGACGGCCCCTCGGTCGGCGGCCCGCTGACCGCTGACCCGCGCATTGCCGGCGTCTGCTTCACCGGCTCGACCGAGGTCGCCAAGCTGATCGAAAAGCAACTCGCCGACACCGCCGCGCCCGACGCCATGCTGATCGCCGAGACCGGCGGCCTGAACGCCATGATCGTCGATTCCACTGCGCTGCCCGAACAGGCGGTGCGCGATATCCTGGCCTCCGCCTTCCAGAGTGCCGGCCAGCGCTGCTCGGCATTGCGCATTCTCTACGTGCAGAAGGACGTCGAGAAGAAGATGCTGGAGATGCTGAAAGGCGCGATGGAAGCACTCAGCCTCGGCGACCCCTGGCGGATATCGACCGATGTCGGCCCGGTCATCGACGACGAGGCGCAAGCGTCGATCCGCGACTACTGCACCAAAATGGGCCTGCAGGGCCGGCTGATCGCCAAACTCGAAGCACCGAAGGATGGCCGCTTCGTTGCGCCGCACGTCTTTCGGGTCAAGGGCATCGAGGAGCTGGAGCGCGAGGTGTTCGGGCCGGTGCTGCATGTCGCCACCTTCGATGCCGACGAGATCGATGCGGTGATCGCGGCGATCAACCGCAAGGGCTATGGCCTGACCTTCGGCCTGCACACCCGCATCGAAGGCCGCGCCCAGCATTTCGTTGACGGCATCCATGCCGGCAACATCTACGTCAACCGCAACCAGATCGGCGCCGTCGTCGGGGCGCAGCCGTTCGGCGGCGAGGGGCTTTCCGGCACCGGGCCGAAGGCCGGCGGGCCACATTATCTCCGGCGCTTCCGCAAGGGGCCTGAGGCCGGCACCCATCTTGCCGATGGCCGCAAGGTGACGGCGACCGAGCTCGCCGACAATCTGCCGGACCCGACGTTTAGCGGCTGGTCGACGCGGCCGGACCGCGTAGCCATCCTGAGGAAACATCTGCGCGGCAAGGGCGCCGCGGCCATCGGCGCTGCAGCCGCGATCGATTTCGGCCAGGTCGACCTGCCCGGGCCGACCGGCGAGGCCAACACGCTGTCGCTGTCGCCGCGCGGGCGCGTGCTGTGCCTCGGTCCCGACGCGGATACGCTGCTTGCCCAGACCATCCAGGCGCTGGCCGCCGGCAATGCCGTGCTCGCCGTCGCACCCGGCGCGCCGGCAGCGCTATCAGCGCTGATCGGCAAGGGCCTGCCGCTGGCGGCGATCGACGGCCGGCCGGACCCGGTCGAAGCGCGCTCGCTGCGGGTCGATGTCGTGGCCTTTTCCGGCACGCCCGAGGCCGCGCGCATCGTGCGCAAGGTCATCGCCGAGCGCGCCGGCCCGATCGTGCCGCTGGTCAGCGAAGTCTATTATCCGGCCGCCTATGCGCACGAGCGCGCCGTCTGCGTCGACACCACGGCGGCGGGCGGCAATGCCAGCCTGCTGGCCGCTGCGTAGGTTTTTTCGCCAGGGTTCGCGTATCGCGGGCAGCGGCGGCGCCGACTTTGGTGCCGGCATGGGGATGGTCGCTACCTGATACCGAGCGGCACTTCGAACTGCCAGGCCGAGCGACCGGCTCCATCTGGGATAGGGGGAAACGGAGAAGCCCGGCGGACTGCGTCGAGTGCGGCTTGGTCCAGCGCGGCAACACCCGAACTGCCCGTCAGCCTGGCCGACCGGACGCTGCCATTCGATGCGACGGTAAAGGCGACGGTAGCCGTGCCGGTGGCGCGCGAGCGTGTCGAATTGAACGCCCGCACCAGCTTAGCCCTGATCTTGCCGGGATAGTTGGTGACGGCTGCATTGCCGACGCCTGATTTGCCGCCCCTGCTGGCGGTCAGGATCTTGCCGTCCTTCTTGCCGTCGGCCGCGCCGCGCGCGACATCCGTTTCGTCACGGCCGCCGGAGCCGGTCTTTTTCTTCTTGGAATCGGCTTTGGCAAGTGCCTTGCTCGCTTTCTTGCGCAAGGCCGGCTTTTCGGGCTCGTTTGGTTCGGCCCTCCTGGCCGGCTTTTTCTGTGCGGTTGCCTTTTTCGGCTGCTTGGGCTCCGGCCTTTCCAGCTTCGGTTCTTCCGCCGCGCCGATTGTCTCGGTCGTCTGAACCGTTTCGGCCGGCGCCGGGTCGGCCGGTGCCGGAGCACTCGTCTCGGCAGGCTCGGCCGTTTCGACCGCGCTGACTGGCGGCGGCACGGCATTGTCGTCGGCAGGCACCAGCCTGTCGGTCGCAAGAATGTCGGGCGATGGGCCCTGGCGGGCAGGCTGGACGGGTTGGGCAGGTGCGGGATCGGTGCGATCGGCAGGCGCAGCAGCTTCCGTGGCGGCCTCGCTGACCGGCTCGACCACTTCTGTTCCGGAAGCTTCGGCCGCGCCAGTGACCGGCTGAAGCGTCTCCTCCGCCGCAGTCGCCTGTGCCTCGATCGTTTCCACCGGTTTGGCGTCCAGCATCGTCACCATCGTCACGTTGGCCACGTCCGGGTCGTCTCCGACATCGCCGGCTGCCTGCTGCGGGTCGGCGCCGAGCAGCAATTCGCCTTGCTGGTCGGCACCTTCGATGCTTGGCCGATCGTCCGGCAGCGTGAGAAAGGCCAGCGCCACGGCTACGTGGAATGCGCAAGAGCAGGCGATCGCCACCGTCCAGTTGCGGCGCCGCCGCGTCTGTCGTGCCTGCCGCAATGGCTCCGCAGGCACCGTCGGCAGGTCGCCGTCGGCATCGGCGATGTAACTGTCTTCCGGCCCGTCGCGCAGCGAAACACGCAGCGCCTCGCGCGGGATGGCGAAGTCCGGATCGTCCGGCTCCGGCGGCAGGAAACCGGCTAGTGGCCACGCCACGGCGTTTCGCGCGAATGCGGGTTCCAGTCCCAAAATTCAGACCCCGAAGGCGATGCCGGTCCTGGTCTGCGTCTTCAGCCCGCGCATGCAGGCATTCGGCTCGGCGCCGGCGCATTCCGTGGCGCTGTTGATCAACACGCGGCTGACCTTGCCGCAATCCGTGCCGGCAAGATCGAAACGCGTCACCTTGGTCTTGCCTGCCGGCAGCTCCTTGAAGTCGAGCACGGTCAGCCGGTCGACGACGCCGGCCTCGTTGAACAATGCGATCTCGAATGCCGCCTTGGAAAGGTCGGCGCCGAGATTGTTGGTGACCACGAAGGTCAGGCGGCAGCCCTTGTCGGAAGGCTGCGCGCCGTTGAGCTCGAGGATCAGCGCCGGTGCTTGCTGTTGTGTCCACGCCGGAGCCGCAACAAGCGACATTGCCAGCACCGCGGCGAACAGACGAAGGGATGCTGTGATGCCTGTCATTGTTGTCAGCCTCCAAACCTCATCGTCGCCGCCAGCTTCAGGGTGACGCCGGGCTCGTAGACGACGCTCGTCGTCGATGCGTTCAGCGGGTTGGCGTATTTGACGTCGAACAGATTGTCGGCGCGGAAATCGACCTTGAAATTGTCGGTCGCCTGGTAGCTGGCGAAGGCATTGACCAGCGCATAGTCCTTGGCCACCGCGTTGCCCTGCGGCTTGCCGTTGTATTGCACCTCGCCGCCGATGGTCAGCCTGTCCTCGAGGAAGCGAAAGCCGAGTTGCCCGGTAACCTGGGAGGAGGGGACGGTGACAAGGTCCGCCCGTTCGCCTTCATAGGAGATGGTGTGGCCGTCGGTGACCGACGCCGACAGCCCGGCAAAGCCCCAGGCGGTGTCATAGACGCCCTCCATCTCGAAGCCGTGAATCCTGGCCTTGGCGAAATTCTGGTACTGGAAGCAGATCGGGATGCCCGGACCGAATGGGCAGCCGCTGGTCGGGTCGAACGGCGACAACGTCACGCCGTCGATGTAGTCGTCGACGTTGTTGTTGAAATAGGCCGCCTTCAGCCGCAGCGCGTCATCAGCCTCGATGACACCATTGGTGCTGTAATTGACGCCAAACTCCACCGTCTTGCCGATTTCAGGCTTCAAATTCGGATTGGGGAGAAACGGGAAGCTGACGCCTGACGGATGATTGCCGCTGATCAGCGTCTCCGACAGCGACGGAGAACGGTAGCCTTCCGCATAGGTGCCGTAGAATTGCAGCCCGGAAAGGCCGGCGGTTTCGAAGGGCGAAACGCCCACTGTGATGCGTGGCGACAGCCGGTTGCCAGAGGTTTCGCCGACATCGCTGTCGAGCTTGTAGCTGTCGTAACGCAGCCCGGCGATGACCTCGAGCCAGTACCAGGTGAGCTTGTCCTGAACGTAAGCGCCGGAGACGTTTCTATCGCCCGAAGGCGTGTAGAAACTGTCGCCGCCCGCCGCGCCGCCTGTCTCGACATCGTCGCCGACCCAGTCGCCGCCATAGGTCAGCTCATGCGCGATTCCAACGGTCTCGAATCTCGACGTGTTCCAGATGTCGATGCCGGAAGTGCCGATATCGAAGGTCGATATTGAACCCGCTGGCAGGATGATCGGAAGACCGGTGACCGGATCAAACCGGTTTTGCGCGACAAGGGTCGTCAGATCGAGCTTGGTCTTGTTGTAAGATGCGTTGATGTGGAGATCGAGCCAGCTCCTGTCTTCGTCGGTGATGTTGTAGCGGGCCGTGAAGGTATTCGCCTTCAGGTCGGGGTCGTTCACCGGCGCACTGCCGCTGGTTTCGGTCCATCCGTCGTTCGAGCCGATCCAACCGAGCTTCAGCTCGCTGTTGTCGCTGGGGCGGATGGTCGTCTTGAGCAGCCCGCTCAAGACATCGAAGCCGGTGCCCGCTACAGTGTCGCCGCCGCCATGCTTGTAGTCGTCATAGTCGCGGTAGACGATGTTGCCGAGCACGTCCCAATTCTCGTTGATCCGATAGGCACCGCTGGCGCTGGTGGTCCAGCCTTCGCCGTTGGTTTCGTAGCGCCCGGTCGCTGCTGCCGCCCAGGTCTCGTCGGACTTGAGGAAATCCTGCGCATCTTTGGTGTCGAAAAAGACGACGCCGCCGATCGCCCCGGAGCCATAGGTGTTGGCGACCGGGCCGCGGATCACGTCGACGGATTTGATTAATTCGGGATCGATGTAGAAGGTCGATTGCGTGCCATGATCCGAGCGCTGGAAATTCTGACGGGCGCCGTCGACGATGACTGAGACGCGGCCGAAATCCTGCAGGCCGCGGATGTTGATGCTGGAGCTGACACGCCTTGCGTCGGCCTGGACGGCGACACCCGGCACACCGAACAGCATTTCGTTGGGCGTCGTCGCCATGCGGCGATCAAGCTGTTCCTCGTCGACATGGCTGGCTGAACCAAGCGACTCGATCGCCGTCTCGCCGGTACGGCTGAGGATCAGGATCTTGTCGAGCAGCGTGGTACCCGTCGGAGCCGGCTTTGCCTGTTCGGGCTGTTGTGACGGGTCAGTCCGTTGCTGGCCGGTTGCCGGTTGGGCGGCCTGCTGGGCGCCGGCCGGCGTGGCGAGCAGCGGGATCGCCGCCGCGCCGGCCAGCAACGCGGCCATTTTGCTTGCCGTAGACCCCATTTTTCTTGCCGTCGACCAGTGTGCCAGGCCGCTGCCCGCCGGCCGTCCCCAATTCGCCAACCCCATGCTGCAACTCCAAGAATCCATGTTCGATGCTGGCTGGCTTGGGGCTCGCTGGCATTTTTATCGCGTCCGGCGTCTTAAATGTTGACTCATACTCCGGTATTGCACTGCTAGATAACATGACCATTCGAGTCAAGAATTGAATCGGCATTTCACGCAGGCGCCGAGCCAGATGCCCGGCACAGGAAAGGGATCGAACCAATGAACACGCACAATCCCAGCGACTTTCGCTATCGCGTCCGCCGTTCCGACGAAAATTCCATCCGTTTCGAGCGGGTCCAATCGGCCGTGAGAACGCTGTCCAGCAACACGCTGTTCCAGGGTGAGCACGAGATCGGCATCGAGCATCACGGTGCGCTGTATCGGCTGAAGATCACCCGGCAGGGCAAGCTCATCCTCAACAAGTAGGTGGTAGAAATGGACCAGCGCGTAAAACCCGCCCCGCACGAGATCCGGCGGGCACGGGCAGACAATCCGAAGATGCGCGAGCGTGACCTCGCCGCCCGGCTGAGGATTTCGGAGGCCGAACTGGTCGCCGCGCATTGCGGCGACGGGGTCGTGCGCGTCGAGCCGCGTGTCAACGACCTCTTGACTGGCCTCGAAGCTGTCGGTGAGGTGATGGCGCTGACCCGCAACGAAAGCGCGGTGCACGAGAAGATCGGCGTCTACGACAAGGTCGTCAGCGGCAATCACAATGCCATGGTGCTCAGCGAAAACATCGACCTGCGCATTTTCCCAAAAGTCTGGGCGCACGGCTTTGCCCTGGAAAAGCGCGATGGCGCCGACATCCGCCGCAGCCTGCAGTTCTTCGACACCGCAGGCGAGGCGGTACACAAGGTGCATCTCAGGCCAGCCTCCAACCTCTACGCCTATCAGAAACTGGTGGCCGGGCTGGAATCGCCGAACCAGGAGCCGACGGTGGCGATTTCAGCGGGCACGGCTGACGAGACCGAGACTGCGGACAATTCGGCGGGCGTCGACGATCTGCGCAACCGCTGGAGCCAGTTGACCGACGTGCACCAGTTCTTCGGCATGCTGAAGACACTGAAGATCAGTCGCCGACAGGCGGTGCGCATGGTCGGCCCGGACTACGCCTGGCTGGTCGAGAAGGATGCGGTGAACGCCATGTTCAACCACGCCGCTGCTGGCGCCATGCCGATCATGTGCTTTGTCGGCAATCGCGGCTGCATCCAGATCCATTCCGGCCCCGTCGTCTCGATCAAGCCGATGGGACCATGGCTCAACGTGCTCGACGAGACCTTCCATCTGCACCTGCGGACCGACCACATCGATGAGGTCTGGGCCGTGCGCAAGCCGACCAAGGACGGCCATGTCACGTCGCTCGAAGTCTATGGCGCCGACGGCAAGATGATCATCCAGTTCTTCGGGAAGCGGCACGAAGGCGAAAGCGAGCGCGAAGACTGGCGCTTTCTGGCCGAAAACCTGCCGCGTATCCCAAGCCCGACCGCAGCCTGAGGAAACGACGATGGTTCTTGTCTCCAGGCTGGCATCGGTCTCCAGGCCGGCGCTTGGTCCTGCGGCCGCCGTTTTCTTGGCATTCGCCGCGCTGATGACGGCTCAAGCCGCCGAGGGCATCGCGACTTTCGCCGATCGCTCGAGGATCGTGGCTATTGGTGGCTCGATCACCGAGATCGTCTACGCGCTCGGCGAGCAGGATCGGCTGGTCGCCCGCGATTCGACCAGCCGTTACCCCGACGCGGCGCTCAAGCTGCCTGACGTCGGCTACATGCGCCAGCTGTCGCCGGAAGGCGTCCTGTCGGTCAATCCGTCGGGCATACTGGCGCTGCACGGCAGCGGGCCGAAGGAAGCCGTCGACGTGCTGAAGAAAACGAGCATCCCGTTCATCGAGGTGCCCGAGCGCTATGATAATCAAGGCATTCTCGAAAAGATCCACATCGTCGGCAAGGCGCTCGGCACCGAGGCCAAGGCCGATGCGCTGGCGGCCCAGACAGACGCCAAGCTGAAGGCAGCTGAAAAGCAGACCGCCTCGATCAAGGAGCGCAAGCGCATCCTGTTCGTGCTGTCGATCCAGGGCGGCAGGCTGCTTGCCGCCGGCAGCGACACCGCCGCCGACGGCATCATCAAGCTGTCGGGCGGCATCAACGCCATCGATGGCTTTGCCGGCTACAAGCAATTGTCGGACGAGGCAGTCATCACCGCCAGGCCCGACGTGATCCTGATGATGAACAATGCCGGGCCGGTCACCGCGGATGACGAATTGTTTTCGAACCCTGCCGTCGCTTCGACGCCGGCGGGTGCAGCCCGCACGCTGATCCGCATGGACGGCGGCTACCTGCTCGGCTTCGGTCCACGCACGGCCGACGCCATCCATGATCTCGCCGTCTCGCTCTATGGCAGCCAGGTCGCGGATTGAGCGCGATGGCCGATCATTCGATCGCCGGTGCGGCGGCCATCATGGCGACGGCAGCCGAGGGTGACCGTTCGCGGCGCGCCCGCATCGTTATCGTGCTGCTCTGCGTCGGGCTGGCTATCGCCGTGCTGTTGTCGCTGACCTCCGGCGCATCCGATGCCTCGGCCATCGGCGTCATGCACAACTGGCTGTTCGGCGCGTTGCCCGGCGACGCGGCGTTGAGCGCCCGCGACCGCCTGATCATCCATGACATCCGTCTGCCGCGCATGATTCTGGGCGTGCTGATCGGTGCATCGCTTGCCGTCTCCGGTGCCGTCATGCAGGGGTTGTTCCGCAATCCGCTGGCCGACCCCGGCCTGATCGGCGTTTCGGCTGGATCGAGCCTCGGTGCGGTCGCCGTCATCGTGCTTGGTTCGACCATGCTGGCGCCGTTGACTTCAGCGCTCGGCACGACGGCTTTGCCGCTGGCTGCGTTCTGCGGCGGCCTGGCGACGACATTGCTGCTCTATCGGGTCGCGACACGACAAGGCCGGACCTCGGTCGCCACCATGCTGCTCGCCGGAATCGCGCTGGCGGCGCTTGCCATGGCGCTGACCGGAATCCTGATCTTCATGGCCGACGACCGGCAATTGCGCGACCTGACCTTCTGGCAGCTCGGTTCGCTGGGCGGCGCAACCTGGCAAAAGATCGGCTCGGTCGGGCCGGTCATCGTGCTGGCGCTGGCGGCAATGCCGTTCCTGGCGCGCGGCCTCAACGCGCTGGCGCTTGGCGAGGCCACCGCCGGCCATCTCGGCATCCCGGTGCAGCGGCTGAAATACACCGCCATCATCGGCGTCTCGGCAGCGGTCGGCGCCTCCGTCGCGGTCAGCGGCGGCATCGGCTTCGTCGGTATCGTCGTACCGCATTTGCTGCGTTTGCTGATTGGCCCGGACAACCGCTATCTGCTGCCTGCATCGGCACTGCTTGGTGCGGCGCTGCTGCTTTTGGCCGACGCCGCCGCCCGCACCATCGTCGCCCCGGCCGAATTGCCGATCGGCATCGTCACCGCGGTCGCCGGCGCACCGTTCTTCCTGTGGATACTGCTGCGTAAGCGCGGCGTCATCGACCTGTGAGAGACCGTTTGGAAACTCTACTCTGGCGGCCATCTGATGGCGTTTTTCTGCGCTTCCGGTGCTCACGGACCCAAATGTCCGCTCCGCTCCGGTTCTCGAAACCACCACCATATGACTCGCCAGAGCGAATTTCGAAACAGTCTCTAAGAGGGTTTTTATGATCGAAGCGCGGGATGTCTCGGTGGCGATCGGCGGCAAGCGCATTGTCGCCAACGTCGATTTCGACGCGCCGCCGGGCGAAATAGCGGCCATCGTCGGCCCTAATGGTTCGGGCAAGACGACCTTTCTCAGAGCACTGTCCGGCGATCTTGCTTATTCGGGAGAGGTCGCCATCAACGGCCGCAATCTATCCGCGATGAAGCCGGTCGAGGCGGCGACGGTGCGCGCGGTGCTGCCACAGGCGACGACGCTGTCCTTCCCGTTCACCGTGCGTGAGATCGTCAGGCTAGGCCTGGTCGGCGGGCGCTCCGGCGCGTTGCCCGGCGAGGACCAGCGCCTGCCCGAACGGGCGCTGGCTCGCGTCGACCTCGACGGTTTTGCCGGCCGCTTCTACCAGGAGCTGTCCGGCGGCGAGCAGCAGCGCGTGCAGCTTGCCCGCGTTCTGTGCCAGGTGTGGGCGCCGGTGCTCGACGGCAAGCCGCGCTATTTGTTCCTCGACGAGCCGGTGTCCAGCCTCGACATCAAACACCAGCTGATCATCATGGACATCGCGCGTGATTTCGCCAGGCGCGGTGGCGGCGTGGTCGCCATCCTGCACGACCTCAATTTGACGGCGATGTATGCCGACCGGATTTTCGTCATGCATCGCGGCAGGCTCGCCGCTACAGGTTCGCCGCAACAGGTGCTCAGCGACGAGCTGATCGAAAAGGTCTTCGATTGCCGGCTGAAGGTCGGCGTGTTGCCGGCCGCAAACATGCCGTTCATATTGCCGCAATCGGCGGCTTAGGCAATCAGGAAACTCAGGCGGCCGGCGCCCTTTGCACCAGCATGTCAATGCCGAGCAGGTGCCGCACATTCGGGCGCGCCGCCACCAGATCGGCGATCGTGTAGCGCGACAGCACGGCGAAGAAGGCGTTGAGCGCTTCGCGCAATGCCGAATTCAAGGCGCAGCTGTCGACCAGCGGGCATTCGGCGGCGTCGTTCTCGAAGCACTCGGCCATGGCAAAGCTTTCCTCCGTCACCCGCACGACATCGAACAGGCTGATTGATTCGGCCGCACGGCCGAGCCTGACGCCGCCATTCCGGCCGCGCACCGTTTCGATCAGCCCGTGCTGGACCAGCGGCTGCAGGATCTTGAACAGGAAAAGTTCCGATACCGAATAGGCGGCGGCGATCTCGGGGATGCGGCTCAACCGTTCGGTGTTGGCGGCGCAATACATCAGAATGCGCATGGCGTAGTTTGTCTGACGGGTAAGCCGCATCGTGTCCTCACATAGCAGTGGTTGGCGTCAATATGGCCTATAGTTTGGAACAATTCCAGACTGGCGCTGCATAATAGATGAATTCCGGCGTCAAGTTTGCGTGCACGATTGCGCGCGCTGAAACCAGCGGCGCGCTTTCCGGGGCAGGCGGCACTAGATAAGTTCGCATACACGATCAGGAGCGGCCCATCATGTCTCGACCAGCCCCGGCATTTGCATCTGTCGCGTCCGCCCGGTTCGATGCCGATGCCAAGCTTTCGGCGCTCAGGCGCACCAAGTTCGTTGCCGCCGCAGCACTTGCGTTTTGCGTGCTGGTCTTTGCGGTGGCGAAATCGCTCGAGAGCCGGCATGCGTGGCTGGGCTTCGTCGCCGCTTTCGCCGAGGCGGCGACGATCGGCGGGCTGGCCGACTGGTATGCGGTGGTGGCGCTGTTTCGGCGGCCGCTTGGCCTGCCGATCCCGCATACGGCCATCATCCCGGAAAACCAGAACCGCATCGCCGACAATCTCGGCCGCTTCATCGAGGTCAATTTCCTGGCGCCGGAACCGGTGCGCGAAAAGCTTGCCGAGGTGGACTTTTCGGCGCTGGTCGCGGACTGGCTGGCCGACCCGAACCGCGCCGCCGATTTGTCGCGTTTCGTTGGCCGGCTGGTGCCGCAGACGCTGGTAGCGGTCGAGCAGTCCGGGCTGCGCGGATTCGTCACCAGCCGCATGCTGGAGCAGATCGAGAAGGTACCGCTGGCGCCGCTCGCCGCCGAGCTGCTGTCGGCGCTGACCGACGATCGCCGCCACCAGAAACTGTTCGACGAGTTCACCAAGGTGGTCGGCCGCTTTCTGAGCGACGAGCAGGCGCTGGCGACGATGCGCGAGAAGATCCGCGAGGAACTGCCGTCGCTGTTCAACCTGTTTCGCGCCGACGCCTATCTGTTGAAGAAGATCGTTGCGTCGGCCGGCTCGCTGCTCGATGAGGTGCGGGCCGATCCGCACCACCCGATGCGAGCCGAATTCGACCTTTTCGTCGAAACCTTCGTCGAGCGGTTGAGGACATCCAAACAATATGCCAGGCGCGCCGAAAAGCTGAAGCGCGATTTCCTTGCCCGGCCAGAGCTCAGCGCGCTGGCCGGCGATATGTGGGACAGCCTGCGGCTGTTCATCGAACAGGACGCCAAGGCGCCGAATTCGATGATCCGCGACCATCTCGCCACCATGTTCGTCGAGGTCGGCCGCCATCTTGCCGACGACGCGCAGATCAGGGCCGACATGAACCAGGGCTTCATCGTGGCGCTGGCCTCCTTCGTTGAAAGCCAGAAAAGCGGCGTGTCGAAGTTCATCGCCGACCAGGTCAAGCGCTGGGACCTCGCGCAATTGACAAGGCTTATCGAGATGAACATCGGCAAGGACCTGCAATATATCCGCTTCAACGGCATGATCATCGGTGGCCTTGCCGGACTCGTGCTCTACATCGCCGAGCGGCTGTTTCTCGTCGGCTGACTCGTCCGAATGGACCGCTGAGCTTCGCTGCACTATCTTCGGTGCAGTGGCGGGTTCACGGCAACAGGGGGAGAGAACCAGCATGGCAAAACGACCGGAGTCTGAGTCCTTCATCGACATGTTCGGCAAGTTCGGCCGCGACCTGAAGCTGCCGAATGTCGACGTCGAGGCGATCCTTGCCCACCACGCCAGGAACCTGGAAGCGCTGGAGAAGTCGGCCCGGGCGAGTGCCGCCGGAGCGTCGGCGCTGTTGTCAAGGCAACGCGAGATGCTGCAGGACACGCTGCGCGAAATCACCGACATGGCACAAAACTATCGAGCGCCCGGCAATCCGCAGGAAATGATGCAGAAGCAGGCGGCGTTCGCCAGGAAATCCTTCGAGACCGCGCTGAAGAATGCCGGCGAGATGGCCGAACTGGCGAGGGCGTCCGGTACCGAATCGATCGAAATCCTGCGCAGCCGCATCAAGGAGGCGATGGAGGAGATCCGCGCCGGCCACCACAAGAGGTAAGCTGTTCCCCGGCAGCACGCTTGCCGGCAGCGACGACCGGCGGTTCGCGGCCGAAGATTATGGGCTGGAATCGCACTGGCGAATTGACAGGGGCGGCCGGTCGTGGTCCGGAACAGGCAAGCGATCGGGAAAGCAGGAATGACGCAGATACGGCCGAGGACGCCGCCGACCTTCGAGCAACTCAGGGCGATGGCCGGGCAGGAGTTGGGCGTTTCGGACTGGACGTTGGTCGATCAGCACCGCATCGACCAGTTTGCCGAATGCACTGGCGATCATCAATGGATCCATGTCGATCCCGAACGGGCGAAGCGGCAAAGCCCGTTCCGCACCACGATCGCGCATGGTTATCTGACCCTGTCGATCATCGGCGCGCTGGCGCTCGAGATGGGGATCGTGCCCGAAAACACGCAGGCCGCGTTCAACTACGGTTTCGACAAAGTGCGTTTCGTAGCGCCGGTCAGGGTCGGCTCGCGAATCAGGCTGCGCACCACGCTGTTGTCGATGGAAGACAAAGGTCCGGGGCAGTATTTGATGAAGGCCGCCAATACAGTCGAGATCGAAGGCGAGCAAAAGCCGGCGCTGACCGCCGAGACGCTCGTCATGCTTTATGCACGCCGCAAGCGGGCAGGGGCCTGAGAGCACAGCCTCAGGCCAGCAGGCTTCCGGCAGCGCAATCAACGCGACATCGCCTCTTCAAGCGCCCTGAAAATCCGGTCGTCGCCCGATTGGGCGACGTTGAAGCGCATGTAACGGCTGGCCGAACGGGACAGGCTGAACGCATTGCAGGGCGCAAGCACGACGTTGGCCGACAAAGCGTGACGGGCGACGTCCGCGGCATCTATTCCCTCCGGCAGCCTGCACCATAAAAACATGCCGGCCGGCTGATCTATCCACGGCACGATGCCGATTGCCCTGAGCCGGGTGCCGGTTTCTTCCATGGCGCGCGAGAGCCGCGCGCGCAGCAGATCGACGTGCTTGCGATAGAGGCCGTCCTTCAGCAGCGTCAGCACCAGTTCGGATGCAAGTCGCCCGCTGCCAAAGGATGTGGCAATCTTGAGATCGGTCAAACCTTCCATCCAGTCGCAAGGAGCGGCGATGAAGCCGCAGCGCACCGATGCCGACAGCGTCTTGGAAAAGCTTCCGATATGGATGACCCGGCTAAGGCCGTCGAAGGCCGCCAGCCTGGGCGCGGGCGTGTATTCGAAATCGGCGAAGATATCGTCCTCGATGATCGTCAGCCCCGACTGGTCGGCGAGCTTCAGCACCCGATGGGCAACGACCGGGGACAATATCGCGCCGGTCGGATTATGGAGCGCCGAATTGGTGATGTAGAGGCGCGGCCGGTGCTCGTTCAGCGCCTGCGCGAACAGTTCGATGTCCGGCCCCGAGCGCGTGTAGGGGACACTGATCACCTTGGCCCGATGGGCGCGCAACAGGGCATGGAAGTTGAAATAGCACGGATCGTCGACCAACACCGTGTCACCCGGTTCGAGCAGGAACCGACACAGCAGGTCGATCGCCTGAGTGCCCGATGCCGTCAGCATGATCTGTTCCGGGGACGCTTCGATGCCGTGCTCGGCCATGCGCCGCGCCAGCAGGTGTCGCAACGCCGGCAACCCGAGCGGCGTGCCGTAATCGGTCAGCGCTGCGCCGTCGGCGCGGGCCATCGTCCGCAGCGCGCGACGCAATCCAGCCTCGGGCATCCATGACGCCGGCAACCAGCCGCAACCCGGTTTCAGGACGCCGTCGCCGGCTTCCAGCGATTGGCGCGAGACCCAGAGCGGGTCGACAGCACGGTCAAGCCTGGGGCCGATCTCGGCCAGCGACAGCGGAGCCAGCGGTCCGGCGGCATAGAAGCCCGAGCCTGGCCGCGAGCGGATCATGCCTTCCGCCGCAAGACGTTCATAGGCTTCGACCACGGTGGATTTGGAAACCTGCATGGCCTTGGCGAAAGCCCGGATCGAAGGCAGCCGCATTCCCGGTGTCAGGCTGCGCGAGGCGATCCTGTGCCTGATCATCGCCATGACGCTTTCGACAAGCGTCCGGCTGCCTTCATCTGTTGTCGTCTGCTCGTCCATCCGTACTGCTCGCCCCACCATGACAGTTTTGTCAAACTGTACCTGATTGTCTCTGGCGGAGCCATACGCTCGGCCCGATAGAGGGCGAAATCAGCGGGGCATCTATGGACAAGGCGGCGAGTAGCTGGGCGGCGAGCAGTTGGGCGGCGAGTGGCTGGGCGGCAAGTGGCTGGGCGGCAAGTGGCTGGGTCAACGGGTTCATCGGCGTGCTGATCTTCAGCGGTTCGCTTCCGGCGACGCGCGTGGCGGTGATGGATTTCGATCCGGTGTTCGTAACGGTCGCCCGTGCGGCTTCGGCGGGCATCCTCGGCCTGGCGCTGCTGCTTCTCTTTCGCCAGAAGCGCCCGGAGCGGCGAGATCTGTTCCCGCTGGCGATCGTGGCGCTTGGCGTCGTGGTCGGCTTTCCCCTGCTGACGGCGCTGGCGCTCAAACACATCACGTCGGCTCACTCGATCATTTTCGTCGGCCTGTTGCCGTTGGCGACCGCGATCTTCGGCGTGGTTCGAGGCGGCGATCGCCCGAAGCCGGCGTTCTGG
The DNA here is from genome assembly GCF_040319475.1 of Mesorhizobium sp. M0904. Classification (NCBI taxonomy): domain Bacteria; kingdom Pseudomonadati; phylum Pseudomonadota; class Alphaproteobacteria; order Hyphomicrobiales; family Phyllobacteriaceae; genus Mesorhizobium; species Mesorhizobium sp. M0904. The sequence continues at coordinate 134,404 of NZ_JAMYOC010000010.1, read as the reverse complement.
CTGTTCTCGTGCCTCGGCAGCGCCCTTGTCGCCGGTTTCGCAGTCACCCAAGGCCTGTCGGTCTCGCCGCTCGGCGACATCTTGATGCTGGCCGCCATCATCGTGTGTGGATTGGGCTATGCCGAAGGAGCGGCGCTGTCGCGCAAACTCGGTGGTTGGCAGGTGATTTCGTGGGCGCTGGTGCTGTCGCTGCCGGTCATGCTGGCGCTGACGTTCATCACCATGCCGCCGTCGCTCGAAAGTGCCGGCAGGGGCGCATGGATAGGCCTGGCCTATGTTTCGCTGTTCAGCATGCTGATCGGTTTCGTGTTCTGGTATCGCGGCCTGGCGCAAGGCGGCATCGCCGCGGTCGGGCAGTTGCAACTGCTGCAGCCCTTCTTCGGCCTTGGGCTGGCGGCAGCGCTGCTGCATGAGCAGGTCAGTCCCGCCATGATCGCCGTCACCGCCGCCGTCGTGCTTTGCGTCGTCGGTGCCAAGAGATATGCAAAATAGGTGCGCCAGCGCACTCTTGACTCGATACAATCGCGTCCAATTGATACCAAGAGCTGCCGACCTGGCGGAACGACGTCTCGAGGTGCCGAGTCGGCCAGAGTGGCACAAGGCGCGAGGTGGCCTCACGTCGGCGTGGAGGAAAAAGGGACGATTTTGGTGCCTGGGGTCCAGAAGATAGTCTTGTCCTCCGGCGGCGAGGTGGCCGTCCGGACGGCTGGTGACGCTTCCAAGCCCGCGCTCGTGCTGCTGCACGGCTTTCCTAGCTCTTCGCGGACGTTTCGCGACGTGATCGCGCCGCTCTCCGGCAGCGCCTATGTCGTGGCGCCTGACCTGCCGGGCTTCGGCGCGTCCGATCTGCCGCCCGAGCCATCGTTCGACATGCTGGCCGGCGCGATTGAAGAGCTGCTCTCGCGTCTCAACGTTGGCCGCAGGTTTCTTTATCTGCATGATTTCGGAACCCCGGTAGCGCTTCATCTCGCCATGCGCGCGCCGGAACTCGTCGAAGGCCTCGTTATCCAGAATGCCAATGCCCACCGCTCCGGTTTTGGTCCGCAATGGGCAGACACATTGGACTTCTGGGCTGCGCCGAATGCGGCGAATGAGCAGGCCGCCACCGCCCATCTGACCCTCGAGGGAACCCGCGACCAGTATGTCGCCGGCCTGCCCGGCGAGATCGCGGCGCAGATCGATCCAGGTGGTTGGATTGAAGACTGGCAGGTCATGTGCCTGCCGGGACGACTTGATCTGCAGAAGGCGCTCATTGCCGACTACGGCCGATATGTCGACCGGTTCGGGGAGGTGGCTGATTATCTGGCGAAGCATCAGCCCCGAGCTATGCTTCTTTGGGGTCGCCACGATGCCTTCTTCGACATTGCAGAGGTTCAATCCTGGCTTGTGGATCTTCCCCGGATGGAGGCTCACGTCTTCGACGCAGGACATTTCCTCCTGGAGACGCATGCGCTCAAGGCTGCTGAACTGATGCTGGAGTTCGTCGCCGGCGGCTCAGCTAAGCGCGCTGGCCGCGGCGACCAAAAATAGTCGCAAGGATCAGCGCCGCCACTACCAGGGCCGTCGCCACCTGGAAAGTGACCTGCATCCCTCGTGCGGCTGCCGCAGATGCCAATATCCGCTGACCGGTGCCTTCGCTTCCGCCAGCCGATGCGAGGGCAAACACCGCGCCCATCACGGACGCACCGGTGATCAGGCCGAGATTGCGCGAGAGATTGAGAAGGCCGGAGACGACGCCGCGCTGGTCGGATGCCACGCCGGTCATCACGGCTGAATTGTTGGAGGTCTGAAACAGGCTGTAGCCGGTGCAGACGATGATGATCGGCACGATATAGCCGGCAATACCGAATTCCGCCCGCGACAGAGCAAAAGTACCAATAGCGAGATCGAACAGGCCGACGATCATCATCCGGTGCGCCCCGAAACGATCGACCAGGCGTCCGGCCGGCAGCGCCGCCAATGCGGTAACCAGAGGGCCGGTCGACAGAACCAGCCCGACCATGGCTGCGTCCAGCCCAAGCGTGCGCGACAGATAGAACGGCGCGACCACCAGCGTCGCCATCATCACGGTGGCGACGATCAGGCTCATGGCGAGGCTTGCGTTCAGCGCCTGGTCGCGGAACCTCGCAGGTTGAATCAAAGGGTTCTCGGCCCTTGTCTGCGCAATCACGAACAGCAGGCCAGCCACGGCGGCGGCAATCAGCAAGCCGATATTGAGAGAACCAAAACTGCCGCGCCCAAGAGTCATGGCGAGCGCATAGGCAGCCAGCGTCAGCGCGAGCAAAGCCGTGCCTATGCCGTCGAAACCGCGCCGATCTGGCGTCTTTTTTCCGGCCGGCAGGACGCGCCAGGCGAGCGCGAAAGCCAGCGCCCCCAACGGCAGATTGATGAGGAAGATCGCGCGCCAGCCGAGGCCGGCGATCAGCAATCCGCCAAGCGACGGGCCAAGCGTGGTGCCGATCGCCGACATGGCGCCGAGCAGGCCCATGGCGCTGCCGGTTTTTCCCCGGGGAACCGTGTCCGCGACAAAGGCCAGCGTAAGAGCCATCATGACAGCCGCGCCGAGCCCCTGTGCCGCCCGTGCGGCGATCAGCAGCCAGAGCGTCGGGGCAAGCCCGCAAAGCACGGATGCGAAGGTGAACAGGGCAATGCCGCCGAGCAATAGCGGACGGCGGCCGAATATATCGGCGAGCCGCCCGGCGCTGACGACCAAGGTGGTGATGGCGAGCAGATAGGCAAGGACGACCCATTGCACGAGCTGGAACGATGCGTCGAACGCCTGCATCAGCGATGGCAGCCCGACGCTGGCGATGCTGGTGGCGAGTGACGACAGCAGCGTTGAAAGCGACAGGCTTGCCAATGCCCATCGGGTCGAGCGTGCGCTCACCGGGGCAACTTCGTCCCAGGTCTTTTCAGCGGTCGATGCCAAGGTGAACTCCTTTGCCGTCAGCCCCAAATCGGAGCTGTCGGAGGCTATTCCCTCGCATGATGTGGCGGAAGGCGCAGTATTTGCATCTTATTCGTGCATGAAACGCCACATTACGGCTGAGCTGTGCTACGGTCCTTCCATGTCATCGCCCGATCTCAATCTGCTTGTCGCCCTTGATGTGCTGCTGAGCGAAGGCAGCGTCGCGCGCGCCGCCGGGCGGCTGCGCCTCAGTGCCTCGGCGATGAGCCGGACGTTGGCGCGGTTGCGCCAGGCGACAGGCGACCCATTGCTGGTTCGGGCTGGCCGCGGCTTGGTTGCGACGCCGCGCGCGCTCGAATTGCAGCAACAAGTGGGCCGCGTCGTGCAGGATGCGGAAGCGCTGCTGCGCCCGGTCAGGGCCCTCGACCTCTCCGCTCTCGACAAGGTCTTCACGCTGCGCGCCAACGAAAGCTTCGTCGAAGAGTTTGCACCGCGTCTTGTGACTCACATCGAAGCGAAGGCGCCCAGCGTGCGGCTGCGTTTTGCGCCGAAATCCGACAAGAGCGACACGTCGTTGCGCGACGCGGCGATTGATCTCGAAATCGGGGTTGCCAGTGAAACGAGCCCTGAAATGCGCATTCAGGCGCTGTTTCGCGACCGCTTCATCGGTGTGGTGCGAACGGGACATAAACTGAGCGAGGGCCCGGTGAGCCCGGAACGTTATGCGGCCGGTCGCCACATCAGCGTGTCGCGGCGTGGCCGCGAAAAGGGCCCGATCGACGAGGCCTTGAAACTGCTGGGTCTCCAGCGGACGGTTGCGTGCATGGTTTCCAGCTTCTCGGCCACGCTCGCCATGGCGCGCGCCTCCGATCTGATCGCCAGCGTCCCCGAACGGCACACGCTGGGCGCGCGCGCAGGCATGTACAGCTTCCCGTTGCCGGTCGATATCGAGGAGGTCACCATTTCGATGCTCTGGCATCCGCGGCTCGATGTCGATCCGGCGCAGCGCTGGCTGCGAGCCTACGTGCGGGAGGTCTGCGCGTCGTTTCGTTGATCCAGACTCGGGGCGTGATCTAGAATCTGGTCACCACGCCGATGCCGATGCCTTCGAAGCCGCCCATCGCCATCAAAGCGGCCGGCGCTTCCTCGAGGCTGATCTTCTTGCCGACCAGCAGTTCGGGTTTGAGCTTGCCGGTGCGGATCATCTCCATCATCGCCTGGTAGCGAAACGCCTGCATGCCGTGGCTGCCGCGGATTTCGAGCTCGAATGCGATCACCTTGTCCATCGGAATCTGCGGCCTGGCATGGTCGCCAAGCATCAGGCCGACCTGCACGTGGCGCCCGCGGCGGCGCAGGTTCGCGATCGAATTGAACGAGGTACTGGGGTGGCCGAGCGCGTCCATCGACATATGCGCGCCGCCATTGGTGATCTGCTTGACCGCCTTGACCACGTTGGGCGTCTTTGCCACGTTGATCGTCGCCACCGCGCCGATCTTTTTGGCAAAGTCCAGCTTCTCGTCGGTGAGGTCGATGGCGACGACATTGGCGCCCATGGCGCTGGCGATCATGATCGCCGACAGGCCGACGCCGCCGCAGCCATGTACGGCCACCCATTCGCCGGGCGTCACGCGGCCCTGATCGACGATGGCGCGGAACGAGGTGACGAAGCGGCAGCCGAGGCTGGCGGCGGTGGCGAATTCCATCTCGTCGGGCAAGCGTACGAGATTGGTATCGGCATGGTCGATGGCGACATATTCGGCGAACGACCCCCAGGCGGTGAAGCCGGGCTGGAACTGGTGCTCGCAGACCTGGTGGTTGCCCGACGTGCATTCGAAGCAGCGGCCGCACCCGACGGCAAACGGCACGGTGACGCGCTCGCCGCCCCTCCAGCGGGTCACCTGGTTGCCTGCGGAGACCACGACGCCGGCCAGTTCGTGGCCCGGCACATGCGGCAGCCGGATGCCGTCGTCGTGGCCCATCCAGCCATGCCAGTCGCTGCGGCAGAGGCCGGTCGCCTCCACCTTGATGATGACGCCTTCCGGCGAAGGCGTCGGATCCGGCACCGTCTGGATCGTCGGCGCCTCGCCGAACTTTTCGAAAACGACGGCTTTCATCGGCAGTTCCTCACCACTTCATGCAATTGCGGTCTATTCGGCATCGATCTGGTTCTCCGGCGCGGCCTTCTGGAACCCCGGCAGCGCCATGCAGGCGGCATTGATGCGCGAGATCGTCGGGTAGGGCGTCATGTCGACGCCGAAGCGGGCATTGCTGGTGACCTGTGCGACCAGGCAGATATCGGCCAATCCCGGTGTGTCGCCATGGCAGAATGTCTTGGTCTCGGGCGAGGAAGCCAGAATCTTTTCAAGCGGCTGGAAACCTTCGTTCACCCAGTGCCGGAACCAGTTGATGACATCCTGGTCACCAGCGCCGAACAGTGTGCGCAGCGAGGTCAGTACGCGCAGATTGTTCACTGGATGGATGTCGCATGCGATCGTCTGCGCCAGCATCCTGACGCGGGCGCGGCCAGGCGCATCCTTGGGCAGCAGCGGTGGCTCAGGGGTGGTCTCGTCAAGATATTCGATGATCGCCAGCGATTGCGTCAGCAGCGTGCCATCGCTGAGGACCACCGCCGGCACCAGCCCTTGCGGATTGACCGCGAGGTAGGCGGGATCCAGATGCTCGCCGTGGCGCAAATGATGCGGCACGTACTCGTAGGCCAAGCCCTTCATCTCCAGCGCGATCCGCACCCGGTAAGAGGTCGAGGAACGGTAGTAGTTGTGAAGGACGATATCGCTCATTGTGTCACGGGCTCGGTTGGCCGATGGTCAGTTCGATTTCGCCGATGCCGTCGACGCCGCCGGTGATCTTTTCGCCCGGCCCAACGGCGCCGACGCCGGCCGGCGTGCCGGTGAAGATCAGGTCGCCGGGCCTAAGTTCTACCGCCTCGCTGCAAATCGAGACGATGTCGGGAACCGGCCAGATCAGTTCGGCAAGGTCGCCGTCCTGCCTGATCTCGCCGTCGACCGCGAGCCAGATGCGGCCGTTTTCGGGATGACCGGATTGTTGCGCCGGGACCAGCGGGCCGCAGGGCGCTGAACGGTCGAAGGCTTTCGACCAGTCCCACGGTCGTGCCGCCTTTTTCGCCTCGTCCTGAAGGTCGCGGCGGGTCAGGTCGACGCCGACGCCGTAACCCCAGACATGGTCCAGCGCCCGCTGGCGCGGGATGCGAAAGCCGGTCTTGCCGATCGCGACGACCAGCTCGATTTCGTGGTGCAGGTTTCGGGTCAGCGGTGGGTAGGGGACCGTGGTGCCCGAACCGACTACCGCGTCGACCACTGCGTCGCCCGGTTTGGTGAAGAAGAAGGGCGGATCGCGCTCGTCATTGCCGAGCTCGCGGGCATGGGCGGCGTAGTTGCGGCCGACGCAGAAAATGCGGCGCACGGCAAAACGCTCCGGCGAGCCGGCCACGGCCACCGACGGGGTTGCGGGCAGGGGAAGGACGAAGCCGGTCATGCACTGTCTCTGTTCAGTGGATCTGTCGCCGGCACATTCGGCCGATTTGGGCAAACGGGCAAGGCATTGGATGGCGGAAGAGCAGGCCTGCCGCACGGTGCCGCGGAAATCGTCGGTCCATCCTGATTTAGCCAGCCAAGATGGCAATGTACTATTTGGCAATAAGCTGGCCATGGTTGCCGGACTATTCTAGACCAGACCAGACCAGACCAGACCAGACCAGACCGAACCGAAGTGAAGCTAATGACCGCAGTCAACGATCGCGCCCGGTTCCTCATCATCGACGACCATCCGCTGTTTCGCGAGGCCCTGCACAGCGCAGTGCAGATGGCCTATCCGGAGGTCGACACGGTGGAAGCGCGCTCGATTGCCGAGGCGCTCGAGCTTCTGACGGATGCCAAGCCGTTCGACCTCGCACTGCTCGATCTCAGTATGCCCGACGTGCATGGCTTTGACGGGCTGCTGCAGCTCAGGACGCGTTATCCGCGCCTGCCGGTCGTCATCGTCTCCGGCTATGAGGAGCCGAAGATCATTTCCGAGGCGCTGTCCTACGGCGCGGCCGGCTTCATCCCGAAATCGGCACGCAAGAGCGATCTTGCCGCGGCTATCCGCTCGGTGATGGAAGGTGCGATCTATGTTCCCCAGACCTATGAGGGCCGACCGCCCGACGCCGACAGCACCGACCGCGCCGAGATGGTACAGCGCCTGGCCACGCTGACGCCGCAGCAGCTCAAGGTGCTGCAGATGCTGCGCCAGGGCCTGCTCAACAAACAGATCGCCTACGAGCTGCAGGTCGGCGAGACCACGGTCAAGGCGCATGTCTCGGAAATTCTGCGCAAGCTCAACGTCTACAGCCGCACCCAGGCGGTGATCGAGGTCTCGAAGCTGGACAATGCCGAGCTGTTTCGCGATCCGGCGGGGTTCTGAGAGGGCTCGCTAAAAAGCGCACTGTCACTGTAGTCCACCGCACTCGTGTCACCGCAATCGGACTAGACTAACGGCGGCTCTCACGTTCCTGACACCAGCTAAGCAACCCGCGCCTCTCTAGTCAGATCAAATTCACGCGGCGATTGCTCTGCAGCAGTTAGCCGCTTTCCCGCGTCTAGTAAAATGGCGGCCCCGGGTCCCACGTAGAATGCTTTAATTTTACTAAATTGCTTTTTGAATACCCTGTTAAAAATTTTCATCAGCTCCTGAGCAAGCGGCGCGTCGGAGGCTGTTGCCACGCGGCCATTTATGACAACATCTTCACCCCCATCGCCCACCGGGGGACAGCGTCACTGTGTCCGGATTGCTAAGCTGATCTAACAAATATCGGATACCCGAGACTGTTTTTATCGGCCTCACCTCAATCGGAATGTCGCGGCGAGTGACAAGAAATGATTGAGCGCTGGAAGCCGATCCAGTGGCTGATTGCCCAAGACTGGGAATTTGCCTTCCATTGCTAAAAGTTTCAAATTCCATCGTGGGAAACTGACCCATGAGAATGTATTTTATCGGAATTACATGCTCTACAGCTTCCAACACAGGGAGAAGATCATCCTTTAGCGCGAAGAAGTGAACCTGCTTCATATGAATTACCGCCTAGGCACAAGTAATGGCTGGAATACGGTGACCCCGTGTGCTGGGAAGATACGACCAGTTCAAGCCAGCAGATGCGCCAGCAGCGCCCGTAGCTGCGCGGGCTTCAGCGGCTTGCGCATCAGCTCGATGCCGGCGGCGCGGGCGGCGTTGGCGACGGTCTCCGAACCGTCGGCGGTGACGATCAGCGCCGGCACGGCGCGGCCGAGATAATCACGGACCTCGGCGATTGTGGTGGTGCCGAGGTCGCCGCCGTCGAGATGCTGGTCGGCTATGACAATGTCTGGCAACCAGTCGGTATCGCCAAGCATGTCGAGCGCGTCACCGGTCGAGGTGGCGGGGCGCACCAGGCATTGCCAGCGCTCGAGCAGGGAGGTCATCGCCTGCAGCACCTCGATGTCGTTCTCGACCAGCAGCACCCTTGTGCCGAACAGACCGTAGCCGCGCGGCCGCTCCATGTCAACGGTGCCGGCGATTGGATCGGCCGTGTCGCCGATCCCGACCGGAACGTCGATATGGAAAATCGTGCCATGTCCGACCTTCGACGAAAACGTGACGGGATGGCCGAGTGCCGCGGCGATGCGGCGCACGATGGCCAGCCCCAACCCCAGCCCGCCGGCGGCAAGCCCGGCATCCGTCGGGATCACGCCCCGATGGAATTCCTCGAACACCGCCTCGCGCTGGTCGTCGGGGATGCCGCAGCCGGTATCGGCGACGTCGATGCGGATCGTGTCGCCGCGATGCCTGGTGCCGACCAACACGCCGCCCGAGCGGGTATAGCGCAGTGCATTGGACAGGATGTTCTGCAGGATGCGGCGCAGCAAGGTTCGGTCCGAACGAACGAGCGCATCGACCGGCCGGAACTTCAGCGTCAGCCCCTTCATCTCCGCGACCGGCTGAAAATCCGAGCGCAGAGAGGAAAACAGCGTCTCCAGGCTGACATCGGTGATGTCGGGCTGCACGACGCCGGCATCGAGCTTGGAAATGTCGAGCAAGGTGCGGAGCAGGTCCTCCATCGTCTCCAGCGATCGCTCGACCTGGCGGACCAGGTTTCTGCCTTCCTCGCTGGTCTGTACTTCGGCAAGTGCCGAGACCGACAGATGCGCGGCGTTCAGCGGCTGCAGCACGTCATGGCTGGCGGCCGCAAGGAACCTGGTCTTGGACAGGTTCGCCAGCTCGGCGTTTTCCTTGGCTGCATTCAAGTCGATGTTCGACTGCTCCAGCCGGCGCAAGGTCGAATGCAGCTCTTCGGTGCGGCTGCGCACCCGGCTCTCGAGCGAAATGGCGGTCTGGAACAGCGAAAAAGCATTGCCTTGCTGGTCCATGGAGCGCTCGACGCGGCTGATCAGCGCGGCGTTGATCTTCTTCAGCCTTTCCAGGTCGTCGATGTTCCTGAGCGGCATGCCGGATTTCCTACTCCGCCGCTTCGGCCGCATTGCGTTCACCGAAGGCGATGCCGGTGAAGGTCTGGTTCAGATGCATCGAACGGTACTGTTCGCCATAGGTGCCGAAGCCGAGGACGTTGTTGACCTTGTAGAGTTCCGAAATCTCGCGATAGACCTGCCGATTGCGCGCGTCGAGCCGGCGCAGCACGCAGTCGAAACCGAGGATCAGGTCGATGCCGCCAAGCCTTTCACTGACGTCGCTGAGAGCGGCGCGGGTCGCCTCGACCATGTCCTTAGGCTGGGCGACGGCAAGCACGACACCATCGTCGATGGCGCAGAAGAACGACAGCGAGCCGTCCGCGTGCATCTTCTGGATTGAACGGCAGTAAAATTCGCCGCCGACTTTCACCACCACCGGGTGCGAGGCAAAACTCAGTGGCGTCAGCATCTGCGCGACGACGCCGACCGAGGCGGCATATTCCTCGGCGGCAATGGTGGCGTTGAATTCGCGCACGATGCGGTGGTCGGGATCGGATGCCGTCACCACCAGCTTCTCGTCGGTGGGAACGAAATTGTCGGTCTTGAACACGTGGAAAGGAATTTCCGTGGTGATCAGCACGATGATGGCGCTGTCGGAGGTCACTTTGCCGTTCGAGATCAGCCGCGTTGTCTCGAATTTCAAATCATCGCCAGCCGACCCGCCGATCAATGGAATATCGTCGAGCCCCCAATGGATGGCGGAGGTCACCGCTTCTTCGGCATGAGACAGGCCGTCGATCAAGCAGAGCGCGAAAGTGGTGTCGGCTCGCTCGTGCCCGAGGCGCTCGCGTAATGACCGCCTCAGCGCCTCGACTTCGCCGGTAATCCCGTCCATGCCCGATGAGGACAGATTTTCGACCATGGTGCTGGCTGCCGAAAACGATGCGGAGGGAAGCAGCATAGCCAGGATCTGGCCTTCCTCCAGCCCTTTGGGCGTTATCTCACCGGCCGTCGAGCAACCGGCATAGTGGAGCGCCGGCGCGTGGGTCTTCAGCGCTTCCGACAGGGCGACGGCCTCTATGAGTCTCTGCGAGAAAAACAGGAGGGCAAACCCGGCGTCAATGGCCACTGCTTCCGCTGCCACCGCCCGGGCGAACGCATCCGCGTCGGATTCGTCGGTGGTGAGCACCGAGAGGCCGCATGCATAGCGCGTCCGTGACTTGGCCAGCGGCTTCCTCCTCCATTTCCTCCGACGCTTTTTTGTGCGCGTCTGGCGCGCCGGCGTCGAGGTCATTGTTGTCTTGAAGCGGCGCTTTGGCAATGAGCCAACATGATGGATTTGAAGTTTCTACCGTTTGACGGCGTCAGCGCAGCCGCTCACGGACGGAAGGTGTGCGTCCCGTCGGGCGTGTCGTTATCTCGCACTTGCACAAAGTTGTAGTGCACTGCAATATGGCTGAGAATGCGGCCTTGAGCCCGCCTTTCGCAGAGGGGACCGGCATGACGGACATCTCCGCGACGCGTCTTGTCGTGGCCAGGCCTGTCGCCGACACATCGTCAAGGGCGAGGCTTGCCTATCTTGACGGCTGGCGCGGCCTGTCGATCGCGCTGGTGCTGATCGGCCATTTCTTCCCCGTTCCCGGCATCAATCTCGGCGTCCTGGGCGTCGAATTCTTCTTCGTGCTCAGCGGCCGGCTGATGGCCGAGATCCTGTTCGTCGAATACTATCCGCTGAAGAAATTCTTCAAGCGCCGGTTCTCCCGCATCTATCCGGCACTGCTGGTTTTCGTCGTCGTCGCGATGATCGCCTTGTCCGGCACGTTCATCGCCTTCAAGTGGAAGGCGGCGCTGACGGCGCTGACGTTCACCTACAATTACGCCGGAGTTCTCGTTACCCGCGCCGGCTCGCTCGACCATATCTGGTCGCTCTGCGTCGAAGAGCATGCGTATATCATTCTGGCTCTGATCAGCGTCGTCGTCCGTGGACGGTCCCGCGTCATCATGCTGCTCGGCGCATTGTCGCTGCTGGCCATGGCGAACGGCGCCATCTCCTACTGGGTGCTCGCAATAGGCTACGAGGGCACCTATTGGCGCACCGACGTGCACATCGCCTCGATCCTGCTGTCGGCGGTGTTATGCCTGCTCAAGGCCGACGACAGGCTGCCGGCGCTGCTCAAGGGGCCGCACGTTGCCCTGGCGGCCACAGTCGTGGCTGTGCTCCTTTTCATGGCTGCCGTGCCAACCCCCATCCACTATCTGGTCGCGGTGCCGCTGCTGGCGCTCGCCGTCAATTTGCTCGACTTCAGCAGCCGCTACCTGACCGGGGTTCTGTCGTCCCTGCCGATGACGATGCTGGGCCTGTGGTCGTACTCGCTCTATCTGTGGCAGCAGCCCTTTTATCAATTCGTCGACATAAAAGGCAGTTCGCCGTGGCTGATGCTGGCGGCGGCGTTCGCTTGCGCGCTGTGCAGCTACTACATCATCGAAAGGCCGGCCCGCTCCTGGCTGAACCGCAATTGGTAGGGCGAACGGCGCCCGCCGTTTTAGCCGGCGATCCGCCTTGCATAATACCGCACGGCTTTCCTGCCATCGTGGATTACCGCGTCGCCCACTTCCGCAAAGCCGAGTGCGGCATGGAAGGCGTCCGAAGCCGGATTGGGCGGCTCGGCATTGACTTCGCAGGTGACGATCGCCTGGCTGGCGCGTGACGCCTGCTCGAACAGATCCTCATACAGCCGGCGGGCATGGCCGCGCCCGCGCGCTGCGGCGGCGACCACGACGCGATCGACATAGACGAACCGCGGATAGCGCCGGCGAAACCACAGGAAGTTGGGGCTGTCGTAGCTGGCGTCCTGGTCGAAGGTCATGATGAAGGCTTCGAGCGAACCGATACGGCGTGCGTAAAACGCTTCGCCGAGCAGGAAGGAAAGGTGCTCGGGTTCGAGCCACGACAATTCGGCGGCGTGCTCGTTGTTTAGCGCGAGGACGGCCGGCTCATCACGCGGCGAAACCCGCTCGATCGGCAAACGCGTTTCGATCATGTTTTTTCTGTCTTCCGGGATCATGTCCGGACGGCGGCAATGGTCGCCGCCACCCTCGCCTCGTCGGTCACGGTGTTGCGGTATTCGCGGTCGAGATCGGTGCCGCCCATGCCGACCCTTGGGTTGCGGTAACGCATGGCACTCGGCACGTCCTTGAGCGCGGCGAAATGCATTTCGCTCAACCCGGTTTTCCTCCGCACCTTGCCGATGTTCTCTGGGTCAAGCCCGCCGCAGCCGAGGATGATGATGCGGTCGCCAGCCTGCCTGACAAGATCGGCGAGCAGGTCAGCGCCCTCGAGCGCCGTGTCGCGCTGGCCGCTGGTCAGCACGCGGCCGACCTTGCAGCGGATCAGTGTCTCCAGCGCCTCTGTCGGGTCGCGCGTCATGTCGAAGGCGCGGTGGCAGGTGACGTTCAATCGCCCCGCCGCCTGCACCAGTTCGCTCATGCGCTGTTCATCGATCGTGCCGTCGGCATTAAGGCAGCCGATAACGACACCGGCGACGTCGGTGTCGGCAAGCGCGTGGACATCGGCGAGCATCGAACGATATTCGGCTTCGCTATAGAGAAAATCACCGCCGCGCGGCCGCACGATGACGTGGAACGGGATCGTCGCCAGCTCGAGCGCCGTGCGCACCGTGCCGAAGCTCGGTGTGATGCCGCCTTCGATCAGGCTGGCACAGAGCTCGACACGGTCGGCGCCAGCGGCTTGCGCGGCCAGCAGGCCGTCTATGCCTTCGACGCAGATCTCGATCAGCGGCAGGCGAGGGCGTTCGGTCTCGGGCATGGGGGATCCATTCATGATTTCAGCTGGCCAGCGGTAGCATCGGGCATGGTGCGATGAAAGCCGCAACTGTTGGCTCAAGTGCTTGCGATGGCGCCGGCCATTCCGCCGCTTGACACATTCATAACCCCAGAGTTATACGTAAACGATAGCTGGTGGGTTATTGGTTCTCGTAGAGAGCGCGTTGGTGAACAGACGAGCCAAACCGCAAACAACGGGTCCGAAGTTATGACTGGAGCAACTACAGTCGAAACCAAATCCATTGTCGTCGAGCGTCTCATACCGCACGCGGCTGAAAAGATTTGGCGCGCACTGACCGTGCCGCATCTGGTTGCCGAATGGCTGATGAAGAACGACTTCGCGCCGGTGCAAGGCCATCGCTTCACCTTTCACGCGACGCCGGTACCGGGCTGGTCCGGCGTGACGAACTGCGAGGTGCTGAAGATCGAGCCGCCGCGCCTACTCGCCTACAGCTGGGGCGACGGCACCGAATCCGACAGCGGTCTGAAGACCGTCGTGACATGGTCGTTGACGCCCGAAGGTACGGCGACCCGGGTGCGCATGGAGCATTCCGGGTTCCGGGCCGAGGACCAGCGCGGGTACATCGGAATGGGAAGCGGCTGGCCGCGCATTCTCGAGCGGCTTGAGCAGGTGACTGCCTCGCAAAGCTGAAGATCCCTGTGCTCGCCGCAACGCGGCGGCCGGCGAACTGACAGAGCCAGGATGTCGAGACCCGGATGTTCGGCGTCCGGGTTTGCGAAAACACGCCTGAAGGAGGCCATTGTACAAGCACGATTGAAAAACCCGGTGATGCTCATTCCCGGGGGCCCTGCAGGCGCTGCTCGCGCCGGCTGATCTGTCCTATGTGACGCGCAAGCTCGTCCATTTGCGCGCCAGCCAGATCAACGGATGCAACGTCTGTATCGATATGCATGCGCGCGAATTGAAGAAGGCCGGTGAAAAGGACGAGCGCGTCTTCACCGTGTCCGCCTGGCGGGAAACACCTTACTTCACCGACGCCGAGCGCGGCGCGCTGGCGCTGACCGAGGCGGCAACCCGGTTGGCTGACCGGCCGGATCCGGTGCCGAAAAGGCCCTTGCCGCCCTGGTCATCCAGATTGCCCTGATCAACGCATTCAACCGGCTCAACGCAACTACCAGGCAGATGGTCGGCGCCTGGGGCTAAACGGGGCCGGGTTCTCGAAAGGTCACATCAGATACGCAGCTTGTGAGCGTTCGCGCGCACGAAGTCGATGAAGGCCCGCAGCTTCGGCGGTACGAGGCGGCGGCTGGGATAATAGAGGTGGAGCGGCTCGTAAGCGGGACAGAAAGGCTCCAGCACCTTGACCAGCGCGCCTGAGGCAAGAAGCGGCGCGGCGACGCCCTCGACCGCGAAGGCGAGGCCAAGCCCTTGCGCGGCGGCGGTAATGCACAGCGGAAGCGTGTTCGCGACCAGACATGCGTCCGGCGTGAATGCGACTTCGCGTCCCTCCACGATGAATTCCCATGGCGAAATCGCGCGGGTGAGGGCGAATGCGATGCAGCGATGGGCGGCGAGGTCGGCCGGCCGCTTCGGCGTATCGTTGCGCGCCAGATAGTCCGGGCTGCCCACCACGACCATCTGCAGAGGCCCGCCCAGACGCGCGCCGATCATGTCTTTGTCGAGAAGCTCGCCGATGCGCAGACCGGCGTCGAAGCCCTCGGCGGCGATGTCTACGAAGCTGTCGTCGAAAATCAGACTAAGCCGCACTTCGGGATAAGCATCCATGAACGGCCGCATCAGTGGCTCGATCAGCAGCGGGGCGGCGATCCAGGGCAGGCTGAGGCGCAGCGTGCCGGCGGGACGGTCGCGAGCTTCGCGCAGTGCCGCACCAGCCGCCCGGATATCTTCGGCTGCCGGGCGCACGTGGTCGAGGTATTGGGCGCCAGCTTCGGTCAAGCCAACGCTGCGAGTCGTCCGATTGAGCAGCCGCACCCCCAGACGCTCCTCGAGCCCCTTGACCGCCTCGCTCAACGAGGCCGGAGCGACGCCGAGCTCGGCGGCGGCGCGGGTGAAGCTTTTGGCCTCCGCAACTTTTACGAAGGCGACGATGCCGCTGAGCTGGTCGAGGCGCATTGTAAGGATTTTCCAAATAGCCCTGTCGAATTCTACTGGTTTTTCCGGTGAACAAAAGGCGTCATGTTGAGTCCGACGAACGGGCCTCTGTGTTGGGAACGGCTCGAACAGGGAAGGAAACAGGACCGATGACCAGGCTTGCTTCGCTCGCCGCCACCGCTCTTCTGGCGGTGTCTGCCGCCCCGGCGAATGGCGGCCCGCTGGAAGACAGCAACATCCAACTCGTCAAGGACTACTACGCAGCTTATGCGACCGGGAATCCCGAGGCCGTCCGGCCCTTCCTCGCGCCCGACATCGTGTGGCGCATTCCCGGCCATCATCCGCTTGCCGGCGACAAGCACGGGCCGGACGAGGTGGTCGCCTTCTTCCGCGGCCTGGCCGACGGCAAATTCAAGGCCGAGCCGATTTTCTTCCAGGCGCAAGGCGACCTTGTCGTCGATGTCCATCGTGGCTGGTCGAATGTCGGCTCGGGTCCCGAGATCGACCAGCTCTACGCCCTGATGTTCCGCATCAAGGACGGCAAGATCGCCGAGGCACAGAATTTTTTGACCGACATGTACCAGTCGGACGCCTTCTTCTGGGCGCATTACCTGCTGAAGCCACTGCCCGGCCGACTTGCTGGCGAGCGCTGAGACGGCGGTCTTTTTCGCAACGCCGCGGTTCTCACTCCAAGCCAAAGGAGACTTGCAATGCTTAAAACCCTGACACTTGCTGCAGCAACCGCCGTGACGCTCGCCGCGTCCAATGCCGCCGCCGCACCGCGCGTCGAGCGCGTCACATTCTCCTCGCACGGTGAGCAGATCGTCGGCGAGCTCTATCTGCCGGAGGATCTGGACGCGGCAAAACCTCGGCCCGCGCTGGTCGTGACCGGCGCCTGGATGACGGTGAAGGAACAGATGCCGGCCCGCTACGCTCGCGAGATGGCGGATCGCGGGTTCGTCGCCCTGACCTTCGATTTTCGCGGTTGGGGCGAAAGCGGCGGCATACGCCGCCAGTACGAGGATCCTAAGGCCAAGATCGCCGACATAGAAGCGGCGGTCGCCTATCTCGCGACCCGGCCCGAGACCGATCAGGACCGCATCGGCGGCCTCGGCATTTGCGCCAGCTCCGGCTACATGGTCACTGCCGCCGCCGAAGATACCGCGATCAAGTCGGTCGCTCTCGTCGCGCCCTGGTTGCAGGATGCCGAAGTGGTCGAGCAGACCTATGGCGGCAAGGAAGGCGTCGCCAGGCTTGAGGCCGCGAGCGATGCGGCAGAGGCCGCGTATCGCCGCACCGGCAGACAGGCGTTGCTGCCGGCCGCCAGCTTGAGCGACGATCGCGCGATCATGTTCAAGGTGCCTTATTACACCGAACCCGATCGCGGCATGATCCCGGCCTGGCGTAACGAGGCCGATCCGGCCTTCTGGCGCGGCTGGCTGAGGTTCGACGCCATCCAGGCTGCCCCGCGCCTGCACCAGCCCTTTCTGATGGTGCATAGCGAGGCGGCTGCCATTCCGCAGGGTGCGCACAAGTTCTACGCGCGGCTGACCAGTTCCAGGCAGGAGCTGTGGCTCGACAACGTCACCCAATTCGATTTCTACGATCGCGCCGCGCCGGTGAAGGCGGCGAGCGACGCCGTCGCCGCGCACTTCCGCGCGACACTGGGCAGTGCGGGGGAGGCGGGACAATGAGCGTCGTCACCCGCCGGCATATCCTGGCCGCGGCGGTTTCCGCCGCGATGATTTCCGCCGTCTCGGCGTCCGTTTCGAGCGCCTCGGGAGCTGCGCTGATGGTTGAAGACAGGATGGCCATCGCCGAGGCAGTGGCGGGGATCGGGCTGTATGCCGATCTGCGTGATTGGAACCGGGTCAAATCCTATTTCGCGGCCCGCGTCACGACCGACTATACCAGCCTCTTCGGCGGCGCAGCCGCGACCAGCGGCCGAGACGCGCTGATCGCGCAGTGGCAAGGACTGCTTCCAGGCTTCGACGCCACCCAGCACCTCATCACCAACATCATTGTCGAAGGCGCAGGCAATGACGCGGTTGCGCGCAGCCATGTCCGCGCAACCCACTGGATCGGCGGGCGTTTCTGGACGGTCGGCGGCCGCTATCTCCACCGGCTGGTGCGGGGGCCGGAAGGCTGGCGCGTCAAGGCAATCTCCATCCGCCGCTTGTACGAAGAGGGGGATCGCGCCGTTCTGGCCGCTGCGGCCGACCGGGTAAAGGCGGAGGCCAAATGAGTGTTCGGGTTTGCGCATGCCCAGCCACGCGGCGAGGTTGCTCGGAGCATCGGCAACGTGAATATTGATCGAAAATGTCGGGGCAGGCTTGGCGCATGCGGCATTAGTGGCGCCACCGCGGACACGAGACATGACCCTTTCACTGCAAGACGTTTCGGATCGGCTTGAGACTGTAGCGGGTTCTGAAGTTGATCCGCCGACGCGAGCCGTCGGCAGATCACGGTTGTTCCAGACCGCTCAGGCGGTCTTGCTCTTCCTCTGGCTCAAAGCGCCTAGCAGCGCCTCAGCTGCCTCGCTCGATGATGCTGGGTTCTGACCCGTGATAAGCTGGCCATCGACGACTGTGTGGACGCCCGAGTCCTTGACCTTGGAGAAAACCGCGCCGAGGCTGATCAGCTCGTCCTCGACCAAGAACGGCACGACATTCGTGAGACCTACGGTCTCCTCCTCGCTATTGGTGAAGCCGGTGACGTAGCGTCCCTGCACAAACGGCGTGCCGTCGGGACTGGTCACGCGATGCAGAACGCCCGGTGCGTGGCAAACGAGGGCGATCGGCTTGCCGGCCGCGATGAAGGATCCGATCAGCTTGATCGAATTCGGATCTTCGGCCAAATCCCACAACGGGCCGTGGCCGCCGGGGTAGAAGACCGTGTCGAAGTCCTTCTGGTCGACACTGTCCAGGCGCACGGTTTCTGCGAGCTGCGCCTTGGCAACATCGTCAGCACTGAAGCGCCGTGTAAGGTCGGTCTGGAACATAGGCTCGTCGCTTTTCGGATCGAGAGGCGGCTGGCCGCCCTTCGGCGAGGCGAGGGTGATCTCGGCGCCAGCGTCCTTGAAGACGTAGTAGGGGGCTGCCAGTTCCTCGAGCCAGAAGCCGGTCTTCTTGCCGGTGTTACCGAGAGTGTCGTGGGAGGTGAGTACCATCAGGACTTTCATTGTCGGATCCTTTTCTCAGGTGATGCCGCGCCAATGAGGCGTCGTAGTTGGTTGATTTGGAGATCGATCGGCCGCGTCGGCCTGTCGATGCACGGATAATGGCACCTGCCCATGTATTTCAGAAATTTATTTCATTTATTTTATATATTCATGTCAGATTATATCTCGATGAGATACGATCTGAACCTGCTCCCGGTTTTCCTCGCCCTGATGGAAGAGCGGAGCGTGACACGGGCAGCAGCGCGACTGGGCATCACCCAGCCGGCGCTGTCCAATTCGTTGAACCGCCTGCGCGACACCCTCCGGGATCCGCTATTCATCCGGGAAAGGTATGGCATAAAGCCGACGCAATTGGCTGAGGAGATCGCTCCGACGATCGAAGCAGCGCTGGCGCAACTGGACGATCTCATTTGAACCAGCAGGAATTTCAGCCAGCAAAGGCCGAACGGCTGTTCACGCTTGCCCCCAACAGTTACGTGGAGCTTGTGTTGATGCCGGCCCTCGTCGCGAGGACGCGTGAGCTGGCGCCTGGTATCAAGCTCCGCATGACGGCATTTGGCAACGATCTCGCCGAGACCGGCGTCATTTCCGGTACCACGGCCATGGTGATTGGCCGGATCGTCGATCCGCCGGGCAATCTTGTCGTCCAGCATCTTATGGACGATGGGCTCGCCTGCGCGGTGCGCAAGGATCATCCCGACGTTCGAGACCATATTTCCCGAGAACAGTATGAAAGGCTCAAGCACGTGAACGTGCTCCCGCCGGGCCGGCTGCGGGCGGGCCTCTTCCAGGCATTGGAGCAACAAAACCTCAAGCGAGAGATTGCCCTTTCTGTCACGCACTTCCTGGCCGTGCCAGAGATGCTTGCCGTTACGGATTACTGCGCAACGCTGCCGAGACTGATCTGCCGCAGCCTTGAGAGGGATCCGCGCCTGAAGATACTACCGCCGCCCGTCGACCTCGGCACTTTTCCAGTGCAGATGGCTTGGCACATTCGCTACCGCCACGACCCAGCCCACAGGTGGTTGCGTTCGATGATCGGCGAATTGGCAAAAGAAATGGCGTCGGAGACCTAAGACGGCTTTCTTGTATCCGCGTTGATGTCCGCAAAGGCCAAACCGGGCCATTCATCGTGCCGTATGCCGAGCACCAGATCCGGACTTGCCCGAGCTACCAGCAAGCGGCAGCTAGGGTCGCACCATGCCGCCAACTAAGTGCTGTCCGTCACGACCGACTATACCAGCCTCTTCGGCGGCGAAGCCGCGACCAGCGGCCGCGACGCGCTGATCGCGCAGTGGCAGGGTCTGCTTCCGGGTTTCGACGCCACCCAGCACCTTATCAGCAACATCATTGTCGAAGGCGCAGGCAATGACGCGGTTGCACGCAGCCATGTCTGCGCAGCCCACTGGATCACGGGCGGTTCTGGACGGTCGGTGGCAGCTATCTCCACTAGCTGGTGCGGACGCCGGAAGGCTGGCGCGTCAAGGCAATTTCCATCCGCCGTTTGTACGAAGAGGGGGATCGCGCCGTTCTGGCCGCCGCTGCCGACCGGGTAAAGGCGGAGGCCAAATGAGTGTTCGGGTTTGCGCATGCCCAGTCGCGCGGCGAGGTTGCTCGGAGCATCGGCAACGTGAATATTGATCGAAATGTCGGGGCAGGCTTGGCGCATGCGGCATTAGTGCCGCCAACCGCGGAGACAGGACATGACCCTTTCATTGCAAGAGGTTTCGGATCGGCTCGAGATCGAACAGCTGCTTGTTCGCTATTGCTATGCTGTGGACGATCGCGACTGGGACGCCTATCGCAAAATATTCACACTCGATGCCGTGCTTGACGACACTGTAACAGGTGGAATCAGGAGCGGTGTGGATGAGCATGTCGCTTACATGAAAGGCGCCCTTTCGAAGATATTGATCTCGCAGCACGCCATTTCGACAATCCTTCTGGATCTCCGAGGGGATGAGGCCAGCGCGCGCGTGCATTGTTCATGCCCGATGGTGGTCGACCTCGGCGAAGGCAAAAGGCAGGTCTTCTTCCAGGGGCTCTGGTATCGCGACCGCGTCGTACGCACGTCCGAGGGCTGGCGCATAAGTGAACTTGTCGAGGAAGGCTATTGGAATCACAATTTGCCGGAGGGGTTCGCGTTCTGACGTCTGTTACGCGCTGCGCTGGATTCGCCACGGACGCCGTTTTCAGACGTGGTAGCTACTGGCGCAACACGGTGTTCTTGGTGCCTTCTTCGACCTGGTCGATGACCAGCAGCTTGACCGGATCGGCGCCGACATTGATCGCCTGATGCCATTGCCCGATCATCTCGATGATGAAATCACCTGTTTGATAGGTGTTGCTCTTGCCGGTCTCGACGTTGGTGACCTGAAGCGTGCCGGCCTCGACATAGGCATAGCGCGGAAACGGATGCTTGTGGACCGGCAAGGTCGCGCCCGGCGCGATCTGATAGGCCGAGACCAGGACCTGGACGTTCTTCTGGGGCAGCGTGATCGGCTGGCCGGACGCGGTCTCGGTGCGAGAGGCAAGCGGGGTCACGACAACCGGCGTCCCGCTGGCATCCAGCGCCTGGGCGCTGTTTGCAAACAGTGCAGCCGTGAGCAACAGCGTCGGTGCCAAGATTTTTCGCATGATTCCCCCCGAACTGCGTCAGCATTGCGCAGCAAGCTTTGAGGCGCAAGGTTGTCTGTTCAGGAGCGCCTTATCCCGCTCTTCTGAACATGCCCGGCGTCATACCATGCATGGCCCGGAATGTACGGGAAAAATGGCTCTGGTCGGCGAAACCCGCCGTAATAGCTGCGTCGGCGAGGCCAAATCCCTGTTCGATCAGCGCGCTCGCCCGGCGCAATCGCCGGTCGCGGATATAGGCCGCCGGCGTCAGGCCAATTGCCTTGTTGAAATCGCGGATGACCTGGAACCGGGTCACGCCAGCCGCGCCGGCAAGCCGCTTGAGGTCGAGCTGCGAGCCAAGCTCGCTTTCGACAAGATCGCGGTAGAGCGAAAATCTTCGCTGCGATCCGGAGCTTTCGATCTCTTCGGCCTGTCCGCTCGAGTCGCCATGCCGAACGATCAGTTGTCTAAGCGCCACGAGCAGGGACGTCTCGGCCGTCATTGTGTCCGGGGATGTCGAGCCGTGGTGCGCTGCCGTCAATGCTGCGGCGAGACTGCTGTCTTCAATCGTCGCGCGCGAAAACACTGGAGCGCCGTCGCGGCCGAGTTCGCGGGTAAGCGCGGTCATCATCGGCACCGACGGATAAAATGTCCGGTAGGCCCAGCCTTCATCCGCCCCGCGTTCGCCGTCATGCCACTCTTCAGGATTGACGACGGCAATGGCGCCTGCCGGAGCGAGAACGCTTTGACGGCCGATGCGAATGCGCTCGCAGCCGGAGGTGATCAGGGCGATCACATAGGTCGGGTGCGTGTGCAGGTCGTAGCGGTGCTGGGTGAAGCGCGCCTCGAACAGGCCAAGGTCGGGGAAGCACGGATGGCGCCAGTATTTCCCGGTCTCTGCCGCTTCGATTGTCTTTGCCATGGTCAATCCGGTTCAAGACGCTTTTCGTCGGGCCTTCTATGGCTGGCGGGATCAAACCGCGCCGCCTTTGCCGGCGTGAAAGGAGGCATCATGCTGCATAATGACCCCATCGCCGCGCTGACACCAGAGGTCATAGGCTGGCGGCACCATATCCATGCCAATCCGGAGCTCGGATTTAATGAATACGAAACGGCGCGTTTCGTTGCAGAGAAGCTACGCTCCTTCGGCGTCGACGAGGTGCATGAAGGGATCGGCGGCACCGGCGTCGTCGGTGTCCTGCGCAGCGGTGGCGGCGCACGCGCCATCGGCCTTCGCGCCGAGCTCGACGCGCTTCCGGTGCTGGAGAAAACCGGCTTGGCCTATGTCTCCGGGAAAGAAGGAGTAATGCACGCCTGCGGCCATGACGGCCACACCGCCATGCTGCTCGGCGCTGCCAAATTGCTTAGCGATCGCCGTGCCTTCGACGGCACCGTCACTTTCATCTTTCAGCCGGCCGAGGAAAACGAGGGCGGCAGCATGCGCATGATCGAGGACCGCCTGTTCAAGCGCTTTCCGGTCGAGGCGGTCTATGCGGTCCACAACTGGCCGGGCGTCAGGCTGGGAACGATCGCCACCCGCGCTGGTGCGCAAATGGCGGCCGTGGATAATTTCGAACTGACCTTCGAGGGTCTTGGCGCGCATGCCGCGATGCCGCAGCTCGGCGATGACCCGATCCTGGCCGCCGGCGCCTTCGTGCAAGCCGTCCAGCGCATCGTCAGCCGCTCGGTCGACCCGCAAAGCGCGCTTGTCGTCAGCCTCACGCAGATCCACGGCGGCAATGTCGGCAACATCGTGCCGGGCAAGGTCTGGCTGCAAGGCACCTGCCGCTTCTTCGAGCCCGGTCTTTCCGACCATTGCGAGAGGCTGATCGGCGAGATCGCACAAGGCATTGCCGCCGCGTATTCGCTCAACGCCAGGCTCGACTACCGGAAGGGCTATCCGCCGCTGATCAACACGGCGGACGCGACGGCCCACGCCGTCGAGGCGGCGGCATCCGTCGTCGGCCGGGAGAATGTGTTGACCGAGTTCAGCCCCAGTCTCGGCTGCGAGGATTTCGCTTTCATGATCCGCGACGCCAGCGGCTGCTATGCGTGGATCGGTGCCGGGGAGGTCGGCCCGGGCGAAGGCCTGCACGGCGACCGCTACGTCTTCAACGACGAGATCGTGCCGACGGTGATGCGCTATTACGTCAAGCTCGTCGAGCAGACGCTTCCGCGGGCCGGTGCTTCTACAGCAGTTTTTCCGGCGTGATCGGCAACTCCCGGATCCGCTTGCCTGTGGCGTCGTAGACGGCATTGGCCACCGCAGCGGCAACGCCTGTGGCGCCGAGCTCGCCGATGCCCTTGCCGCCGATCGGGCTGGCATGCTGGTCCACCTCGTCGACGAAGTGGATTATGATGTCGCCGGGAATGTCGGCATTGACCGGAATGGCGACCCCGGAAAGGTTCTTCGACAGGAACCGCCCAAGCACTGGTTCGTGCCGGCTCTGCTCCATCGCCGCCATGCCCCAGCCCCAGATGATGCCGCCCGTCATCTGGCTGCGTGCGGTGCGGGGATTGACGATGCGGCCGGCGCTGTAGCTGCCGACGGCGCGACGAAGCCTGAGCAGGCCGAGCCCAGGATCGACGCCGACCTCCATGAAAATCGCGCCGAAAGTGCGCATGGCGAGGCCTTTGCCGTGCTGCGCCGGATCGAACGAGCCGGAGCCGATGATCTCGCCGATGTCGGTATGGCTCATAACGTCGGCGATCGTCTGACCGCCGGCAGCGCCTTTGCGGCGAATCTTGCCGTCCTGCATCTCCACCTCGTCCGGCAGCAGATTGGCAAGACGGGCAAGCTGCGAACGCGCATCTTCGGCGGCGGCAAGCACCGCCGCGCCCACCCCCATGGTCGATGACGAGCCATAGGTCGGTCCCGCCTCCGGCAGCTGCGTATCGCCCATTTCCAACTCGATCTTCGCCATCGGCAGGCCCAGCACGTCGGCCGCGATCTGCGGAAAGATGGTGAGTGTTCCGGTCCCTATGTCCTGGGTGCCGGTGCGGATGAGCACCCTGCCGTCCCGGTGCAGCCTGACCTCGGCTGCAGGCGTCGGGTGGCGGAAACAGCCCATGCTGCAGGTTGCCATGCCGTAGCCGATCAGCCAATCGCCATCGCGTTGCGGCTTGCGCGGGCGCTCGCGCCAGCCGAACAGGCGGGCGCCTTCCTCATAAGCCTCGCGCAGCTTCTTCGACGACCAGGGCTGGCCGGTGGCCGGATCCGTGTCCGCATGGTTGATCAGACGCAGGTCGAGCGGATCGATGCCGAGGCGGTGGGCGAGCTCGTCCATCGCACTTTCGAGGGCCCAGGTACCCGGACCCTCGACCGGCGCGCGCAGCGCCGTCGGCATGGCGACGTTCGCGCGCTCGACGCGCTGGCTGAGACGCATGGCCGGCGTGGCGTAGAGACCCTTCGAGGCCTCGGTGGCGAACTCGACGAAATCGTCGCTCACGGTGGTCAGGTTGACCACGTCCTGTTGCACGGCGGTCAGCTTGCCCGACCTGTCCGCCGCCAGCACGATCTTCTGTGCCATGCGCGGCTGGTAGCCGAGGCAGGAATAGGCATTGGCGCGGCTCAGCGCCAGCCTGACCGGGCGCTGCATGATGCGCGCCGCGGCGGCGGCCAGCACCTGATGCGGCCAGATCCAACCCTTGCCGCCGAAGCCGCCGCCGGTATGGCGGGAAATCACGCGGACCTTCCCGGCGGGGACATTCAAACGGGCGGCAAGCACCTGGCGGACACCATAGACGTGCTGCGTGGCGTCGTGCAGCGTCAGCTCTCCGTCGTTCCACTCAGCGAGCGTCGCCGAGGGCTCCATGGCGTTGTGGTGGCGCGACGGCTGCAGGTAGACGGCTTCGACCATGGCGGCTGCGTCGCTAAGCCCGCGGTCGACGTCGCCCTTGGTAAATGTCGGCTCCAGGAACAGGAAGCCGCTCTCCCTCGGCACGACCGCAGCCTTGTCGATGGCGGTCCACTCCGGCGGTGCCGGCAATTCCGGCTCGGCGAACTCGAAACGCAATGCGACGTGGCGGGCACCGGCCTCCGCCGCCTCCAGCGTCTCGCCCAGCACAATGGCAAGCGGCTGACCCTCGTGACGTATCTCGTCGCCCTGCATGGGCATGAAGCTCTGCGCTGCCGGTGGGCCTTCGGCCTGCTGCATCTGCGTATCGGGCTCGGCCCTCGGCGATGCGAACCGGCCGAATTTGGGCATGTCCTCATGCGTGAGCACACGCACGACGCCCTGCTCGGCGAGCGCGTCGTCGACCATGATCGACGTCACGCGGCCGGCCGGAACGGGCGCGGTCACGAGTACCGCATAGAGCAGGTCGGGGGCGAAATAGTCGGCCGCATAGCGGGCGCGGCCGGTGACCTTGACGCCGCCGTCAGGGCGGGCAACAGGCTGGCTGATCATCATGACGGCATCCTCGCTGCTCTTTCGATCGCCCGCAAAGCGGCGGTCTTGGCCAGTTCGATCTTGTAGGCGTTCTGCGACAAGGGACGCGCTTGGGCGAAGGATTGCTCGATAGCGGTGTTCAACGCCTCGCGATCGCCGATTTCGGCACCGGCGAGCTGCTCCTCGGCGGCGCTCAGCCGCCACGGCCGCAGCGCCACGGACCCCAGCGCCAGGGCGGCCCGACGGATAGTTTGGCCGTCCATCTCCAGCACAGCGGCGGCAGAGACGATGGCGTATTCGTAGGATTCGCGCTCGCGCACCTTGAGGTAAGCCGATCGCGGCGCCGGCGCCGGCAGCTCGATTGCCGTGATCAGTTCGCCTTGCTGCAACACATTGTCTGCCTCGGGCCGCGTGTCGGGAAGCAGGTGGAATTCCGCTGCCGGAATGCGCCGGCCGCCGCTGCGGTGCGCGGTGACGATGACCGCATCAAGTGCTGCCAGCGCCACGGCCGGGTCGGATGGCTGGGTGGCGACGCAATCCTCGGTCCAGCCGAATATCGCGTGATTGTCGTTGATGCCATGCAATGCCGAGCAGCCGGAGCCGAGCTGACGCTTGTTGCATGGCAACTGCTCTTCGGCACGGAAATAGGCACAGCGCGTCTTCTGCAGAAGATTGCCGCCTATCGTTGCCAGGTTTCTCAGCTGCGGCGATGCGGCGTTGAGGATCGCCTGGCTCAACACCGGATAGTCGCGCACGACCAACGCATGCTGCGCGACATCGTTGAGATGCGTCAGCGCGCCGATCGTCAAGCCGCCGCCGGGCAGTGTTTCGGCCTGATCCAGCCCGTCGAGGCGGGAGATGTCGATGATCCGGGTCGGCTCGGCAATGCCAAGGCGCAGCCAGTTGAGCAATTCGGTGCCGCCGGCGAGAAAGGCGCTGTCCGGCGCGGCACCGGCTGCGATCGTGTCACCCAGGCTGTCGGCGCGTGCATAGACGAATGGGGTCATTGGCTCGCCCTCCCGGCCGCTGCGCGCACCGCCTCGACGATTTGCGGATAGGCCGAGCAGCGGCACAGATTCCCGCTCATCCATTCGCGGATCTCGGCATCGGAGCCGGTATGTCCCTCCTCGATCAGCGCCGCCGCCGACATCACCTGGCCGGGCGTGCAGAATCCGCACTGAAAACCATCATGATCGATGAACGCCTGCTGCACGGGATGAAGCGCATCGCCGTCTGCCAGCCCTTCGATCGTCGTAACCTCGCGTCCCTCGCAGGACACGGCAAGTATCATGCAGGCATTCACACGCCGTCCGTCGAGATGCACGGTGCAGGCGCCGCACTCGCCGAAATTGCATCCCTTTTTCGTTCCGGTCAGATGAAGCCGCTCGCGCAGCAGGTCGAGCAGCGTGACGCGGGGATCGAGATCGGAAAGGCTGTGATCCTCTCCGTTCACCCGCAACCTCAATAGGTGCCGATCGTGGAAGTTCATGTGGGGTACCTCGAAGCACATGCCGTACTCGCCGCAAGGACTCGTCCAGCAAGCAGCCACCCACCTGTCGAGGCGAAATAGGGCGGTCGATTCCGGGGAAAAGGCGCTGCCGGTCAGGGAAGGCTAAAAAACGCGCATTCGAGATTTGCGGCGGAAAGGCCCTGAATGCCGCCGCAAAAAGTGCACTGTCGCCGTAATTTCGTAATTCGGATGTGAAGTAACGCTGAAAGATTTATGGAGTAACGTATCAGCTTGGTTAGCCAGTTTCCTGGGAGTCATTTGCCGATATAGGCGGCCAGCTCGTCAGGTGTCCCCATGGGAAAGGCGCGTTTCAGATGGTCGAGGAATGCGGAGACGCGCGCGCTCAGCAGCCGCCGAGAGGGATAGAGTGTCCACAGGGCAATGTCGGGTCCCTCGACATCCCCCCAAAGTACCAGCGTTCCGTCCGCCAGATCATGGCTCACTAGCGACACTGGAAGGCGTCCCGCGCCGACGCCCGCTCGCACGGCATCCCGGACCATGATGAGCGACGACAACGCAAGGACGGGCTCGATCGCGATTGTTAACCGGCCAGTGGGCGTCTTCACGTCCCAAGCCCCGCGATCTGTCGAACGCATGACGGCCGGGGTCGCCAGCCCTTCGGCCGGCTGGGCGAGGTCAGGACTTGCCACGACCACCAGCCGATCACGCAGAAAGGCTCGCCCAACGAGGCTCTCATCCGGATCCGGATTGACCCGGATCACCAGGTCAAATCCCTCTTCGATCATGTCGACGACGCGGTCTTCGGTCGTGACCTCGAGCCTGACCCCCGGGTATTTCAGGGCGAAGCCGGCGGCGATCTTCCCCATGGCGGTCTGTGCGAACAGCAATGGGGCGCTGATCCGCAACCGGCCGCGCGGCCTTTCGCCGCCTGAGGCGATCGCCGCCGTCGTCTCTTCGAGCTCGGAAAGCAACCGGCCCGCGCGCTCGAAAAGCGCGCGTCCTTCTTCCGTCAGCTTTAACGCGCGCGCGCCACGCTCAAACAGCCGTAGATCCAGACTCGCCTCCAGCTCCGCCACGCGTCGGGACAAGGTGGCTTTCGGGCGCCCGGCAGCGCGGGCGGCCTTACCGAAGCCCCCGTGGCGGGCGACCAGATTGAAATCAGCAAGGGCAAGTAGATCCATGTGTTCCACCTGTGGGACGGCGTGTTCAGATATAATGCCTACCGACACAAACGTGGATCACTAATTTTGTGGGACGCCATCCGGCTCAACTCAGGAGTAATCCCATGACCATTCTCGTTACCGGCGCGACCGGCAATGTCGGCCGCAACGTAGTCGAACAGCTCGTGAAGCGTGGCGCCGATGTGCGCGCTTTGGTTCGCGATCCCTCGAAGGCCAATTTCCCCACTGGCGTAGATGTCGTGCAGGGCGACCTGCTCGATGTCGATTCCCTGCGCAAGGCGTTCTCCGGCGTCTCCACCCTTTTCCTGCTGAACGCGGTGGTGGCCGACGAATACACCCAGGCGCTGGTAGCGCTGGCCGTTGCTCGCGAGGCCGGCCTCGAGCGGATCGTCTACCTGTCGGTGATCCACAGCGATCTCTACGTCAACGTGCCGCATTTCGCGGGCAAGTTCGGCGTCGAGCGGATGATCGAGCAGATGGAGCTCAACGCCACCATCCTGCGGCCCGCCTACTTCATGGACAACGACATCACGATCAAGGACGTGGTGATCGGCTACGGCATCTATCCGATGCCGATCGGAGCCAAGGGCATCGCCATGATCGACGCGCGGGACATCGGCGAGATCGCCGCGATCGAACTCATCCGCCGCGAGCAGGCCGCGGCGCCGCTGCCGTTCGACCGCATCAACCTGGTCGGCCCCGACACGCTGACTGGCACGGACGTCGCAGCCATCTGGACGGACGTCCTCGGTCGACATATCGCGTATCCCGGCGACGACACCGCCGGCTTCGAGCAGAACCTGCGGCAGTTCATGCCGAGCTGGATGGCGCTCGACATGCGCCTGATGGCCGAGCGCTTCCTCACGGACGGCATGGTCCCCGATGCCGGCGATGTCGATCGGCTGACCGCGCTGCTGGGCCGACCGTTGCGCTCCTATCGCGACTATGCGGCCGCAATTGCCGGCTGAGGCCCATCACCGACGTTCTGTCCAGGAGACATATCACGATTTACTCGACCGCTACCGTTCCGGTGAATCCCCGAGGCGAGACCAAGCTGACCCGTGCGCAGATATGGCAGGGCCTGGAACTCAAGGCGCGCGACGCCCGCCTGTTCCTGCCCGCAGGCCTCTGCACCCGTTGCGACGTCGTGGAGGAGAGCGCGACCCACTTCGTGCGCGAAGCTATGATCGCCGGTACTGATCTGCGCGAAATCATCATGATCGAGCCGGAAAGCAAGGTCACCTTCTTCCAGGCGGCCGGTCCGCGCGAAGGCGCGGAAATCGCCTTCATAGCTAGTGGTCGGGTCATTCACATCAGAAAGTTGCGCCAACGGCAATTGCAACCAGCTGGTGAGCGAGCTGCTTCATAAGCACGGACGAAACGCAAAGCCAGTCCGTCAAAACGCGGGTGTAGATGACGTACTGTTTCACGGCTTTGTCCAGCTCAAGCGTTGTGCCTGACAAGGTGGTGGCCGAAGCATTGTCTAACGTCAACGTTCGTTGTGACTGTCAAGGAGGCGCGGCCAAATCTTCCATGAGGCCGGTCTCCATCGAAGGCCAAATGGGATGGCTAGGAGGCGCGCAGTCCCTCTGGTAGTCTCAACGAAGGGCGTGGGGGATTATCATGGCAAAGACGGCCAAAAACTTCTTTGATGGACTGACTGAGGAGCAGCGTGAGAAATTTGCGTTGAGTTTTGCCGAGCATCTCAAGGCAGGATCGGCAGGGAAGGTTCTTGTGCTGTGTGGCATGTTGGACAAAAAGTTGCTCGACTTGCTGGCAGCGAACATGAGCGGGCTGAACAAAACCAACAAGGACGCATTGTTCAAAGGAACGGGTGGACTTGCGACTTTCAGTTCGCGCATTCATCTTGCGCACGCGCTTGGACTGGTCGAGCCGAGTGCGGCGGCGCAGCTACACAGGCTCAGAAAGATTAGAAACTGTTTTGCGCACAGCGACGTTGTGATCGATTTCGATCACGCTGATGTCGACAAGCTGATGAAGTCCCTAGACAGAAAAGGCGTTCCTTCGAAGGCCAAATCTATGGGCACGATTAATGCGATAGGAAAGATGCTGCTTGGAGCCATCGAAGGTGCGATGCCCGCCAAACCAGCGGCGAAGAGCAAGGCCCAATGACCCAACTCGCCAGCAATTCCGAAACAGCACGTGGCGCCCGGGGGGCACGGGGGGCTTCGCGCGAGCCAGTTATCCAATCCCCCGCTCGGAAATTTCTGCCAAACATTCCCGACCTCTATTAGCTTCCCCTCATGGCTCTTCACTGGTTCAACTCTCCGGTGTACGTCAAGGCGGATCGACCTGGGCTCCGCTATGGGGTTCAGCCACGACGAGGGCGCCGCCGAGCAGCTCCAGTGGACCAAGCTTGGCCCCAAATGGAAACAGGCGGTCGAGACCTGCATGGCCGCCATGGCAGGAGACATGCCCTCTCAGGATGCCCGTAGAGCATTCGAGGCGGCGGCCAGGAGAAGGGGACGTTGCTATCCCCGCTCTAGCCTCGGGGATGCCCCGTAGGTTCAGTTCATGGAGCCAGAATCGGGGATTTGATGTAGATTGTCCTCAATAGAATTTCGCGGGGGACTATGGCGCAATCAAGCGGGTATTTCGGATGCACCGACAAAGACGGAAAGGGCCAAGGGATGTGGCATTTCGATGGAACAGTCGCGACACGGATCGGTATTCCTGAGCCGCTCAATCACGAGTCAGCGCACGTCGTGGTTCCGTCAGGGCGCGACGTCTTCGATGCTGTCGGGACAAAATTGGCGCAACTCATTCCAGAGTCAGCACCCTTCGCCTTTGAGCATACACACCTCAAACCGGGGCAGTACTATCCCCGCATGTCTAGAGTGGTTGATCAGCATGTTGGTAGCCCAAATGCGGTCTACCATTGCCCGGGTTCGAATACCGTAGAGTCCCAGCTTGCGGTCATGCGCGGGCAGCTAGTCTCGCTCACGCACAAGCTAACTGACATTTGCCAAACTGTTCACCCTTCGCCGTCAAACTTCAAAGTGTACGGGCACGAGATAAGAAACCTCCTCATTCTTGCGTGCACTGAAGTGGAAATGCATTGGCGTGGTGTGCTTGAGGCGAATGGGCAGTCAGGTAAATTCACCACGCAGAACTACGTCGCGCTTCAAAATGCGATGCGCCTGGGTGAGTTTGGAATCTTGCTCCCATACTATCCGTGGATGAAGGAGGTGAGACCATTTGAGGGTTGGGACAGCGCCCGTCCAACGGAATCGCTCCCTTGGTATCGGGCGTACAACGCAGTGAAACATGATCGCGAGGGAAGTTTTGAAGAAGGGACGCTATCCCACGCTGTCGATGCTGTCGTTGCCTGCGCCGTCATGCTGATCGCCCAATTTGGACAAATGGAAGCATTTCGTTGGCGTTCAGAGTTTGGCTACTTCTTCCAAGTGGCGTCTAAGCCGAATTGGAAGATCTCGGAATCGTACATCCACCCTTATGATGGTCATTCGGCAGGACTGACGCCGGTGCTGTATCCGTTCTAAGAATAGGAATGGCCGAAATCGGATTTACAACCGAGGCTACGCAAGGGGTAGCAAAATAGGGGGGCGAGAAAGTGGTGATTACACCACCTATTTCAATACTGAAATCATTGTGGTCACGCCGATCAGATGGACGGTGGGGCGTCACTGATCTTAGAGGTCTCGAATTGACGCCTAAGCCGGGTTTCGATTCTGACTATTTCACATTTGAGGGCAACATTGAACTTCTGACCTCCACCCCGAGCCGAAACATACATGAAGCTCTGGCTTCTTTTGGACCCGCAGACTTTCTCATGAAGCAGAGTATCGTTCCTGTCGTTGCCTGGAGGGAGGGCGACGATTTTATTCGGTGTATCGGGACCGGTTCCGTTATTAGTTGCTCTGGCTACGTCATGACCGCAGCCCACATTCTTATGGACCCCTTCGACAGCGGCTACGGTGCGACGCGACAGGGGAACCAAATGGTCTTCGCAGAGGCGCTAAATTTCGGCGTCATCGTCCCCTATAGCCCTGCCTACGGGACGCGTGGATTTAGGTACTTTTCCTTTCAGAAATACTGGCTATGGGGCCGCTGGAAGGAAAGTCCCCTCGTCTATGAGAAGGATAGGTTTGAGTACTCGACGGACATTGCGATCTGCAAAATCGCAGAGATGCCCCACGGCGCTGCGCATCAACCTCTGAGTTTGTCGTTGAACCCATTCATACCGGGCGAAGCAGCGTACTCGCTGGGCTATGCGGAGATGAACGACATTCCCTTAGACTACGGTAAGGGCGGAATGGTCATCAAAGAGTTCGAAATGGACCTTTTCGTCTCTGTAGGTGAAGTGATGCGAGTATTTCCCGAGAACCATTTGCAGAAAGACGTATCCACCCCGGGACCCTGCTTCGATTTCAACGCAAAAATTCCCGGCAAAATGAGCGGAGCGCCTATTTTTGGCGCCCAAGGAGCGGTCATTCGTGGTGCCGTCAGTCGGAGCTTTTCAGGCGAGCGGCATGCGTTTGGCGCGATGCTAGGGCCCGCGATGCATTTACCCCTCGATGAACCTCAAATCACCGGCCGGACACTCCGGACCCTCATGGAGACAGGAAACGAGGGCATGGCTCAAGTGCAGGGGGCGGGTCTGTAGCCTATGGTTCAGATGCCGCGTCTGTTGCGGCCTTGTTCCTACAGCAACGGCACTTCGGCCCCGGCATGGACGGTCCGTGCGGAAAGGTGATCTGCGTGACGGCTTCTAGCGATTCGGCATCGCCCGGGCCCGTGCGCTGCCCGCAGTCCCCGCGGCGGGTTGATAATTGTGGGTTTAGGTCTTTGCCTTTGTGTCTGGCTATCCGTCGATAGGAAGCCCCCAGACCCCGGACTTTCACGGGATTAGTCGCCTTGCTCGGGGTTGTCCCGATGCTGGAGCCGCCCGGTTCCTCCCCGGTCTGGCCTTTGGTTCCGCTGTACGGGGCACAAAGGTCCCCTGCGCCGGGGAGTGTCCCCGGTCCCGTCATGACAACGATGTCGTTTGGTGATGCATAGATGCCAGCGAGATCAGCCTATCGCAAGCAGAAAATACCAGCAAAAACAGCTATTTGGTAGACGCACTGGATCTAACATCCCTTGCGCGCATCAGTGATTTCAGGGACTTGCAGCAATCCATGCCACAGATGTGGGAAAAATCCTGTGACATGTGACACGAAAAAAGTTGCGGGTAGGGCCGATTTGTTGCCACGACGCAACACGTCTGGGTCAGGCAAGTGCCTTCTCAAGCGCCCGTCTGGCGACCTCAAGCCGCGCCTCGTCACCCCCGTAGTCCTCCCCAACGCTGCCCGAGGAGTGACCCAGCACAATGTCTTGGTCCGAGTTGGTGACCCCGGCCAATCTCAATCGGTCCTTCATGAGATGCCGAAGCGAATGGGTTGTGGCCTTCGGATCGGTCACACAAGCCCGAACGTGCTTGCCCAAGGCGGCAGACGCTGAGGACGCGCCTTTGGGACGCCCGTAGGTCGGAAAGAGCATCGTTGCGCTGCCGGCAGCTTTGACGGCTTCCTTTGCAGCGTCCAGCGCGCCACCTATCAGCGGCACATTTCGCCGAGAAACCTTGTTCTTAATGCGTCGGTCGTCGTGCCACTCGACCGTGATGTGCGGAATGGCGTGGTCAAGATGGACGTCCGCAACACGAAGACCTGAGACCTCGGCGAGGCGGCATCCGGTACCATTTAGGATTGCCCAGATGTGTTGAAGGTCTGCCTTCGCATGGTACGCGATGCGGGCGGTTATGGCTGTGACCTCGGCCTGCGTGAAGGGGCGGCGCTTGTCCTTATCGGGCTC
This sequence comes from Mesorhizobium sp. M0904, assembly GCF_040319475.1. Lineage (NCBI taxonomy): Bacteria > Pseudomonadati > Pseudomonadota > Alphaproteobacteria > Hyphomicrobiales > Phyllobacteriaceae > Mesorhizobium > Mesorhizobium sp. M0904. The sequence continues at coordinate 100,446 of NZ_JAMYOC010000010.1, read as the reverse complement.
GGCCTTGTCCTTCGGCGCAGCTTCCAAATTCATGAATGGGTTGATGACGCCGGCCAGGTCAAACTCCCTGACAGCATGGTTTATCACCGCGCGGACGACGTTCAGATAGCGGTCCACAGAAGACGCCTTGCGACCGTCGAGCATGTGGTCACGGACTTCCTTGGCGTCTTCGCGCTTGAGGCTGGACAGTTTGCGGTCCTTGCCAAGTGCTTCGCCGACCAGCTTGAAGACCCGATCAAGCTCCATTTGCTTCGTTTCGTCGTCCCCGACACGCTCCTTGAGATAAAGGCGCTTGGCGTCTTCGAGAGTTGGATCGGGCCGCTGTTGGCGCTGGCTGAGCAGAAGCGCATGGAGGAGGGCGCGGTCTTCCACTGCAATGCCGACAGGATTGCCATCAGGGTCCACGGGGTACTTCCCTGCAATCTGCTCAGCGATCACCTCACGTGCGAGCGCCTCCGGATCATCCTCATCCTCGGGGCCGCTCCACTCGGGATCTAGATTAAGCGCCCTGAGCTGCGAACGGCTCCGCCTGAATTGCTCAAACGCGGTCGGGGAGGGCACGTTGTCATGGCCACCGCCTTGCGAGACTCGGTGCGGCTGTGACCAAAGGCGCAACTGCTGCTCTGCCCGGGCATGCACCTTGGGGTACGCCTTTAGAGCTTGGTGTTCGGTAGCCCCGAGCGGAACGAGGATTTCCAACTTGCCCGCAGCGGCCTGAAGTTTCTTTGGGATTTTGCGCCGATAGCGCCAGCCGGCAAGGCCACGTTTCTGGATGTGCTTCACGTCGATCTTCATAGCTCAAGGTACCCCGCAGTGTATCTCGCGGTGTATCTCTGGGGAAGCGGAAACCCTTGCAATCCTTGGGTTTCAAGACTTTTCTGGATTAAGTGGCTCCCCGGGCCGGATTCGAACCAGCGACCAACCGGTTAACAGCCGGTTGCTCTACCACTGAGCTACCGGGGAACAGAGGCTCTTGCGTGAGTGGGGCAGCCTATAGCAAACCCGTTTCGGCTTTGCAAAGAAGCATTTCGCATTTTTTCGACGCTTTTTGGCGCGAGGCTTCCTGGCAGTGGCCGGCAAGCGCTCTCATATGAGCTGTCTCTCGCCTGTCACGGAACGGAAAAGGCCGTTGCGGCTTTCTCCGGGTGATGGTGCTACTGAAGCAAACGGATCGATATTTCACATGACGGCAATGAGCGACGACCAGCCACCGGCCCGGAAAATCTCGGTCTTCGGCCGCCAGTTCACCATGCCGCGCTCGCGCGGCCTCCGGATTGCGATCGGCGTCGTGCTGATCATCGGCGGCATTCTCGGCTTCCTGCCGATCCTGGGTTTCTGGATGGTGCCGATCGGATTGCTGGTGCTCTCCTACGAATTCGCGTTGGTGCGCCGTCACCGGCGCCGCTTCGTCGTCTGGTGGGAGCGACGCCGCCGGCCGGATTGAGGTTGCCCTGCTGACAGGCGGGAAACAGGGCAATTGTTTGAGAGCGGCGTGGTCATCACCGAGGCTGGTCGAAACAGCTTTCCAGGCGTTCGCAGAGCTCCTTGAGAACGGCGGTAGCCGATGCCAGCCGCGCCCGGTCGCGCGGCGGCAGGCTGTTTGCGCCTTCTATGCTGAGGCGATCGATGGCATAGCGCACAAGCTCTGCAGACTGCGACAATCCGCGCGGTGTGCCGTCTTTCGTAGCTGCTCGACCCATGGCGGAACCCTCCTTTCTGCCCAACGTGGCCGCCGGTTTCGGGTTCCTGTCGCCGAGGATCATCCTTAACGATAAGCTAATATGTTATTGCTAGCATGGCATTGCATTTATAAGCAGTGCCTCGATGTAGGAAGAACCGTTGGGAATGCATGGTGGCCGCTTGACGGCATTTTCGCCGCAACCTATTGGAGCCGGGTGGAACGCCGGGAGCAATGAGGCCTCGTGGCGGAGTGGTTACGCAGAGGACTGCAAATCCTTGCACCCCGGTTCGATTCCGGGCGAGGCCTCCAATGCCCGAGCTCCCGCGCGTCAGCGCCAGGGGGCTTCAGTTCCGGTCGAAACAGCCGCGGCCTTTGCGCGGCAAGCGGATGGTTGGAACATGAGCGCTGATTTTGCCGAACGCCGGGTGAAGATGGTCGACGGCCAGATCCGCACCACCGACGTGACCAGCGCACCGCTGCTCGAGGCTATGCTTGTCGTGCCGCGCGAGGCCTTTGTTGCCCCCGGCCAGCGTGACCTTGCCTATATCGACGAGGACATCCGCATTGCCTATACGGCCGATGGTCCGCGCTATCTGATGGAACCGTCGCCATTGGCCAAGCTGATGCAGCTGGCCGATATCGGCCCAAGCGATTCGGCACTCGATGTCGGCTGCGGCACCGGCTATGCGGCGGCGATCCTGTCGCGGCTGGCAAGGTCCGTCGTCGCGCTGGAAAGCGATCCGGCGCTGGCCGAGACCGCCACTTCGACGCTTGCTGCGCTGGGTTCCGGCAATGTCACCGTGGTCCAGGGACCGTTGCCGCAAGGCCATGCCGCCAATGGGCCTTACGACGTCATCTTGATCGGTGGCAGCGTCGGCGAGGTGCCGGCGGCGCTGTTCGACCAGCTTGCCGAAGGCGGCCGACTCGTCGCCGTTGAAGGGCAGGGCAATTCGGGCGTAGCCCGGCTTTTTTTTAAGACTGGGGGGGTTGTAACGGGAAGACGCGCATTTAATGCGGCAATTAAGCCACTACCGGGATTCGAACGCATTCCCGCCTTCGAATTCTGAGTGATTTTGCCTTGCAGCGAAGGCGTTGTCATGATCGCTTGCGTTTGAACAATCGTTGCTGATCTGCATAACCGGGCGTTTCTGGGGCTTTCAGCGGGGGAACGATAAAAAACGCGGCGCCGGCTGATCAGAAGGAGAAGCCAGCGTGGCGCAGTTCCCGTGCAAAACGAATGAGGGAATATAACGTGCCGTCTGTACGCAAGTTGCTTTTTACCGCCGTCCTCGTTTCGGCGACCGCGCTTTCTCCATTGGCCGCCTCGGCCGAAACCATTCTCGGGGCGCTGTCAAAAGCCTACCAGAACAATTCCTCGCTTAATTCTTCGCGCGCCGGCGCCCGCGTCACCGACGAGGGCGTTGCTATTGCCAAGTCCGGCTACCGCCCGACCATCACCGGTTCCGGAAGTATTGATTATACCGCCAGCCACAGCAACCGGTTGCACCGAAACATCTCGATAACCACCGGCAACTTCGGCGTCGAGATCGATCAGACGCTGTTTGACGGTTTTCAGACCAGGAACAATGTGGCGGCCGCCGAATCGCGGGTCCGCGCTTCGTTCGAAAGCCTGCGCAACGCCGAAGAAAACACTCTCTTCAACGCGGCAAGTGCCTATATGGACGTTATCCGCGACCGTCAGGTCGCCGTGCTGACCGAACAGAACCTGCAATTCCTGACCGAGCAGGCGCGTGCGGCGCGTTCGCGCTTCGAGGTCGGCGAAGGTACGCGCACCGACGTCGCGCAAGCCGACGCCCAGCGCGCCTCCGCGGTGGCGCAGTTGAGTGCCGCCCGCGCCACGGCGCTGGCAAGTGCTGCGACCTATCGCCAGGTCGTCGGCGACGAGCCGGGCAAGCTCAGGCCGGCTGCGCCGGTGTCGAAGCTGTTGCCGTCGAGCCTCGATGCGGCGATCGCGATCGCATCGGCCGAGCATCCGGCCATCCTCGCCACCGCGCATCTGGTCGACGCGGCGGCGTTTTCGGTGAAGTCTGCCGAAGGCGCGCTGCTGCCGCAGCTCTCGGCGTCGGCGGGTGTTTCGAGTGCCATTCGCGGCACCGCGCCGGGCTCGCTCTCCTCGACACAGGATGGCGTAACCAATTCGGCGAACATCGGCGCGACACTGACGATACCGATATATTCCGGCGGCCGCACTTCGGCACTGGTTCGCCAATCAAAGGAATCACTTAGCCAGGCCCGTATCGAGGTCGATGTCAGCCGCGACACCGTGCGCCAGGCTGTGACCTCCGCATGGTCGCAATACACCGCCGCGCAGCAAAGCGTCACGGCCAATCGGCAGGTGGTCGCAGCCGCACAGCTTGCCCTGAACGGCGTCATCGAGGAGCGCAATGTCGGCCAGCGCACCACGCTCGACGTGCTCAACGCGCAGGCGACCCTCATCACCGCCAAGATCAATCTTGTCAGCGCCGAACGCGATGTGGTGGTGGCAAGCTATGCCATCCTCTCGGCGGTTGGCCATTTGTCGGCAGACCGCCTTGCTCTCAACGTGACGAAGTACAGGCCGGAAGAGCATTACGACGCCGTCAAGGACAAGTGGATCGGCCTGCGCACGCCGGACGGCCGCTGATCGCCAGGCCGTGCTTTCAGCCCGCGCTCGAACGACGCGCGGGCTCCAACTCCCGACCCTAATCTGTTGAAATCCGAGATGTCGCCAGATTGGGGATTCTCGCAAGGCGTTCCGTCGGTTACGCTGTTGCCATGATTCGAATCCGGCATTGCCGGACAGGAAATCTGAGAACGAGTCACAAGGGCGGCGGATGTGACGATGGCGACGGCGAGCAGCGTACAGCGCGAACCTTCCATGGAAGAGATACTGGCTTCCATCAGAAGGATCATCGAGGACAGCGATACCGGCCGCAAGCAGCCGGGCGAAGCGGACGAGCTGCGCCAGGATCTGCAACCGGCACCGGCAGCCGGACGCACAGCAGAGGCGGATGCGTTCCGCTCCGAACTGCGCGGCGGACTGGAGATCGCCAAGCCGGCCACGCGGGCCGAGGTGCAGCCAACGGCCGCACCGGTTATTGAGCGCCTGGAAACGCCGCTCCGCCCCGGCCCGGTAAAAGCACCGGTGACGCTGGCTGAGGTGAACGCCGCTCCCGTACCGCCCGCAAAGCCGGAACGGCCTGCAATGGCCAAGGCTGCCGAGACGACCGACACCATCATTGCCGATTGGCGGCGCGAGATCGCCGCGGTCGGCGACGCGATGGCCAAGCCGGTGCGCGCCGAGCCACCCACGCCGGACGCCGAGCCGAAAGCCGAGGTTTTCGAGAACGAGGCGACTGCTGGACCTGCGCCGGAGCCTTCGGAAATTGGGCCGGAGCTTTCGGAAAGCGGCCCGGAACCTTCGAAACTTGGCCCGGAATCTTCGACAATCGGATTGGCGCGTCGGGCGGCCAGCGAGCCGCCGCCCGCACGTCCGGCGATCCTTTCGGAGCATACGGGCCGGCAGGTTGCCGCCGCCTTCGGCGAGCTTTCCGACGCGTTTGCCAGCCGCAGCAAGAAGACCTTCGACGAGATGGCTGAAGAGATGCTGCGGCCCATGTTGCAGGACTGGCTGGACAACAACCTGCCGACGCTGGTCGAGCGGCTGGTGCGCGAGGAAATCGAGCGCGTCGCGCGCGGCGCACAATAGCAGTTCGGAGGAAACGCCGCCGATAGGCGGCTCGACCGGCGAATTGTCGAAGTCGGCGCCGCCTCTCATCCGCCTGCCAGCACCTTCTCCCCGTATAGTGACGGGGAGAAGGGGTTGACCGCAATTTAGCCGCCTTTTCCGCAACGTTCGTGACTGGCGAAAGCTTCAGTACAGGCGTTTTTCTCCCCGTCACTATACGGGGAGAAATGCCCGGCAGGGCAATGAGGGGCAGCGCAAACCTGAAGCGATTGCCTTGCAACATTCAGTCCCGCGAGTTGCACCGAACCATCCCGGCGCTATCTATTGGCCATGCCGCCCTTGCGGTTGACTTGGCAACAACCTTCCGATTTACACCGCACCACAAATTCCGGACAGCGCGGACCGTTTTCCCATGCTCGAAAAGACCTACGACGCCAAAGCCGTCGAGCCGAAGATTGCCAGGATCTGGGAAGAGGCCGACGCGTTTCGGGCCGGTGCCGGGGCCGAGGAGGGGGCTGAAGCCTTCACCATCGTCATCCCGCCGCCGAATGTCACCGGCTCGCTGCATATGGGTCATGCGCTCAACAACACGCTGCAGGACATTCTGGTGCGCTTCGAGCGCATGCGCGGCAAGAACGTTCTTTGGCAACCTGGCATGGACCATGCCGGCATCGCCACGCAGATGGTGGTCGAGCGCCAGCTTATGGAAAAGCAGATCCACCGCCGCGACCTGACGCGCGATGAGTTCATCGACAAGGTGTGGGAGTGGAAGGCCGAGTCCGGAGGCGCCATCCTCAACCAGTTGAAGCGGCTCGGGGCCTCGGCCGACTGGAGCCGGGAGCGCTTCACCATGGACGAGGGCCTGTCGAAGGCCGTGCTCGAAGTGTTCGTGACGCTCTACAAGGAAGGGCTGATCTACAAGGACAAGCGCCTTGTGAACTGGGACCCGAAGCTGTTGACCGCCATCTCGGATCTCGAGGTCGAGCAGCAGGAAGTCAACGGCAACCTCTGGCACTTCCGCTATCCGGTTGAAGGCATGACCTTCGATCCGGAAAATCCGAAGACCTTCATCACCGTTGCGACGACCCGGCCGGAGACGATGCTGGGCGATACGGCTGTCGCAGTCCACCCCGACGACGAGCGTTTCCGGCATCTTGTCGGCAAGAAACTCATCCTGCCGATCGTCGGCCGCAGGATCCCGGTGGTCGCGGACGAGTATTCCGATCCCGAAAAAGGCAGCGGTGCGGTCAAGATCACGCCGGCGCATGACTTCAACGATTTCGAGGTCGGCAAGCGCCACCGGCTGCCGGCGGTCAACGTCCTCACCGTCAATGCGGCGGTGAGCCTCAAGGACAATGAGGACTTTCTCGCCGGGCTGGAAGTAACGCCGGAGCGCCAGGCCGTATGGGACAGCCTCGACGGCCTGGACCGTTTCGACGCGCGCAAGAAGATCGTCGAGTTGATGGAGGCGGGCGGCTTTCTCGAGAAGGTCGAGCCGCATCGCCACACGGTGCCGCACGGCGACCGCGGCGGCGTGCCGATCGAGCCGTTTCTGACCGACCAATGGTATGTCAATGCGGCGGAACTGGCCAAGCCGGCGATCGCCTCGGTGCGCGAGAGCCGTACCAATTTCGTGCCCAAAAACTGGGAAAAGACCTATTTCGACTGGATGGAAAACATCCAGCCCTGGTGCATTTCGCGCCAGCTCTGGTGGGGCCACCAGATCCCGGCCTGGTACGGGCCGGACGGGCATGTCTTTGTCGAAAAGACCGAGGAAGAGGCGCTCGGTGCCGCCGTCGAATACTATCTGGCGCTGGAAGGGCCGTGGAAGGCCTGGGTCGAGGACAAGCTTGAGAATTTCCAGCCTGGCGAGATCCTGACCCGCGACGAGGACGTGCTCGATACATGGTTCTCGTCGGCGCTGTGGCCGTTCTCGACGCTTGGCTGGCCGGACCAGACGCCGGAGCTGAAGACCTATTACCCGACCGACGTGCTGGTGACCGGTTTCGACATCATCTTCTTCTGGGTCGCCCGCATGATGATGATGGGCCTGCATTTCATGGACCAGGAGCCGTTCCATACGGTCTATGTCCACGCGCTGGTTCGTGACAAGAACGGGCAGAAGATGTCGAAGTCGAAAGGCAACGTCATCGATCCGCTCGAGCTCATCGACGAATACGGCGCCGATGCGCTGCGCTTCACCTTGACTGTGATGGCAGCGCAAGGGCGCGACGTTAAGCTCGATCCGGCGCGCATTGCCGGTTATCGCAATTTCGGCACCAAGCTGTGGAACGCGACGCGCTTCGCCGAGATGAACGAAGTGGCGCGCGACGACGATTTCTGGCTGCAGGACGCCAAGCTGGCGGTCAACCGCTGGATCCTGACGGAGCTGACGCGAGCCGCGCGCGACATAACGGACGGCATCACCTCATACCGCTTCAACGAGGCGGCGGGTGCCGCCTACCGCTTCGTCTGGAACCAGTTCTGCGACTGGTACCTGGAACTGCTGAAGCCGGTGTTCATGGGCACCGACGAGGCCGCCAAGGCCGAGAGCAGGGCCTGCGTCGCCTTCGTACTCGACGAGATCTACAAGCTGCTGCATCCGATGATGCCGTTCATGACCGAGGAACTGTGGGCCGAAACCGCCGGCGAGGGCAGGCAACGACAATCGCTGCTTTGTCATGCGGCATGGCCGTCGCCCGACTTCGAGGACGAGGCGGCGGCCGCCGATATCAACTGGCTGGTCGACCTTGTCTCCGGCATCCGCTCGGTGCGTTCGGAGATGAACGTGCCGCCGGCGGCTATCGCACCGCTCGTGGTGATCGGCGCCAACGAAATGACACGCGAAAGGCTCGAGCGTCAGGACTCGGCCATCAAGCGTCTGGCGCGGGTCGGCGACATCTCGCTCGCCGAGGCGCCACCGAGGGGATCCGCCCAGATCGTCGTCAACGAGGCGACGATCTGCCTGCCTCTCGGCAGCCTGATCGACCTTGCCGCCGAGGCAGCGCGCCTGCACAAGGAGCTTGCGAAGGTGACCGAGGAAATAGCGCGGCTCTACAAGAAGCTGTCCAACGAGAAATTCGTCGCCAACGCGCCGGAAGAGGTGGTGGAGGCCGAGCGTGAAAAACTCGCCGAATATCGCGAGGCGCAAGAGAAGCTTTCGGTGGCATTGGCGCGGGTGCGCGATGCCGGCTGATCAAACAAATTGGGCCTGCTGGCCGCAATAGATTCGCCGGTCACGAATCTGCCTTCCAGACAGGCCGCCTGCCACGAAAACGGGCATTCCGCAGCGTAAATCTTGAGGCAAACTGAATGTTTTTGCCCCATTGTTGCCATAATGTAACAATGGCTGACTGGGCACGCAAAAATGCCCTGTTCTGCAGTGATTTAGGGGTTTTTCCCGAGTTTTCTCGTCGATCTGTATTGTGGCGGCCATTTTCCCACCTCGGTAAGAAGGCGACACCTTGTCGGAAATGCGTTCAGCCAAGCTGTACATGTACGCACGGCGAATTCGTTGTTGCGCCGTTAACCTGAATTGGTTCTAGCTTGATGCAAGGATATTTCGGGGAGGAGATTCATGTGTTATTCGCGTCTGAAAGTGCTGCTGGGCGCGGGAGCTTTTTCGCTGGCTTTGGCTGGGACGGTGCAAGCCGGGGGCTTTGACCGGGGCGGCGTTAATATCGACCAGCTGTTCGACGCGGCGCCATATTCGTTCGACGCAGGCGTCACCTATGTTTCGCCACAGCGCAAACTCAAGAATGTGCAGCGCCTCGATGGCTCGGGTTTGTCGACATCAGCGGTGGACGTTGGTGGCGACTATGCGGTGCCGCATGTCGGCATCAAGGCCAACATCTTTGAGCCCGTAGACTGTCTTGCCACCTATACGAGACCGTATGGTGCGGACGCGAATTTCGGCATGAACAACGCCTATTCGCCGACAGCGGTCAAATACGCCGTCGACACAGACGATTTCGGTCTCACCTGCTCCTACAAGGTGAACGTCGGCAAGGGCGCCATACGATTCATCGGCGGTGTCTCCTACCAGCAGGTCGACGCGTTTCTGTCCCGCCAGACACTGCTCGCCTTCGGCAATACCGGCCTCGGCGTATTCAAGCTATCCGACGAGGCATGGGGTTGGCGTGCGGGCGCCGCCTATGAGATCCCCGAGATCGCCCTGCGCGCCAGCCTGATGTACTCTTCAAGCTACAAATATGACGGGCTGTCGGGAACCGTCGACACGACCGGCTTCAGGGGCGCCTTTCCAGCGGATCTGATTCCTGGCTCTACCGGCGTATACCCAGTCTCGGCGTCGGCTGAGATACCTCAGGCTCTGGAATTCAAGCTGCAGAGCGGTATAGCTCCTGGCTGGCTGGCCTTTGGTTCCATCCGCTGGCAGGAGTGGAGCAAGCTTGGCGTCATTGCCATCAATGGCGTGCGCAGTCCGGTAACCGGTTTGCCCTCGCCCGTTTCATTCGACCTGCTTTATCGCGACGGCTGGACGGTCACGGGCGGTATCGGGCACAAGTTCACCGATCAATTGTCGGGCGTGGTTTCGCTGACCTGGGATCGCGGCACCTCAACGACCTCCGGCTATCAGTCGGATACCTGGGCCGTTGCCAGCGGCGTCTCCTATTCGCCGAACGACCAGGTCGAGGTCAGGCTCGGCGGCTCGATCGGTGTACTGACGAGCGGGTCATCGACTTTCAGCGGTGTCGGCGACGTGGCAAATGCCGTTACCTATACCTACGGCAACGACCTGCTTCTCGCCGGTTCGGCTTCCGTCAAGATCAAGTTCTAACTATTAAATTTCAAACGACAAAACGGCCGGGCACTGCCCGGCCGTTGGTTGGATGCGTGGCGTCCGGCATTCGTCCGGCGCAACAATTGTCCCCATGATGTTCGCTTCTGTAATTGTGACGTTTTGGCAACAGTTTCTGAACAACCCTCGCGCCACCCGGCCGCCCGGGAACATTGCCCATTTCCCGCCATAAACCCGGCGCACCTCGAACCTGTCTCGGGACATGCGCCAAAAGGCTAGGCGAAGAGGCAGGCCGCACCGCCCGCGGCAAGGACGAGTATGGACGCCAGAGGGATATCCAAGGCCAAGCTGCCGAGCCGCCACGTGACCGTTGGTCCCGAGCGGGCGCCGCATCGCTCCTACCTTTATGCTATGGGGCTGTCGGCGGCCGAGATCGCGCAGCCTCTGGTCGGTGTCGCCAGCTGCTGGAACGAGGCCGCGCCCTGCAACATCTCACTGATGCGCCAGGCGCAAGTGGTCAAGAAGGGCGTGGCGGCCGCCAACGGCACGCCACGCGAATTCTGCACCATCACCGTCACCGACGGCATCGCCATGGGTCATCAGGGCATGAAGTCGTCGCTGGTGTCGCGCGAGGTCATCGCCGACTCGGTCGAGCTCACCATGCGCGGCCATTGCTACGATGCGCTGGTTGGATTGGCCGGTTGCGACAAGTCGCTGCCCGGCATGATGATGGCCATGGTGCGCCTCAACGTACCGTCGATTTTCATCTATGGCGGCTCGATACTGCCCGGCAGCTATCGTGGCCGGCAGATCACCGTGCAGGACGTGTTCGAGGCGGTCGGCCAGCATTCGGTCGGCACGATCGGCGACGCCGAGCTGCTCGAGATCGAGCAAGCCGCCTGTCCGTCGGCCGGCTCCTGCGGCGCCCAGTTCACCGCCAACACCATGGCCACCGTCGCTGAGGCGATCGGCCTCGCGCTGCCCTATTCCTGCGGCGCGCCGGCACCCTACGAGATGCGCGACCGCTTCAATTTCGCTTCCGGCGAAAAGATCATGGAGCTGATCGCAAGGAACATCCGCCCGCGCGACATCGTTACTATAAAAGCGTTGGAAAATGCCGCGACCGTGGTCTCGGCCACCGGCGGCTCGACCAACGCGGCGCTGCATCTGCCGGCGATCGCGCACGAGGCCGGGATAAAGTTCGATCTTTTCGACGTGGCCAAGATATTCGAGAAAACACCCTATATCGCCGACCTCAAGCCGGGCGGCAAATACGTCGCCAAGGACATGTTCGAGGCCGGCGGCATTCCGCTCTTGATGAAGACGCTGCTCGACCATGGCTATCTTCATGGCGATTGCCTGACGGTGACCGGCCGCACTTTGGCCGAAAATATGGAACATGTTTCCTGGAATGACAGCCAGGATGTGGTCCGTCCCGCCAACAGGCCGATTACCCAGACCGGCGGGGTCGTGGGCTTGAAGGGTAACCTTGCCCCCGAAGGCGCGATCGTGAAGGTCGCAGGTATGGCGGAGCTCAAATTCTCGGGTCCGGCACGCTGCTTCGATTCGGAAGAGGAATGTTTCGAGGCCGTTACGCACCGCAACTATAGGGAAGGCGAGGTTCTCGTCATCCGTTACGAGGGTCCGCGCGGCGGCCCGGGCATGCGCGAAATGCTGTCGACGACGGCGGCTCTCTACGGCCAGGGCATGGGCGGCAAGGTGGCGCTCATCACCGACGGGCGTTTTTCGGGCGCAACGCGCGGTTTCTGCATCGGCCATGTCGGGCCGGAAGCGGCAGTGGGCGGCCCGATCGGGCTGCTTAGGGATGGCGACTTGATCTCGATCGATGCGGTGAACGGCACGATCGAGGTTGCATTGTCCAAAGCCGAACTGGCGGCGAGGGCAAAAGCATGGAAGGCGCGCACGACCGACTATCAGTCGGGCGCGATCTGGAAATACGCACAGACGGTCGGACCTGCCCGCGACGGCGCGGTCACCCATCCCGGCGGTGCCAAAGAAACACACTGCTATGCGGACATCTGAGTTGTTGAGGTCGTCTGTCCTTTCGGCACTGGTTGCGCTCGCCACGTTTGGCGCGACCTTGGGCGCCGTCGGCCAGGCCATGGCCTTCGACGACAAGGTGTTCGACGACAAGACCGGCGTGAAGCCGCAGTCGAGCCCGTGGGCGGTGTTCCAGTTCGGCTTTTCCGCCTACAAGAACGGCCATAAGGAGCAGGCCGCGGAAGCCTATAAATATGCCGCCGAGAACGGCCAGATCGGCGCCACCTGGAAGCTTGCGCGCATGTATGCCGAAGGCGATGGCGTGGCGCGAGACGACTACGCGGCGTTCAAGTTCTTCAGCGAGATCGTCGACCAGGATGTCGAGCCCGGTTCGCCCGAGGAAAGCTATGTTTCGGACGCGCTGGTGGCGCTCGGCGACTATCTGAGGAAGGGCATTCCCGGCAGCCCCGTCGAGGAGAACGAGGTGGCGGCCCAGGAATATTACATGCGTGCCGCCGCCAACTACCGCAACCCGAACGCCCAGTTCGAGATGGGCCAGATGTTCCTCAAGGGTGAGGGCGGCGTCAAGGCCAGCGTCAAGCAGGCCGGACGCTGGTTCCAGCTGGCGGCCGAAAAGGGCCATGCGGGCGCGCAGGCGACGCTCGGCAACCTGCTTTTCCAAAGCGGCAAGATCGTGCGGGGGCTGGCGATGATGACCGCGGCGCTCGAACGGGCCTCACCCGCCGACCAGCCATGGATCCGCGGCATGCAGGAAGAAGCGTTTGCAGCCGCCGGCGAAGCCGACCGCCGCACCGCGATCTCGCTGGCCGACGACATCCTCACCAAGGGTGGCGGCGACCAATAGGTCGGCAGAATTTCCGTTTTTAGATCAATTGTCGGTCGGTTCCGCCGGCATGCCGCTGGGCGCCGGTGTTGAGATCGGCGTGCCCTGCAGATGTGGGGCCAGCGTGTTCTCCGGGCAGCCATCCCGCTGCTTTGTCCGGGACGTGTTGTTGAGCTCCATCTCGCAACGGGCGAGGTAGCTTTGGCCGGCAAGCGTCAGGCAGGCGACCCGGCCGATCTGGAATGATTTGCCGTTAGCCAGGCACTCTGCATCGGCAAAAGCCGGCGTCGCCACCGCCATCGCAAGCGCGCAGCCGATCGGGCAGAGTGCAAATCGAGTAGTCATGGGAACCCCAGCCACCATGATGATTTCTCATCAAGCGCGCGATTTGTGGCGATAAGAGGTCAACTTATCAATGTGCCGCCGGACAGCAGCTCCGGTCAGGCCGGCTGCAGCGCCAGATCGATCGCCACCGGCACGTGGTCGGAGGGTTTTTCCCAGGCGCGCACCTGTTTTTCGATCGAAGCCGAGGAAAACCAGTTGGCGGCTTCGGGCGACAGAAGCAGGTGGTCGATGCGGATGCCGTTGTTCTTCTGCCAGGCGCCGGCCTGATAGTCCCAGAACGTAAAAATGTCCGGGGCGTCGGTGACGGCACGCACGGCTTCGGTGAAGCCGAGATTCTTCAGCCGCCGGAACGCTTGCCGCGTCGCGGGCTGGAACAGTGCATCGCTTAGCCAGTTTTCCGGATACTTCGCGTCGATCGGCTCGGGAATGACATTGTAGTCGCCGGCCAGGACCAGCGGCTCTTCCAGAGCAAGCCGCTCCTCGGCCCAGCGCTCAAGTCGCGCCATCCAGGAAAGCTTGTAGGAGAACTTTTTCTCGTCGTCGATCGGGTTGCCGTTCGGCAGATAGATCGAGGCAACGCGCAAGGCGCCCTTGTCGGTCGAGAACACGCCCTCGATGAAACGCGCCTGCTCGTCGGCATCGTCGCCCGGCAAGCCGCGATTGACCTCGTCGAAACGCAGCTTCGACAGGATGGCGACGCCGTTGAAGCCTTTTTGGCCGTAAGTCTCGACATTGTAGCCGAGCGCCTCGATCTCGGCGCGGGGAAACTGCTCGTCGACCGTCTTGATCTCCTGCAGGCAGGCGATGTCGGGCGCGCTTTCCGTCAGCCAATGGGTCAAGTTGCCGATGCGGGCGCGAACGCCGTTGATGTTCCAGGTGACGATTTTCATGACGGCCTCGATAGGCTGGTGGTCCGGAGACTAGCGATCCGGTGGATGACGTTCGACAAGGCCGATCGTATTGCCTGCCGGGTCCTTTAGGAAGGCCATCCATTCGCTTTCCCCCGCCTGGCCGAACAGGCCTTCGGTGTCGCAATGGACGAGCGCCGGCGGCGCGGTGAAGGGAACACCGGCGGCCCTTGCCGAAGCGTGGAACTCGTCGAGGCCCGATATGTCGAGATAGACGGTGCCGGCAGGCAGGCCGTCGGTGAAAAGCAGGCGCACGTCACCGGCCATGATAAAGGCGATGCCCGGCGGATCGAAACGCGCATGCAGGTTCATGCCGAGCACCTCGCGCCAGAACGCCAGCGTCGCATCGAGGTCGCGCCCGGCGGAAAGCGCGACCTGACGGACCGCGCCGATGTCGGGCATTTCTAGATCGAGAAGCTGGTGCCGCAGCCGCAGGAGGCGACCGCATTGGGGTTTCTGATCTGGAACGACTGGCCCATCAGATCGTCGACGAAATCGATCACCGAGCCGCCCATATAGACCAGCGACAGGTCGTCGATAAGTACGGTGGCGCCGTCCTTTTCGATGGCGACGTCGTCGTCATTGCGCCTGTCGACCAGATCGAACTTGTAGGAAAAGCCGGAACAGCCGCCGCCCTCGACCGAAACGCGCAGCGCCGTCTTACCGGCTTCGCTCGCCACGATCTTGGCGATCCGCCTGGCGGCGGCGTCGGTCATCTCGACTTTCATGGCGGTCTTGGCATCAGCGCCCATGGGCGTCACCTTGCTTTCGGTTTTGTATGATAGGTATGAAGCGCGACGGGGCAAGTCAACTGCGGCATACGCTATGACCAACGAGTTGGGCGACATCGGATTCGGCTATCGGCCGCGCGCGGCCTATGCCAGCGACCCGGCAAAGTCGCGCGGGCGGCTGTACGATGAGGTGGAAAGCCCGACGCGCACGCCGTTCCAGCGCGACCGCGACCGCATCATCCATTCGACGGCGTTCCGCCGGCTGAAGCACAAGACGCAAGTGTTCGTCGCGCACGAAGGCGACCATTACCGCACGAGGCTGACGCATTCGATCGAGGTCGCGCAAATCGCACGCGCTCTGGCGCGGGCACTGCGCGGCGACGAGGACCTGGCCGAGGCGGTGGCCCTGGTGCACGACTTCGGCCACACGCCCTTCGGCCATACCGGCGAGGACGCGCTGAATGAGAAGATGGCCGCCTGGGGCGGCTTCGACCACAATGCGCAGTCGCTGCGCGTGGTGACGCGGCTGGAGCGGCGCTATGCCGAGTTCGATGGGCTGAACCTCACCTGGGAAACGCTGGAGGGGCTGGTCAAGCACAATGGCCCACTGACCGATGCCAAGGGCAAAGGGCTGAAGGGGCCGGTGCCGCAGGCAATCCGCGACTATTCCGAACTGCACGACCTCGAGCTCGACCGCTTCGCCGGTATCGAGGCGCAGTGCGCGGCGATTGCCGACGACATCGCCTACAACACCCACGACATCGATGACGGCTTGAGGGCAGGGCTGTTGACGCTGGACATGCTGGAGGGCGTTTCGCTGCCGGGGTCGATCCTCAAGGGCGTGCGTCAGCGCTATCCGGCGCTCGATGACGTACGCACCGGCCACGAGCTGATGCGCCGGCAGATCACCATCATGGTCGAGGACGTGATCGTCTCGACGACGGCCAATCTGGCGCGCATCAAGCCTGACAGCGCCGAAGCGGTAAGGGCGGCCGGCGAGACGATGGTGAGCTTCTCCGCCGAGACGGCCGTATCGGAAAAGGAGCTGAAGGCCTTTCTTTACAAGCATCTCTACCGGCACGCGGACGTCATGCGGGTGCGCGCCGAGGCCGACCAGATCGTCCGAGACCTGTTCGACGTCTATTTCGCCGATCCGCGCGCCATGCCGGATGGCTGGCGCGAAGGGCTCGACCGGGCAGAGGACCGCGTCAAGGCGCGCAGTGTTGCCGATTTCCTGGCCGGCATGACGGACACTTATGCGCTCAAGGAACACAGGCGTTTGTTTGACCATACGCCGGATTTGAGCTAGGGCGGGCTCGATTTTGCCGGCCAGCGAGCCGGACCCCTGCAAAACCGTCAGAGCCACAGCAATGAACATCTTCGCCGATTTCAACGCGCGAATCATAAAGGCCGTCGAAGCGCTTGATTTGAAAGACAAGGATGGCGCGTCGCCGGACCTGTCGCGCATCGCTGTCGAGCCGCCGCGCGATGCCAGCCATGGCGACCTCGCGACCAACGCTGCCATGGTGTTGGCCAAGCCGACCGGCCAGAATCCGCGCGCGCTGGCAGAAAGGCTGGCTGAGGCGCTGCGCGCCGACGAGGATATCGCGGCCGCCGAGATCGCCGGCCCGGGCTTCGTCAATCTCAGGCTCAAGGACGGCTTCTGGCAGGCGCATCTGACGGCGCTGCTCGGCGAAGGCCGCAATTACGGCCGCTCGACGATCGGCGGCGGCAAGAAAACCAATGTCGAATATGTCTCGGCCAACCCGACCGGGCCGATGCATGTCGGCCATTGCCGGGGTGCCGTGGTCGGCGACGCGCTCGCCAATCTGATGGCCTTCGCCGGTTACGACGTGACCAAAGAATATGTCATCAACGATGCCGGTTCGCAGATCGACGTGCTCGGACGCTCGGTCATGCTGCGCTACCGCGAGGCGCTTGGCGATGAGATCGGCGACATTCCGGCCGGGCTTTATCCAGGCGACTATCTGATCCCCGTTGGTCAAGCGCTGGCCAGCGAATTCGGCCGCTCCCTGCTGCAGATGCCGGACGAGGAGGCGCTTGCCATCGTCAAGGACAGGACGATCGATGCGATGATGACGATGATCCGCGAGGATCTGGCGCTGCTCAACGTGCATCACGACGTCTTCTTCTCCGAGCGGACGCTGCATGCCAACAATGCGAAGAAGATCCGCTCGGCGATCAACGACCTGACTCTGAAGGGGCACATCTACAAGGGCAAGCTGCCGCCGCCCAAAGGCGAGAAGCCGGACGACTGGGAGGACCGCGAGCAGACGCTGTTCCGCTCGACCGCAGTCGGAGACGACATGGATCGGGCGCTGGTCAAGTCGGACGGCACCTTCACCTATTTCGCCGCCGATGTCGCCTACCTCAAGGACAAGGTCGATCGCGGCTTCGTCGATCTGATCTATGTGCTTGGTGCCGACCATGGCGGCTATGTGAAACGGCTGGAAGCGCTTGCCCGGGCAATTGCCGGCGACGAGGTCAAGCTTACCGTGCTGCTTTGCCAGCTGGTGAGGCTGTTTCGCGCCGGCGAGCCGGTTCGCATGTCGAAGCGGTCGGGCGAGTTCGTGACCTTGCGCGAAGTGGTCGAGGAGGTCGGCCGCGACCCGATCCGCTTCATGATGCTCTATCGCAAGAACGACGCGCCGCTCGACTTCGACTTCGCCAAGGTGACCGAGCAGTCGAAGGATAATCCCGTATTCTACGTGCAGTATGCCTCGGCGCGCTGCCATTCGGTGTTCCGGCAGGCGAGCGAGCAGTTGGGCGAGGCCATGTTCGACCGCAACCAGCTGGCCGCCGAAGTGGCTTTGCTGACCGACGAGGGTGAGATCGGCCTGATCAGGAAGCTCGCCGAATATCCTCGGCTAATCGAAGCCGCGGCCCTCGCGCTCGAGCCCCATCGGCTGGCATTTTACCTCTACGAACTCGCTTCCAGCTTCCACGGACACTGGAACCGGGGCACCGACAATCCCGACTTACGTTTTGTTAAGGTTAACGACCGACAATTGACGTATGCCAGACTAGGGCTGGTGCAGGCTGTCTCGGACGTTTTGACGTCCGGCCTGACGCTGATCGGAGCCAATGCGCCCACCGAAATGCGTTAGGTTTGAGTAAAAAACCTGTCACCTTTTGCCCACATTGCGCTGGTAAGGGCCAACCCTACGCGACGTCCATGGCGTCCGAATGAGTGCGAGTTCGGGAACAATAATGGCAGACAGAACCCAGCTGAGAGCAGCCGACCACAACGACATCGCCAACGATGATCCGTTCGCGGAACTGACCAGGATCATGGGGTTCGACCCGCGCCAGCCGGTCAAACCGCAAACGCCGGCCCAGCCGAAAACCGCTGCCGCCGAACCGTCGGTGGACGAGGGCGATTTCGAGATCGATCTCGAGAAGGAGTTGATGGGCGAATTCGGCGCCGACGCCAATGATAATGCTTCCCCTGCCAAGCTTCGCGAGCCGACACCCGAACCGACCGCCGCCGACGAAATGGAGGACGCGCTTGCTGCCTCATTCGAACAGGATTTCGCGTTCGACGACAGTGCGGTGGATGATGTTGCTCCTGTTGCGGCCGCTCCTGTTGCCGCCGACGAAATTGCCTCCGGCCCCGAAAGGGCGTTCGCTCCCGCTGTCGAGCCGGAGTTCGATGAAGAGTTCGATAACGCCGTCGCCGGCTCGCTCGAAGACGTGTCGCCGTTCGAGGACGACCTTTCGAGTGACGACGAACTTGCCGCCTCGCTCGACCAGGAATTTCGGCTCGACGACGGCGTGACCGGCGAGGACGAACCTAGGGCCGCAGCCGAGGCGATCGAGCCGGTCGACCAGCCCGCCTTCGACCCCGCCTTGGACGACGAGTTCGACGACGCCGTGGCAAGCTCGCTCGAAGACGAACTGATGCTCGAAGAGCATGAGCCGATGGAGCAGGGGGTCGCCGCTGAAACGGCGGTGCAAGCCGCCGCGCCTGCATTCGATGACGAGTTCGACGACGCGGTTGCAAGCTCGCTTGAAGACGAGCGGATGTTTGACGAGCAGGAGCCGGCCGATAACGCCGCCCCGGTATCGCCGGTTGAGGCGGCCGATGAGAATTTTGCCGACCATGCCGATGATGCCATGGCTGATGTCGACATGGACTTCGACGTTCGTGCGAACGAGCCTGCCGAAATCGAAGAACCAGAGTTTATCGAAGAGCTGTCGATCGACGAGCCAGAGGCCGCCCGGCTTTCCGGCACGGCCGCTGAAGCGGCGCTCGACGACGATTTCGATCTGAGCTTCGACGATGCGCCTGCCGAGCACGCCGAACAGCCCGTAGCGCAGGTCGTTGCAGCCGAACCAGCGGCCCAGGCCGCCGCCGTCGTCCCAACGGCCCCAGTGGCCGAGGAACGCAGCCTGGAGGACGAACTGAACGCGCTGTTGGGTGCGATGAGCACACGGCCGGCACAAGCGGTCAACGAACCTCAGACAAGCCAGCAGCCTGCCCAGCAGACTGCCCAGAAGCCCGTGATGGCTGTTCAGCAGCCCATCGCGCCGGTAATTCAGAAGCCAGCAGTGGCTGCTGAACAGCCAATGGCGGCGGTCAAAGACGTCGCCAACGACCCGGTGCATGCTGTCGACGAGCTGGATTGGGAACTCGACGAGCACGAGCCCGCTGAGCCGCAGCAGTCCAGTGCCGCCGATGACGCCGATCTTGGCAGTGTCCTCCTCGATGAGCTTGAAGGCGAGGATTTCGGTGTTGAAGCCGCTGCCGGACCTGCGGGTGACTTAGACAACGATGCGCTCGACGCCGACTTCGCCAGGAACATCGGCCTGGATCATGACTCGGCCGACAAGAGTGCGGCAGCTGTCGCCGAAGAAGACCCGCTCGATGCGCTGAACTGGCTGACGACACGCGCCACGCCGCCCGAGCCGGCCCGCTCGTGGAGCCGCGTGACGCCGGTCGCACAGCCTCAACCCGCCTTTGCAAGCCAGCCGGTGGCTTCGGCGCGTCCGGCACCACCACCGCAACCGGCTGCAACGCCATCCTATCGGGCCGCACCGGTCGAAGAGAGGCCGTCCTATGAAGGCCAGGCATCCCGTGAAGATAGGTCATCCTATGAAGATCGGCCCACCTACATGGAAGCTGCGCCAACCTCGCATCAACAGCCTTCCGCCTATGACGAGATGCCCGATGTCGAGACGGTCGACGTGCCCGAGCGCGTCGTGGCGCTGGCGGACGATCTCGACATTCCGGAGCTCAACTTCGACGATGACGAGCCGGTGGCGCCCGCCTACGACGATCTCGATGCCGATTTTGCCAGCCTTCTCACCGAAATGAATGCCACGGATATAGCGCCGGCCCCGGTGCGCAGTGCTGGCTATGACGATGAATACGATGCCGGCTTCGCGTCTGGCTACAAGCAAGATCGCGGCGAGACGCGCGCCTATGGCACCAAGCCTGCGGAAGCCCCTGTCAGCCCGGCAACCGCTTCCTATGCGGATGCAGCGGACGGTTTCGATCTGGGCTCATTACCCGGCGGCCAGCCGGTTTCGCAAGCCGACGATTTCACCTTCGATGAACTCGACTACGATCCCGAACTGGACGAGGAGATGTCGGTTCCCGGCCTCGCCGAACGCGAGGCCGAAAGGCAGCCGCGCAGGCGCGGGCTGCTGATAGGTGCGGTGGTCGGCGCCGTTGCGATCGCCGGAGGCCTTGGCGCCTTTGCGTTGACCCTCGGCGGCAAGAGCGGCGGCGATGCGCCGGTCATCGTCAAAGCCGACAACAGGCCGATCAAGATCAAGCCGGAAAATCCAGGCGGCACTGTCGTGCCGAACCAGGACAACAAGGTTTATGACGCTGTGGCCAAGGGCGCCAAGCCCGCCGAGCCGGTTCAGCAGAAGCTGGTCACCAATACCGAAGAGCCTGTGGACCTGAAGGCCAACGAACCGGAGAGCCGCGTCGTCGATCTTTCGCCCAATGACCCCGATGCCGCAGACGATATCGACGCACCCGGCACCGAGGCGTCCGATAGCAATGCGTCTGGCACCAACGCGCCTGACACCAGCGCGCCTGACACCAATGCGCTTGGCGCCAGTGCGGCTGGCGCTACCGACACCGCCGCCGCACCAGCGCCCAAGTCCGAGGATCGCATCGCGCAGGTTCTGCAGGAGGTCGACAAGGGTGCCGAGACCGTCGCCGTTGCGCCGCGCAAGGTACGGACCATGGTCGTGAAACCTGACGGCTCGCTGGTGGCGCGCGAGGATCCGGCGCCAGCCGCCCCGCAGATGGCCGCTGCCGAGCCGGCCGATCCGGCGCCGCAGCACGTGGCTCCGGCCGCCCAGGCCGACGCCGCCGCGCAGACCGGCACCGTGCCCCTGATCGACCAAATGACAAGCGACCCGAAGATTGGCGACCCGAAGATTGGCGACCAGCCGAGTGGCGATCAGGCGAGCGGCGATCAGGCCGAAACCTCCAAGCTGCAGCCGGCGCCCAAGCCCGACACAAAGGCTGAAGCCAAGGCCCAGGCGTCAGCCAGCAAGCAGTCGGCCACCACCCCGGCCACGGTTCCGGTGGCGCCGCAGCGCCCGTCCGACCAGCCGGTCGACGTGGTCGGCGAGGTCAAGCCCGATCAGGTTGCTTCCATCGATCCGGCCGCTGCCGGCGCTGGTTCGTGGTCGATACAGATCGCTTCGCAGCCGACAGTCGAAAGCGCCCAGGCGACTTACCAGGATCTGCAGCGCCGCTACGGCAGCGTGCTTTCCGGCCGCACCGCCAACATCGTCAAGGCCGAGATTGCCGGCAAGGGCACCTTCTACCGCGTCCGCGTTCCGGCGCAGTCTCGCAACGAGGCGATCAAACTGTGCACCAGCTACAAGGCCGCCGGCGGCAATTGCTTCGTGTCCCACTAGCGGCACCAAAGCCCCTCGAAAAGCCGGCGCCCGCGCCGGCTTTTTTGCGTGAACGGAAACCTTTGGAGGCAATTGCGGGCGATTCCCTTTGTCGTCGCGAAGCTCTAAACTGTTCCGCATGACCGAATCAAAATCCATGATCCTCGGCTGCGCCGGGAAATCACTGAGCCGCGACGAGATCCGATTCTACCGCAACGAATGCCCGTGGGGCTTCATCCTGTTTGCGCGCAATATCGGCGAGACCGAGCAGATCCGCGATCTGGTCGCCGCCATGCGCGACTGCGTCGGGCGTGCGGACGCGCCGGTATTCATCGACCAGGAGGGCGGCCGCGTGCAGCGCCTGCGGCCGCCGCTGGCGCCAAACTATCCGGCTGCCGGTGCACTCGGCGCCTTGTGGCGCGACGACCATGACGCCGGCACCCGTGCCGCATGGCTAATGGCGCGGCTGCATGCCTTCGACCTGCTGCGCTACGGCATCACGGCGGATTGCCTGCCGGTGCTCGATGTGCCGATCGAGGGCGCCAGCGACGTCATCGGCGCGCGCGCCTATGGCAAGGAGCCGCGCGCCGTCATCGAATTGGGTCGCGCCGCGGCGGAAGGCCTGATGGCAGGCGGCGTGCTGCCGGTGATGAAGCATATTCCCGGTCATGGAAGGGCCTTCGCCGATACGCATTTCGAACTGCCCACCGTCGATGCCTCGATCGGCGACCTGCAGCGGCATGATTTTGCGCCATTCAGGGAGCT
This sequence comes from Mesorhizobium sp. M0904, assembly GCF_040319475.1. Classification (NCBI taxonomy): domain Bacteria; kingdom Pseudomonadati; phylum Pseudomonadota; class Alphaproteobacteria; order Hyphomicrobiales; family Phyllobacteriaceae; genus Mesorhizobium; species Mesorhizobium sp. M0904. The sequence goes on along the minus strand of NZ_JAMYOC010000010.1, from coordinate 77,836 downwards.
CAACCATTTACCGATGGCGATGACGGCGCATGTCGTCTATAGCGCGATCGACCCGAAGAACCCGGCCACCACATCCGGCAAGGTCATCGAAAAGATCATCCGCGGCGAAATCGGCTTCGACGGTCTGTTGATGAGCGACGACACTTCGATGAAGGCACTTTCTGGGGATTTCCCGTCAAAGGCGGCCGCTATCCTTGCGGCGGGCTGCGATCTGGTCCTTCACTGCAACGGCGTGTTCGAGGAGATGGCCGGCATTGCATCGCGAACGACCGGCCTTGAAGGCAAGTCGTTTGAGCGCGCGGAGCGGGCGCTGACCTATATCAGGAACCGTGACGTTGCGGACGAGACCGAGATTCGGGCCGAATTTGCCAGTTATTTCGACGCGGTAGCCTAGCATCAAAGGAAGCTAAGTGGCGGAAGCATTGGACCTGAAGGCCGGCAAGGCCGCACCGATGGACCGCTTGTGGGCCGAGAACGACGATTCCCGGCTGACCGGCGATCCGGCGTTGGTCGTCGATGTGGCCGGTTTCGAAGGTCCGCTCGATCTTCTGCTGCATCTTGCCCGCAATCAGAAGGTCGACCTGTCGCGCATCTCGATCCTGGCGCTGGCCGAACAGTATCTGGCATTCGTCGAGAAGGTGAGGGCGCTCAGGCTGGAGCTTGCCGCCGACTATCTGGTGATGGCAGCGTGGCTGGCGTTTCTCAAGTCGAAGCTCCTGATCCCCAAGCAGCCCGGCGACGAAGGCGAAAGCGGCGAGGAACTGGCGGCGGTGCTGCAGTTCCGGCTGAAGCGGCTGGAGGCGATGCGCGACGCGGCGGCACGGCTGGTCAACCGCAACCGGCTCGGACGCGACGTGTTTGCACGCGGCATGCCGGAGATGGTGATCGTCGAGAGGCGCAATGCCTATTCGGCCTCGCTCTATGACCTGTTGACCGCCTATGCCCAGCAGCGCCAGAAGCAGGCGATCACCAATGTGACGATTGCCAGGCGCGGCGTGTGGTCGCTCAAGGATGCGCGCGACGTGCTGACCAGGCTGATCGGGTCGCTGCGCGACTGGACGGCGCTCGACAGTTTCCTGGTCGAATATCTGGCCGGCCCGGAAGACCGGCGCACCGCGGTTGCCAGCTCGTTTGCCGCGACACTGGAACTGGTGCGCGAAGGCAAGATGGAAATGCGGCAGGACCAGGTGTTCGCGCCGCTTTATCTGCGCGGCCGCGCCCAGGCCATCAAGATAGTCGAGGTGACATCATGAGCGAACGCGCCAACGCTTCGATCATTCCGTTCAAGGTCGAGGACGACGCCGAGCAAGGCGCGGTCGCCGAGAATCCGGCACAAAATCAGGGGCAAAATTTGTCGCGGAATCCTGGCGAGCGGCTGCATATAGCGGAGGCCGTACGGATGGCCGAGGCGATCGTATTCGCCAGCGCCGAGCCGGTCAGCGAAAAACAGCTCACTTCGCGACTGCCCGACGGCATCAACATTGCCGCGGCAATGGCCGAACTGCAGCAGATCTATGCGCGGCGCGGCGTCAATCTGGTGCGCGTCGGCGATGCGTGGGCGTTTCGCACCGCCGGCGACCTCGCCTTCCTGATGAGCCGTGACACGGTGCAGCAGCGCAAACTGTCCCGCGCTGCCCTCGAAGTGCTGGCGATCATCGCCTACCACCAGCCGGTAACGCGCGCCGAGATCGAGGACATCCGCGGCGTCGAGACGTCAAAGGGGACGCTCGACACGCTGATGGAGACCGAATGGGTGAGGATGCGCGGCCGGCGCCGCACGCCCGGCCGTCCCGTCACCTATGGCACGACCGATATTTTCCTCGACCATTTCGCACTGGAGGAGATACGCGATCTCCCCGGCATGGAGGAATTGAAGGGTGCGGGGCTGCTGTCCGGCCGTATGCCGTCGAATTTCTCGGTGCCGCTGCCGCCGGCCGACCCCGATGCGCTCACCGACGACGAGGATCCGCTGACCGATATCGACCTCGAGGAACTCGGCCTTTTGACGCCGCGCGTCACGGAAGATTGAGCCAAGCGCCATCTTAAAGCCACAGGCAGGATGGAACTGCGCCGATTGGTAGCGGGCCGCTGTGCCGAAAGTGCGTGACTTCGGCCACTCATTCATGAACTCTGTCGCAGTTCTGTTTGAATCCGAACCCGAAAGCGCATAGATCAGCGTCTGGGAAACCGTTCGAGAGAGATTTGCTATGGGTTCATTTTCGATTTGGCACTGGATGATCGTTCTGGTGATCGTGCTGCTGGTCTTCGGCCGCGGCAAGATCCCCGAGCTGATGGGCGACATGGCCAAGGGCATCAAGAGCTTCAAGAAGGGCATGGCGGACGACGACGCTGCCGACGACAAGCGTACCGTCGAACACCGTGCCGACGAAACCGTTTCGGTACCGAAGGAAAAGGCCAGCAAAGGCTGAGCCCAAACTTTAGTCGGAACGTATAGCCATGTTCGAAGTCGGCTGGACCGAGATGCTGGTGATCGCGATCGTCATGATCGTGGTCGTCGGGCCCAAGGATTTGCCCAACATGCTGCGCACCTTCGGTCGCACGACGGCGAAGCTGCGCGCCATGGCGTCCGATTTCCAGCGGCAGTTCAACGACGCGTTGAAGGAAGCCGAACTCGACGACGTCAAGAAGTCGGTCGATTCGCTGAGAAGTCTCAATCCGGCAGCCGAGATCAGGAAGCAGCTCAATCCATTCGAACAGGCCGCCGCCGACGTCCGTTCCGGCGTCGACGCCGTGATGAAACCCAAGCCGGCCGTCGATGCCGCCGCTTCGACGGAGCAGGCAGCCGAGCCGCTGAACAACGGCGCAACGACGATGCCGGGCGTCAGCCCGCCGGAGCCGACGCCGGCCACGCCGATCTTTCCGGCGATGACGGACGAGTCCGTCGTGGCGCCGGCCGTGCAGGCGCAAACGGCTGCGGCGGCAGTGCCGCAAAAAGCATCTACGGCAAGGAAGAAGCCGGCGCCCGCGAAAGCCGCGGCCGCCGCGCCGGCCAAGCCGGCAAAGACCGCTGCGCCAAAGGCCGCCGCAAAAGCTGAGCCGAAACCGCAGTCGCCAGCAGCGAAGAAGCCGGCGTCAGCAGCGAAGAAGCCGGCCGCCAGGAAAACGGCGGGAGCCGCCAAGTGAGCGTTTCGGACAAGGAAAAGGACGAGATCGAAAAATCGTCGGCTCCGCTGATGGAGCACCTGATCGAGCTGCGCCGGCGCCTGATCTGGTCGATCGGCGGTTTTTTTGTTGCCTTCCTGGTCTGCTTCTTTTTCGCCAAGCGGCTGTTCAACCTTCTGGTCATTCCGTTCAAATGGGCCACGCAATGGGCTGGGCTCGACCCGCACAAGGTCGAGCTGATCTATACGGCGCCACAGGAATTCTTCTTTACCCAGGTCAAGCTCGCCATGTTCGGCGGCATGGTCATAGCCTTTCCGCTGATCGCCACGCAGATCTACAAATTCATCGCGCCCGGCCTCTACAAGAACGAACGCAATGCCTTCCTGCCGTTCCTGATCGCCTCGCCGATCCTGTTCCTGATGGGCGCGTCGCTGGTCTATTTCTTCTTCACGCCGATGGTGATGTGGTTCTTCCTCGCAATGCAGCAGACCGGCACCAATGACCAGGTGCAGATTTCGCTGCTGCCGAAAGTGTCCGAATATCTCAGTCTGATCATGACGCTGATCTTCTCCTTCGGCCTGGTGTTCCAGTTGCCGGTAGTGACAAGCCTGATGACGCGGGTCGGCATGCTGTCGTCCACGGCCCTTGCCGAGAAGCGCAAATGGGCCATCGTCATCGCCTTCGTCGTGGCGGCGGTGCTGACGCCGCCCGACCCGATGAGCCAGATCGGCCTCGCCATTCCGACGATCCTGCTCTACGAGGTCTCGATCTGGTCGGCCCGGCTGATCGAACGCAGCAAGGAGCGCGACCGTGTGGCTCGCGAAAAACAGGACGCCACGGAAGAGGTGGCCGACAAGCCGGCGGACGCGTCTTCGACGTAGGTTCGGTTGAAGCGGACAGCATCTTTCTTCCGGCCGCTGCAACTTTGTTCTTGCTTTGTGCCGGCAGCTATGCTACTAATTTGGCTATGGTGCCAATTGGCTCCAAAAACCCGCCCACTCAGGGCGGGTTTTTTTGTTTCTTCCTTTTGAAGTTCCGGTGTTGCCGCCTGAGGTCGGCGGGACAGCGCCCCCCTCTGTCCTGCCGGACATCTCCCCCACTTGGGGGGAGATTGGCAACTTCGCCGATGGCTTGCTTTTTCAGCGCCGGAGATTGGCGAAAGCCGCAGTGACGGCCGATCTCCCCACCCGTGGGGGAGATGTCCGGCAGGACAGAGGGGGGCGCGAAGGAACTCTGCCTTGACGCCTTGCATCGATGCGGTTTACCCCCTCTGGCCTACTCAAGGACGAACAGACCATGCTTGACATCAAATGGATTCGCGACAACCCGAAGGCCCTTGTCGAAGCGCTCCAGAAGCGCTCGTGGTCGGCTGAGGATGCGCGGTCCACGGTCGACGACTTGATCGCGGCGGATGAGGCGCGGCGCGAGCATCTGACCGAGCTGCAGGCCAGACAAGAACGCCGCAACGCCGCCTCGAAGGAGATCGGCAATGCCATGCGCTCGGGCGACGCCGCTCTTGCCGAAAGGCTGAAGGCCGAGGTCGGCGAGATCAAGGCCTTCATCCAGAATGGCGAGGCGCGCGAGCGCGAGCTCGACAAGGCGCTGAACGATGTGTTGGCTGTGCTGCCAAACGTGCCGTTCGACGACGTGCCGGTCGGCAAGGACGAGCACGACAACGTCGTCAAGCGCGTCGTCGGCGAGGTGCCGACGCGGCCGAACTGGGTGAAGGAGCATTTCGAGATCGGCGAAGCGCTCGGCATGATGGATTTCGAGCGGGCAGCACGGCTTTCCGGCTCGCGCTTCACCGTACTCAAAAGCGGCCTGGCGCGGATGGAACGCGCGCTCGGCCAGTTCATGCTGGATCTGCACACCACCGAGCACGGCTATGTAGAGATCCAGCCGCCGTTGATGGTGCGCGACGAGGTGCTTTTCGGAACCGGGCAACTGCCGAAATTCGAGGAGGATTTATTCTTCGTTCGGCACGGGGACGGCAGGCTTGGCCTGATCCCAACCGCCGAAGTGCCGCTCACCAATCTCGTTCGCGACGAGATCACGCCGCACGAAAAACTGCCGCTGCGCTATACGGCGCTGACGCCGTGCTTCCGCTCCGAGGCGGGCTCGGCCGGGCGCGACACGCGCGGCATGCTGCGCCAGCACCAGTTCTACAAGGTCGAACTGGTGTCGATCACCGACCAGGAGACTTCGGTTGCCGAGCATGAGCGCATGACCGAATGCGCCGAGGAGGTGCTGAAGCGGCTCGGCCTGCCGTTCCGCACCGTGACGCTGTGCACCGGCGACATGGGCTTTGGTGCGCGCAAGACCTACGACATCGAGGTCTGGCTGCCCGGCCAGAATGCCTATCGCGAGATATCGTCGTGCTCGGTATGCGGCGATTTCCAGGCGCGGCGCATGGACGCCCGCTACAAGGACAAGGACGGCAAGGGCAACCGCTTCGTCCACACGCTGAACGGTTCGGGCACCGCCGTCGGCCGCGCTCTCATTGCCGTCATCGAAAATTACCAGAACGAGGACGGCAGCGTAACCATTCCTGAAGCGCTTCGGCCTTACATGGGCGGTCTGGAAAAGATCGAATCGACATAATGCGCATCCTTCTGACCAACGACGACGGCATCCATGCCGAGGGCCTTGCATCACTCGAACGCATCGCGCACACGCTGTCGGACGACGTCTGGGTGGTGGCACCGGAACAGGATCAGTCCGGCTATGCGCATTCGCTGTCGATCTCGGAGCCGCTGCGGCTCAGGAAAATCGGCGAAAAGCACTTTGCGGTGCGCGGCACGCCGACCGACTGCGTCATCATGGGCGTGAAGAAGATCCTGCCCGAAGCGCCTGACCTGATCCTGTCCGGCGTCAATTCCGGGGCCAACATCGCCGACGACGTCACCTATTCGGGCACGGTCGCCGGCGCCATGGAAGGCGCGCTGCTCGGCGTGCGCTCGATCGCCATCAGCCAGGCCTATTCCTATGTCGGCGAGGACCGCGTCGTTCCCTACGAGACCGCCGAAGCGCTGGCGCCGGCGCTGCTCGAAAAGCTCGTCGCCATGCCGTTGCCGGACGGCGTGCTGCTCAACGTCAATTTTCCGAATTGTACGCCGGAAGAGATCGCCGGAACTGTGGTTACTTCGCAGGGCAAGCTGGTCCACAGCCTGTGGGTCGACGAGCGGCGCGACGGGCGCGGCTTGCCTTACTACTGGCTGCGCTTCGGCCGCGAGCCGGTCGAGGGCAAGCAAGGCACCGACCTCCATGCCTTGCGCAATCGGCTGGTGTCGGTGACGCCGCTGCAGCTCGATCTCACCGCGCATGAAATCCGCGATCAACTGGCCAAGGCGCTCGCATGAACTCAAACCACGCTGCAACGGTCGACGAGCGCGAAGGTTTCGCTGCCTTCCTGCTTCGCCTGCGCGGCAGGGGCACGGTGCCGAAGGCGCTGATCGCCGCCTTTGAGGCGACGCCGCGGCGCGGCTTTCTGTCTCCGCATTTTCACTCCATAGCCTGGTCGGACCGTATGCTGCCGATCGAATGCGGCGAGGCCATCGAAGGCGCCGACCTGCAGGCGGCGGTGATCGCGGCACTTGCGATCGAGCCGGGCAACCGCGTGCTCGAGATCGGCACCGGGTCGGGCTACACGGCGGCGGTGATGTCGCGGCTTGCCGCGCGGATCGTCACCATCGACCGTTACAAGACGCTGGCCGAACAGGCCCGGCAGCGCCTTGAGGCACTCGCGATCGGCAATGTCATCGTGCGTCAGGCGGACGGTTCCAACGGACTGGCCAACGAAGCGCCGTTCGACCGCATCGTTGCCTGGGCGGCCTTCGACAGCCTGCCGCGCTTTCTCCTCGATCAATTGTCGAGCGGCGGCATCGTCATCGCGCCGATCGGACCCGACGAGGGCGAGCAGGTGCTGGCCAAGCTTACCAAGGTCGGCAGCCGCTTCGAACGCGAGGATATCGGCCTGGTGCGCCTGCAGCCGATCCTGCACGGTGTCGCCGCAGTGATCTAGGCTGTGTCGATATTCAGGTGAGGTCGGCCTGCAAATGGCGGTTTCCTCCGCTTCCGGTGCTCATGTACCCAAAAGTACGCTCCGCTCCGGTTCTCGGAACCTACCATTTTCGGCTCGGCCTGACCTGAATCTCGGCACACCCGGCGCCCGGATCCTGGAATATTTTAAGAAAATTTGCGCCTGATTCTACAGGTTTAACCGACCGGTAACATTAACGCGCTTTAATCACACTCAGTTGTACCGGGTCTGTGCGGGTTAGTGCGATGCAATTCAGTGTTTTGAAGGCAAACGGACGCAATCTGGCGCGTGGCTGCGCCGTCCTCATGATCGCAGGCGCTGCGACGGGGTGTAGTTCCCAGGTGGCGCGGTTCAACAGCGTCGACGACGTGTTCACCGCCTCGACCAACAACCAGCGCGCCATCATCGACAAGCAGGATGCTGCCCAGCCCTATCCGGGCGATGTTGCGGCCGCGCCGATCGACGGCAGCCACACCCAGTCGGTCAGCCGCTCAAGCCTCGAACCGGTCACGGCGCAGCAATTGCCACCGCCGGCTCCCGCCCTGGCACCTGCCGCCCGGCCGGTGCGTACCGCTGCCGCGCCGGCCCTGGCGCCTGCCGCTCCTCGTGTCGACAGGACGGCAACCGGCACCGTCGCTCCGGCGGCAAGGCCGTTCAAGAACGCCGAGCCCGACGCGCCGCGCATGGCGACGGCCGCCGGCGCGCCGCATGCAACCGAGATCGTCGTCAAGGACGGCGAGACCATTTCCGGCCTGTCACGGCGCTACGGCGTGCCGGCCGATGCCATCATGAAAGTCAACGGGCTGAGCGCGACCAAGGGGCTGAAGACCGGCCAGAAGCTCGTCATCCCGGCCTATGCGTATTCGAGCAACGGCGCCGCGCCGAAAGTCGCCGACGCCAAGCCCGCGAACGGCACCAGGCACGACCAGCCGGCCGAGGCGCCGGCGAAGGTGGCCGTGCTGCCGCAGCAACCGAAGCTCAGGGAAGGCAAGTCTGCCGCGCAGGTGGACGCCTCGGCTGCCGCGAGCCAGCCGAAGGATGGAAAGACTGCGGCGAAGGTGGCTTCGGCGACGGCCAAACCGGCCGGTGCCGGCGGCACTTACACGGTTCAGCAAGGCGATACGCTGTCCGCCATTGCCAGAAAGACCGGCGTCGGCGTCGTTGCGCTGAAGCAGGCGAACGGCATGCAGGATGGACTGCTCAAGATCGGCCAGACCCTGAAAGTGCCGGCAGGCGGAACCGCTGTCGTCGCCGGCGTGAAGCCGGCAAAGGTCGATCCGGTGACGACGGCCACCACCCAGCCGCCGGCCAAGGCCACGCCGACGCAGACGCTCGCCTCCTACACGCCGCCGAAGAAGGATGCGAAAGTCATCCAGCAGGCCGAGGACGACGATGCGGTGGCGCCGGACGCGACCGGCATCGGCAAGATGCGCTGGCCGGTGCGCGGCCGCGTGATCTCAAGCTTCGGCGGCGGCAAGGACGGCGTCGACATTGCCGTGCCCGAGGGGACGCCGGTCAAGGCGGCTGAAAACGGTGTCGTCATCTATGCCGGTGACGGCCTCAAGGAATTCGGCAACACGGTGCTGGTGCGGCACGAAAACGGTCTGGTCACCGTCTACGGCCACGCCAGCTCGATCGAGGTGCAGCGCGGCCAGAAGGTCAAGCGCGGCCAGGAAATCGCCCTGTCCGGCATGAGCGGCACCACCGACTCGCCGAAACTGCATTTCGAAGTGCGCAAGAACTCGGCGCCGGTCGATCCTTCGACCTATCTCGAATAGACGACGAAAAGCGATTTGCGGGCCACCTGACCTTCAGCCCGCCGAGGAAGTCCGCTCCGCAAGGTGCGGGCTTCTTCTGCTGTTAGCCCTTGAGCGGCTAATCCTTCAGCGGCTTGCCGAGCCTGCCGGCCAGATCCTGGGTGAACTGCCAGGCGACGCGGCCCGAACGGCTGCCGCGCGTCGTCGCCCATTCCAGCGCCTCGGCGCGCAGCGTCTCGGGATCGATGGCGAGATCGTGATGGCGGACATAGCCGTCGATCATGTCGAGATATTCGTCCTGCGAACATTTGTGGAAGCCAAGCCACAGGCCGAAGCGGTCCGACAGCGAAACCTTCTCCTCGACCGCTTCGGACGGATTGATCGCCGTCGAGCGCTCATTGTCGATCATGTCGCGCGGCAACAAATGCCGCCGGTTCGAGGTGGCGTAGAAGATCACGTTGGCCGGGCGGCCCTCGACGCCGCCTTCAAGCGCTGCCTTCAGCGATTTATAGGACGTGTCGTCATGGTCGAATGACAGGTCGTCGCAAAACAGGATAAAGCGTAAGGGCGCTGCCTTCAGCAGGCTCATCAGCTTCGGAAGCGTGTCGATGTCTTCGCGATGGATCTCGATGAGCTTGAGCGGCAGGTCGAGCTTGGTCGAAGCGTTGACCGCGGCGTGCACGGCCTTGACCAGCGACGATTTGCCCATGCCGCGCGCGCCCCACAACAGCACGTTGTTGGCGGCATAGCCGGAGGCGAAGCGCTCGGTGTTGTCGACCAATATGTCGCGGACGCGGTCGACCCCGCGGATCAGGCCGATGTCGACGCGGTTGACCTTGAGCACCGGCTCCAGATAGCCGGGATCGGCCTGCCAGACGAAGCAATCGGCGTCGCCGAGGTCGGTTTGCGGCACCGGCGGCGGCGCGAGGCGGGCGATCGCCTCGATCAGACGGTCGAGCTTCTGGCTCAGGATATCGATGGTGCTGTCGGTCATCTCTTGTCTTTTTGTTCGCATTCGGGACGGTGCGGCAGGCCAACCTACCTGATTTCAGCGGTTTCGAAACTCGTCCCAAGCATTTGTTCGGGCATCATCTTTTGCGAAAACCGAGCGTCGCTTTTCGGGATCACCCTCTAACACGGCTCACCAGGCCGGAAAAGCAGCCGATTTGCCCGGCCGCGCAGTTGCATTGGCAACGTTACCGACTATATTCCGGCCAAATTTGGCGGGGCCGTCAAATTCCCAGAACGGTTTGCGGCTGTTTTTAAAATTCAGGAGTACCTCGATGTTCGTGACACCGGCATACGCCCAAGGCATCGGCGGGGACTCGTCCGCAATGTTTATCCAGATCGTGCCGTTTGCTCTGATTTTCGTGATCATGTATTTTCTGATCATCCGGCCGCAGCGCACGCAGCTGAAGAAGCGCGGCGAGATGCTGGCGGCGGTTCGCCGCGGCGACACCGTTGTCACCGGTGGCGGCTTGGTCGGCAAGGTAACCAAGGTGATCGACGACAACGAGCTCGAGATCGACCTTGGCGGCGGTACCAAGGTGACGGCGCTGCGCTCGACGATCGCCGACGTGCGCGTCAAGGGCGAGCCGGTGGCGAACCAGAACGCCAAGAAATAACCGAATTGTCGGCGGAACGATCCGCGGGCAGGGCTCTGACGAACGACGGCATATGTTCCACCTTTGGCGCCTGAAGATGATCCTGAAGTGGCTTGCCTTGGCCGGCACGGTTGTCTTCCACGCGACTAATATCTTCGCCGCCGGTTTGCATACCACGCGACCCGAATGGCTTGCCGAAAGCCAGTCAATAGTTGAAGCAAGCCAGCAGGATGGTCCACACATCCTGCTCAGGTTGGATGTGACCGACGTGATCGAGGGCCGGCTGAAAGCGACACGCGACGAGGTCCGGTCGCTGCTACGCGAAGCAAGGATCGGCTATACCGGCCTTGCCAGTTCGGCTCGGACCGTTCAGGTGCACATAACAGATCCGGCTCAGCTTGACCTCGCCAAGGCGGCAATCAAAACGGTGACCGATCCTGTCGCGGACAGCGGCGTCCAGGAAATGACCCTGGACGACAGTGAGCCCGGCCTGCTCAAATTCACCGTAACGGATGCAGGTTTGAAGTATCGAACTTCGGCCGCGCTTGCACAGTCGGTTGAAGTCATCAAAGATCGTATCCGCGACCTGGGCGCCACCCACCCGGTGGTTCGGTCAACGAATGAAGACGGCATATTGGTCCGCACGTCGGGCGTTGCCGATCCGCAAAGGCTAGGACAAATTCTCACCCGGCCCGGTCACCTGAGCTTCCAACTCGTTGATCTGTCGATGCCAGTCGACGAGGCAATCAGCGGCCGCCCGCCCGTCGGCTCGGCGGTTTTTTATTCGATGGACGATCCTCCGGTTCCCTACTTGATCGAAAATCGGGTTATCCTTTCAGGTAAAAATGTGCTGGATGCGCAAGCAACCCGCAATTTGGCGACCGATGAACGCGTCGTCTCATTCCGACTTGATTCCCGGGGTACGGCGCGTTTCAAATGGGCTACGACGCAATATATCGGCAAGCCGTTTGCGGTTATATTAGACGATAAGGTTATTTCGGCGCCTGTTATCCGAGAGCCCATTGAAGGCGGCACCGGTCAGATATCGGGAAATTTCACCGCTGAAAGCGCCAATGACCTCGCCCTGCTGCTGCGCACCGGCCCCTTGCCAGCAAGATTGACAATCGCCGAGGAAGCACGATAGGGCCGGCCGTGGTCAGAATTAGAAATATGCCCGCAAACCGACCGATGGCGGAATGCTGCCGCTTGTACGCCTGAACGGATAAGAACTGATGCTTTATTTTTCGCGCTTCAAGATGATCCTGATCTGGCTGGCCGTGGCCGCCACAGTGGTCCTCGCTGCGCCCAACCTCTTTTCCGCCAGCACGCTGGCCAAGCTGCCCGACTGGGTGCCGAAGCGACAGATGACGCTCGGCCTCGACCTGCAGGGCGGCTCGCACATCCTGCTCAGGATGGATCCGAACGATCTGATCAAGGATCGGCTGGAGACGACGCGCGACGAAATCAGGACGCTGCTGCGTGACGCCAAGATCGGCTATACCGGCCTTTCCGGAACGGGCCGCACGGTGCAGGTCCGCATCACCGATCCCGCACAGATCGACGCTGCCAAGACAGCCTTGAAACCATTGACCAATCCGGTGGCCGCAGGCCTGTTCAGCGGCGGCTCCATCCAGGAGATGACGCTGGATGATTCCGAGCCCGGCCTGCTCAAATTCTCCGTCACCGATGCGGGAATCAAATATCGCACCTCGACGGCGCTGACGCAGGCGATCCAGGTTGTCGAGCGTCGTGTCAACGAACTCGGCACCACCGAGCCGATCGTGCAGCGCCAAGGCGACGACCGTATCCTGGTGCAGGTGCCTGGTCTGCAGGATCCGCAACGGCTGAAGGAAATTCTTGGCCAGACTGCCAAGCTGACCTTCCAGATGGTCGACCAGTCGATGCCGGTGCAGGATGCGCTGAACGGCCGGCCGCCGCCGGGATCCTCGGTGCTGTATTCGCAGGACGATCCGCCGGTTCCGTACCTGATCGAGAACCGCGTCATCGTTTCGGGTGAAAACCTCGTCGATGCCCAGGCGACGTTCAATTCCCAGACCAACGAGCCGGTTGTTTCGTTCCGGTTCGATTCGAAAGGGGCGCAGCGGTTCGGCCAGGCGACGGCACAGAATGTCGGCAAGCTGTTTGCCATCATCCTCGACAATCAGGTGATTTCGGCGCCGCAGATCCGTGAACCGATCCCCGGCGGTACCGGCCAGATATCGGGAAATTTCACCGCCGAGAGCGCCAACGACCTCGCCGTGCTGCTGCGCGCCGGCGCCTTGCCAGCGACGCTGACGGTAATCGAAGAGCGGACGGTGGGGCCGGGACTTGGCCAGGACTCCATCCATGCCGGCAAGGTCGCCGGCATCATCGGGTCGATCCTGGTGGTGGCATTCATGTTCGTCGCCTACGGTTTCCTCGGCTTCCTCGCCAACATCGCGCTGGCGGTGCATGTGGCGATGATCGTCGGGCTGCTGTCGCTGCTTGGAGCGACACTGACCCTCCCCGGTATCGCCGGTATCGTGCTGACCATCGGCATGGCGGTCGATTCGAACGTTCTCATCTATGAACGCATCCGCGAGGAGCGACGTGCCGGCCGCTCGGTCATTCAGGCAATCGATACCGGTTTCAGCAAGGCGCTGGCGACCATCGTCGATTCCAACGTGACCTCACTGATCGCGACCGTGGTGCTGTTCTGGCTCGGAACCGGGCCGGTGAAGGGCTTTGCCGTCACCTATGCCATCGGCATCCTGACCACGGTCTTCACCGCCTTCACCTTCACACGCCTGCTCGTGTCGATCTGGCTTCGCCGCGCCCGTCCGAAGGAGTTGCCGCGGGCGCCTGTGACGTTCATTCCACCAGGCACGAAAATTCCGTTCATGGGTATCCGCCGCTGGACGTTCACACTGTCCAGCGTGCTTTCGGTGCTGTCGGTCATCGGCTTCATGACCATCGACATAAATTACGGCATCGATTTCAAGGGCGGCTCACTGATCGAGGTGCAGTCCAAGGTCGGCAATGCCGATCTGGCCGACATCCGCGGCAGGCTGACGGAACTTAATATCGGCGAGGTGCAGGTTCAGCAGTTCGGCGAACCGAACGACGTGCTGATCCGCGTCGGCACGCAGGCGGGCGGCGAGAACGCTGAGCAGACCGTCATCGACAAGGTGCGCGGCGAGCTGCAGGACCAGTATGATTTCCGCCGCGTCGAAGTGGTGGGGCCGACGGTCTCGGGCGAGCTTGCAAAGCAAGGCACCATCGCCATGCTTATCGCGCTGCTCGGCATCCTGATCTATGTCTGGTTCCGCTTCGAATGGCAGTTCGCGGTCGGCGCCATCGTTGCGACCGTGCACGACGTGGTCATGACGATCGGCTTCTTCGTCATCACCGGCCTGGAATTCAACCAGTCGTCGCTGGCGGCGATCCTCACCATCATCGGTTATTCGCTCAACGATACGATCGTCGTCTATGACCGCGTTCGCGAGGATCTGCGAAAATACAAGCGAATGCCGCTGCCGCAATTGCTGAACAACGCCATCAACGAGACGCTGTCGAGGACGACGCTGACCTCGGTGACGACGATCCTGGCGCTGCTGGCGCTGGTACTGTTCGGCGGCGAGGTGATCCGCTCGTTCACAATGGCGATGCTGTTCGGCGTCGTGTTCGGCACTTATTCGTCGATCTTTATCGCCGCGCCACTGCTTATCCTGTTCAAGCTGCGGCCGCAGGCCACAGCGTCCGATGAGGAAAAGCCGGTGGGCGGCGGCAAAGCCATAGCTACCTGACGGCTTGCCTCAAAAGTGGCCAAGGGCATCGTCATCCGCGAGGCGCATTTCCCAGGCCGCGCACCGATCGAGGCTTACGGCAATGGCGGTTTCCGCTTTGCCGACATGTCGCATCGCGGCTCGCTGCTGTGCCTGCCTTCTGGCATCTATGGCTGGGAGCCGGCCGATCCGTTGGCGCTGACGGCAGCGGATTTCGTCAAGCTGTTCAACGAGGCCGCCAAGGTTGAGATCCTGCTGATCGGCAGCGGCAAGGATCTGAGGCCATTGCCTGCAGCGCTGCGGGCCGCGCTGAAAGAAGCGGGCATTTCCGCTGATCCGATGTCGACGGGGGCGGCGGTGCGGACCTATAATGTGCTGCTGGCGGAAGATCGCGCCGTGGCCGCAGCGCTCATCGCCGTCGACTGACGTGGCCGAAAACACCAAACTCGTCATGGACACGGTGCGTGCCGCCGACCATGACCGCTATCTCAGCGTGCTCTACGCGCCCGACAACAAGCGCGACGCGCTGTTTTCGCTCTATGCCTTCAACGCCGAAGTCGCCGGCATACGCGATCGCATCCACGAGGCGCTGCCGGGCGAGGTGCGGCTGCAATGGTGGCGAGACGTGATCGCCGCCGAAGAGGATCGGGCAAAGGTCGGCCATCCCGTGGCGGACGCGCTGAGGACGGCGATTTCCGCCCACCGCCTGCCTAAGGCCGCCTTCGAGAACATGCTCGAAGCGCGCATCTTCGATCTCTATGACGATCCGATGCCGTCGCGCACCGATCTCGAAGGCTATTGCGGCGAGACTGCCGCAGCACTCATCCAGCTTGCGGCGATGGTGCTCGATCCGGTCCAAGCACCACGCTTTGCCGAACTTGCCGGCAGGGCAGGTTGTGCGCAGGCGATGACCGGTCTCCTGCTTCTGCTGCCGCTGCATCGCAAGAGGGGACAGTGCTTTGTCCCGGCCGATATTTTGGCGGCGGCGGGATCGTCGCCGCAAGAGTTCGTTACAGGTGACGGCGGGCCGGGCGCGGAACGCGCCGTTGCCGCGATGATCGCGCTGGCACGCGAGCATCTTTCCGCTTTCGAGCAGGGGGCGTTCGCTCTGCCGGTTTCACTGCGCCCGGCCTTTCTGCCGCTGGCTCTGACGGGCGCCTATCTCGACAAGATGGACGGCTCCCGCCATTCACCGCTTGATGGCGCGGTGCGGCTTTCGGCCTTGCGCCGGCATTGGCTCTTGTTCCGGCGTGCGACGCAAGGCTGGCCGGCTGTGTGAAGGCTGATTGCTAATGAGGAAATCCGGCCTGCGGCGAGCATCGGCCCGGCTGAGTAGTTTCCATCATGATGGATCACTCGATCCGCCATCGCGCATCAGCGTTTCATAATCGCGACCGCCATAGAAGATGTTGACGATGCGGACGACATCATCGTCGACAACATAGGCGATGATAGCCGAGTGCTCGAACGGCACCGTTCGCAATCCTGGCGCAATGTCGCCGCGCGGCTGGCCGCCACGCGGTGCATTGCCGATGTTTTGACATCGATCTTCGATGCGCAGGACGATTTCAATGCAACGTCAGGATTTCCACCAGTCTCAACAATATGCCGGAAAATATCGGCCAAATTATTTTGGGCGTCTTCGCGATATTCGACCTCAAGGCGCCGAATCATCGGCGCGGCTCGAATACTGCGCGACGAATTCCCTAAGACGGGCACGAACTTCTTCGCCTGAAAGGTTTGGCCTTGTGTCCTCGATCGAGGCCTTCACGCGCGCCCGGATCGAGGCCATGCGCTCGGCATGTTCTTCCTCTTCGCGCTGGAAGGCGCGAAGAGCCGCGCGGACGACCTCGCTCGCCGATCCGTAGGAGCCGTCCTCGACCTTTTCGCGGATCATTCGCGCCATGGCGGGTGTTACGGTGACGGACAGTTTCTCAGCGGATTCCATGGGATTTGGCTCGCGATACAAAGTAGGATATTATCCTACTTCTCCGCCGCGAAATCCGCAAAAACCGAGATCTATTCCGCAGCTTGCGCTGTTGCAGGCAGCCCCAGCCATTCGCGGCAGTCGGCGAGCGCGCGCGATGTCACCGCGTGCCGCTTGGCGACCGTCTTGTCCTTGCCGCGCAGCCGCTTGCCTTCGATCTTTGGCGCCTCCACGGGCGGGAACAGGCCGAAATTGACATTCATTGGCTGGAAAGAGCGCTTTCCCGGCTCGTCGTCAGAGACAATATGGCCACCAGTGATGTGGTTGAGCAGCGCGCCGAAAGCGGTGGTCAAGGGCGGCAGGGACGGCGCATGGCCAAGCCTTTCGGCGGCGGCGAAACGCCCGGCGAGCAGGCCGATGGCGGCACTCTCGACATAGCCCTCACAGCCGGTGATCTGGCCGGCAAAACGCAAGCCGGGCCGCGACTTCAACTGCAGCGAAGCGTCGAGCAGCGTCGGCGAATTGATGTAGGTGTTGCGGTGCAGGCCACCGAGGCGGGCGAATTCGGCGTGTTCCAGCCCGGGAATGGTGCGGAATATGCGCACCTGCTCGGCGTGCTTCAGCTTGGTCTGGAAGCCGACCATGTTATAGAGCGTGCCCAGCGCATTGTCCTGGCGAAGCTGAACGACGGCATACGCCTTTACAGACGGATTATGCGCATCGGTCAGTCCCATCGGCTTCATCGGCCCGTAGCGCAACGTCTCGACGCCGCGCTCGGCCATCACCTCGATCGGCAGGCAGCCGTCGAAATAGGGCGTGCCTTCCCACTGCTTGAATTCGGTTTTCTGGCCGTCGACCAGCGCCTGTACGAAGGCAAGGTACGGCTCCTTGTCCATCGGGCAGTTGATGTAATCCTTGCCGGTGCCGCCGGGGCCGACCTTGTCGTAGCGCGACTGGAACCAGCAGATGTCCATGTCGATGGTGTCGAAATGGACGATCGGCGCGATGGCGTCGAAAAAGGCGAGCGCGTCGGCGCCGGTCGCTTCCGCGATCGACTGGGCGAGCGACGGCGCGGTCAGTGGACCGGTGGCAACGATCGCCTGGTCCCACTCCGCCGGCGGCAGGCCGGGCACTTCCTCACGCTGGATGGTGATGAGCGGGTGGGCTTCGAGCGTTCTGGTCACCGCGTCAGAAAACCCGTCGCGGTCAACGGCAAGCGCACCGCCGGCCGGCACCTGGTGAGCATCGCCGGCGCTCATGATCAGTGAACCGGCGAGCCGCATTTCGGCGTGCAGCAGGCCGACGGCATTGGTTTGCGCATCGTCGGAGCGGAAGGAATTGGAACAGACGAGCTCGGCCAGCCCGTCGGTCTTGTGCGCGTCGGTGCCGCGGACGGGACGCATTTCATGCAGGACAACAGGAACGCCGGCCTCGGCCGCCTGCCAAGCGGCTTCGGAGCCGGCAAGTCCGCCGCCGATGACGTGAATGGGGTTCTTGTCCATGAGCGCCGAAATAGTCGCTTGGCGCAAGGATTGCAATTACCACGCGGGAGAATGGCTGACGGGGGAAGCCGCCCCAAAACAACAACACCCGCCGGGGGAGGAGGTCCGGCGGGTGTCGTTTTGTTGGTCGATCCTCGGGAGGAGGTGAAGATCGACCGTATTCGTCATTGCCGGGGAGGAGGTCGGCTTTGACGAAATTCTTTTCGCCATTTGAAGGGCGCGAAACCCTTTTAGAAACAACCTGGAAACAGCGCCCGCCGGGGGAGGAGGTCCGGCGGGCGCCGTTTTTGTGGTCAACCCTCGGGAGGAGGTGAAGGCTGACCGTATCCGTCAGGGTCGGGGAGGAGGTCGACCCTGGCGAAATTCTTGTGGTTAGATCGCCCTGCGGGCGACCATCTTGATCTCGTCGCGGACGATGCCGAGATCGTTGAGCTGGCGGTTCGACAGGCGACCCAGCTCGGTAACCGTCTCGCGGTAGACGCGCCAGTTACGATAGTTGCGGATCAGGTTCATTGTCGTTCTCTTTTCAAAACTGGTTCGGACCATTTGCGGCCCGAAGGATTAGACCGACTTGCGGGCGACGTAGTGAATGTCGCTGCGGCTGATGCCGAGATCGGTCAGTTCACGGGTGCTCAGGCGGCTCAGCTCGGACACGGTGTCCCTATAGCGGCGCCAGTTGCGATAGTTGCGGATCAGGTTCATGGTAGTCTCGTTTCGTCTTTCTTTCGGATCATTCCGTCTTCGTGTGCACCGTGAAAATAGGTGGGGTCATATCGATTTAAAAGCGCTATTGGTGCATGGCAGCAATGCAAATTGTGCAATGCAGCATTAACGCGCGTCCGGTTTTCCGCCTAGATCGGAAAAATGCCGTTAGCTCAAACGCTTGGCCGGACAAGCTAAAAGGACCAAGCAAAGGGGGAGGGGCATGGCGAGCTATTCGTCACGGGTGAGGTCGGATATCGCACGATGGCAACAGGCCGGCCTGATCGACGCGCCGACAGCTGATGCGCTGACGCGCGACGTCGAGGCAAACGAACGCAAATCGCTGAGTTTCGGCTCGATCCTGGCGATGATGGCGGCGCTGCTGTTCGGCGCCGCTATCCTGATCTTCATCGCCGCCAACTGGGAAGTCATCCCGCGGTTGGTGCGGGTCGCGGCACTTTTTGCCGTTATCCTTGCCGGCTATGTCGGCGGGGCGGTGCTGAAGATGCGCGACCATGCGGCGATCGGCGAGGCGCTGTGGATCGTCGCGGCAGCAGCGTTCGGCGGATCGATCGCGCTGATCGGCCAGATGTATCATTTGTCGGGCGACGAGGCCTCGGCCTTGATCACCTGGGGCGCCGGTACGGCGCTGGCGGCGGTGGCGCTGCGCTCAAACCCGCTGACCGTCGCTGCCGTCGGCATCGCCGATGCCTGGCTGTTCCTGAGAGGGTTCGACTACTTCCGGCGCACGGAATTTCCGCATCTCTTCGTGGTCATGGCGCTAATTCTGTTCGCCGTTTCGTTCTGGACGCGCAGCCAGGCGGCGCGCCACCTGATCATCCTGTCGGTCCTTTTCTACCTCGTGCTGTTGGCCATGGAATACGACACGCTGCAAGTCGCCATCCCGCTCGTTGCCGCGTCGGTGCTGCTTTTTACCGCTGCGATCTTTGCTGCCGGGCCGGTCGAGAGGGTTTTGCAACTCGGCGGCAGGTTGCCCTTGCACGCGCTGATCGGCTTTCTCACCGGCCTGGCGATGATCCAATTCGAACTGGCGGATGAAAGCAGCTACAATGGCGGCTTCGCCATTGCCTCGGCTGTTGCGCTGGCCGGCATCGTCGCGGCGATCGTGCTGGGCGGCCGCGAGAGCCGCGGACTGCGCTGGGTTGCTTATGCGGGCTTCGCCTTCGAACTCGCCATCATCTATGTGGTGATGCTGCAATCAATGCTCGACACGGCAGGCTTCTTCCTTGCGGCGGCGGTGCTTCTCGCCGTTCTTGCTTTCATTATCATCCGCATAGAAAAGCGCATGAACGCCTCGAACCTGACAGGAGCGGCGGCATGATGACCGGCAAAAGACTGATCATCTCGGCGCTGGTCCTGGCGCTCGTCCAGATCGGCTTTCTGAGCTGGATCATCGCCGGACGCGCGGCGATCCTGCGCGATGGAAAGCAGGTCCTGCTCAGGGTCGAGCCGATCGATCCGCGCGATCTCTTGCGCGGTGACTACATTCTGCTCGGCTACGACATATCGCGCATACCGGTGAAACTGATCGGCAACATTCCGGCCGGCAAGCTTTCCAGCGAGGAAACGTCGATCGTGGTCAGGCTGAAGCAGGGCGCTGATGGCTACTGGGGGCCGACCGCGGCTTGGTTCGGGCAAGCGCCGGCGCCGGCAGCATCCGGCGAAGCCGATATCGTCGGACACGTCTCCGAGGGCTGGGATATCAGCCAGGGAGCAACGACGATCGCGCCGGAGTACGGCATCGAGCGCTTCTATCTGCCTGAAGGCGAGGGGATAGCGATCCAGAACGACATGCGGGTGCGGCCGTTCGGCATCCGCGTGGCGATCGCGGCCAACGGCACGGCGCAGATCAAGGCGCTGGTCGACGGCGACAAGACACTATTCGAGGAGCCGCTTTATTAGATCGCGCTACTGCCTTGACAATGATCCTCCTTCGCCAAGGCCTCGGAGGAGCTTCGAGTGGCCTGCCACCCGAAGCTCGAAGAGCGAAGGATGTGCGGATGAGGGACTCGAACCCCCACGCCTTTCGGTACTGGAACCTAAGTCTGTTCTGCTAAGGGAGCTGGTGCGGGTAGAGGGACTCGAACCCCCATGTTTCTCAACGCTTGGACCTAAACCAAGTGCGTCTACCAGTTCCGCCATACCCGCGAAAGTTTGTCATTTCGTCACCGTTTGTCACGGGCATTGTCACAAGTCAACGCGGCGGTTTTGGTAGCGAGGTCGGGGTCATTCACCCGATTCCTGGGGCGTAAGCGATGTGCTCCTCACACATTGGTCGTATAGTTCCTCTGTACGGGTATCAATGCCAATAAGCTCTTGGCACTGAGCGCCGGGCTGCAAGCCGTCTTTCCAGAGGTGGTGATTGGCGCTAGAAGACGGGCGACGCGGAGGAGCGACGGATGGATTTGCTCGGGGATCGCATACTTGGAAAGGCCATACGACAGCTAAACCATTCACCCGACGATTTTTCCGTCGTTTTTGAAGATGGCGCTATTACTGCTTGGACCCCAGTGGATGTCGCTATCAGTTTCGGTATTGATCCGGTCGTCGTGGAGGAGCTGCAATGGTCGGGCGAACGGCTCACGATTGTCACGAGTGGCGGTAATATTCGCATTGGACGCGCTCCGATTACCTCAAATCCAGAAACCTTCGCTTATGGTGCCGCTGATGATCCTTCCATCATCATCGTGGATCGGGGAGAGGAATAGTGGATCTTGGCCGCAGTCGGCCCGACTAGGGCTTGTGCCACCACCATTTCAAGAAGCGCGCAATCGCGATCAGTCCGGCCACGACGCCGAACACGCTTGCGGTCAGGGTGAGCACCTGCCCGAGGTCGAGAGTGATTATCATGGGAGCGTTCCTTTCAAGACAGATCCCGCCATTGAGAAAAGTTCTAAAAAGGAACTGCTAATATAAGCGGTGAGCCGTGGCGCGATGTCAATGGCTTAAGTGCAGTCGTCCCGAGACGCCTTGGCGAAACAAACAAATAGCAATCGGCACCAACAGGAATAGAGTGGAACCAACGGACATAGATCGGAACGAACTTACTCGAAACGGGCCGATCACATTTGTATGACTTGGCGGGGGACGACCCTTTCCTGGTCGGGCAGCCTTTGAGCGTCTACCCATTCTTCACAACCTCCAGCTTCGGCTTGTTGTCGTCGAGGATGTCACCGAGAATCTCGCCGGCAAGGTCCAGATCACCGGTAGCCAGCTTCGCGTATTTTGGGGGTGGTCTCTATGTCTGTGCTTGTGGCCGAGCCACGTCTGGATGCGCTTGAGGTCGACGCCGTTCTGGACCGGCCAGCTCGCACAGGTGTGCCGCAGCGTATGGACCACAACATCGTCCCACCCGAGGGTCTTCTGCATCTCGTCCCACAGGTCTCGGAGGTGACGTGCCTTGCCGTCCGAGCCCTTCATGTGTTGGAACGGTCCCCTGATATCTGGGTAGGCACCATGTAGCCATCATTCTGTCAATGTCAGAGCCCACATCGGCATCATTGGCCGGAATGCAAAGATGGTTGAAAATCGGCCGCGCCTGTGACAAAAGGCGTGTCGAATGTGACGGGACGCGACGATCCGCTTCTGCAGAATGTGATAAGAAGTAGGAAAAACAAAGACTTATTCACATTTTGGAGCGTATTTCTGGAGGATTTGTGCCGCGTTGAGCGGACAGATCGCCAAGTCCCGCACCAAAAGCCATTCCCGGCAAGATCATACCGGCAGGCTGTAAGCGGCAGGGGCCGTTTGACGGCCTCATTGGTGGAAACAAAGGTTTTATGATGCAGGTCACCGAAACGCTCAACTCCGGTCTCAAGCGCGAGATCAAGATCACCGTGCCGGCTGGTGACATGGAAGCCAAGCTGATGGCGCGGCTCTCCGATGCGAGGAACAAGGTCCGCATCAACGGCTTCCGCCCCGGCAAGGTGCCGGTGCAGCATCTGCGCAAAGTATACGGCAAGTCGTTCATGGCCGAAGTGGTCAACGAGATCCTCAACGATTCGACCCGTTCGATCATCACCGGGCGCGGCGAAAAGGCTGCCATGCAGCCCGAAGTGATCATGACCGAGGACGAGAAGGAAGCCGAGAAGATCCTGGCAGGCGGTGCCGACTTCGAGTTCCGCCTGAACTATGAGGTCATTCCGCCGATCGAGATCAAGGATTTCTCCGACATCAAGGTGACGCGCCAGGTGTTCGACGTGCCGGATGAAGAGATCGATGAGCAGGTCAAGCGTGTCGCTGAATCTGCCCGCACTTACGAGCCGAAGACCGGCAAGGCCGCCGAGGGCGACCGCGTGACCATCGATTACGTCGGCAAGATCGACGGCGAAGCCTTCAACGGCGGCGCCGGCACCGATCAGCCGCTGGTGCTCGGCTCGAAGGAATTCATCCCCGGCTTCGAGGACCAGCTGGTCGGCAGCAAGGCCGGCGACGAGAAGCAGGTCACGGTTACCTTCCCGGAAAACTACCAGGCGGCGCATCTGGCCGGCAAGGAAGCCACTTTCGACGTGACCGTCAAGGAAGTGTCGAAGCCCGGCGAACTTGAGATCAACGACGAGATGGCCAAAAATCTCGGCCTGGAATCGCTGGAGCGCCTCCGCGAGGTGGTGCGCGGTCAGATCGAGAACCAGTTCGGCTCGATAACGCGCCAGAAAGTCAAGCGGCAGTTGCTCGACCAGCTCGACGCTGCCTACTCGTTCGAGGCGCCGTCCAAGCTCGTCGAGGCCGAGTTCAACAACATCTGGAACCAGGTCAATCGCGATCTCGAAGCTGCCGGGCGCACCTTTGCCGACGAAGAGACGACGGAAGAAGAAGCGCGTGCTGAATATATGCGGCTTGCCGAGCGCCGCGTGCGTCTCGGCCTGGTTCTCGCCGAAATCGGCGAGAAGGCCGGCGTCACGGTGACGGACGAGGAACTGCAGCGCGGCCTATTCGAGCAGGTGCGCCGCTATCCGGCAAACCAGCAGCAGGAAGCCTTCGAATTCTACCGCAACAATCCCGAAGCGCTGAACACGTTGCGCGCGCCGATGTTCGAAGAGAAGGTGGTCGACCATCTGCTCGGCCAGATTTCGGTCACCGATGTCAAGGTCAGCAAGGAAGAGCTGCTGGCCGACGACGAGGATACGGAGACAACCAAGGCCAAGCCGGCGAAGAAGGCGGCTGCGAAAAAAGCGGACGCAAAGAAGGCCGACGACGACGCCGAAGAGCCGAAGAAAAAGGCCGCGCCGAAGAAGAAGGCCGCCAAGGACGCTGAATAACGTTCCTGCTGAATTCCGAAAGGCCGCCTTCTCGAGGCGGCCTTTTTCGTTGTGGCGCAGACGCAACGGATTTCACGTATCTGGCGGTCGAGGTAGCGATACGAAGCTTTGATGATTATCTGCGCTGGGTTGCGAAATCGCAGCGGTTGTTGGAGGCATCGTTGAGACAGTTCTTCGGTATCAGAAGCGTGGCGGCGGCGTTCCTGCTTGCGTCGGTCTGTGGCATTGCCCAGGCTGATACGGTTCTCGCCAACTGGCGGTTCGACAAGAGCAGCGATGGCCTTGTCACCGCCTCGCTTTACGCGACCAACAAGCTCATCACCGGCGGCGGCGCATTGAGCTACAGCCCGGTGTTGACGATCGCCTGCCGGACCGCCGGCGAACCGCGTTGGAGCGAATGGCTGCAGCTGAGCGACACCGTTTCCGCCAGCCGAACCATCGCCATGTCGGTGACTGTCGACCAATCCGCCAAGCTCAACGAAAGCTGGTCGGTCGGGCCGCACAGCAGGATGCTGGTCCGCGACGGTGCCGATGGCATCAGGCGACTGATTTCCGCGGACCGGTTGCTGCTGTCCTGGCGGTTCGGGCTGCTGTCGGGGCGCGGCAAAGCCGAGTTTGACCTCGCCGGAGTTGAAGAGGCGGTCGGCCGGATCGCCGCCACCTGCAACACCAAATTGCCTTGAGCGGATTGTCCGCATTAATCCATTGCATGATCGAACTCTACCTGCCGGCCGGGTTCCGTGGTATGTAGGTGCCGCAACTCCAGGCAGTGGATATCCGTTCTGCCATTCAAGAGCGCATGCCAGCGGACTAAAGGTGGGCCTGCGCAGGTCAGCCAGGGCAAATTGGCGATCAGGGAGGAAATGCCATGCGTGCCATTGTGTTTTTTATCGTAATGTCCGTCGCCACCGTCATTGCCGGCCCCTCGCGGGCACAGGATGCGGCGGCGGGTGAGAAGGTCTTCGCCAAATGCAAGGTCTGCCACGTCGCAGACAAGGACCAGAACAAGGTCGGTCCGTCGTTGAACGGCGTCATCGGCCGAACGGCCGGCACGCATCCAGGGTTCAGCTATTCCAAGGCCATGACCGAGGCCGGCAAGTCGGGCGTCAAATGGGACGAAGCCACGCTGACGACCTACCTTCGCGATCCCAAGGCGATGGTCAAAGGAACGAAGATGGCGTTCGCCGGCCTCAAGAAAGACGAGGACATCGCCAATGTCATCGCCTACCTGAAGCAATTCTCCAAATAGCGCGGCTCTTCCGCCGGATCTTGGTATCGCAAACAGGTCGAGGCATAGCCTCGGCCGCAATCTGCCGGCAGTGTCGGTGGTGAGGGCGGCTCGTTGCAAAAAAGACATTGGCCGGCTAGGCTGCCGTTCCCATCGGTGGTCGTCTGAATGTCGACTGAAGAAAGCCGTCTCAAGGATACCGGCATCCGCCTCTCGGAGGCGACGGCGGGCGATTTCATTGCGCTCTTGAAACCGCGGGTCATGGCGCTTGCCGTGTTTACTGCCTTCGTCGGCCTGATGATGGCGCCCGGCGTGATGAATCCAGTTATCGCCGTAATCGCCATCGGCGCAATCGCGGTTGGAGCGGGAGCCGCCGGCGCGCTCAATATGTGGTACGACGCAGACATAGACGCCTTGATGTCTCGCACGTCCAAGCGACCAATTCCGTCCGGTCGCGTCACGCCTGGCGAAGCTCTCGGCTTCGGTCTGGTGCTTTCCGCACTGTCGGTCATGACGCTCGGCGTGTTGGTGGGGTGGCTCGCCGCATCGTTGTTGGCGTTCACCATCTTTTTCTATGTCGTTATCTACACAATGTGGCTGAAGCGCTCGACGCCACAGAATATCGTCATAGGCGGCGCGGCAGGTGCCCTTCCTCCGGTGATCGGGTGGGCGGCCGCAACAGGCGCAATAGGCATTGAAAGTCTCATTCTGTTTCTGATCATTTTCCTTTGGACGCCGCCTCATTTCTGGGCGCTGGCCCTTTTCAAGGTCGGCGACTATGCCGCGGCGGGCATCCCGATGATGCCGAATGTGGCCGGCCAGCACTCGACCAGAAAACAAATCTTCGCCTATTCGTTGCTCTTGGCGCCAATCGGCGTGCTGCCTTGGGGCTTCGGCTTCGCGAGCGGATATTACGGCACTGCTTCAGCCGCGTTGGGTGCAGGTTTCATTTGGCAGGCTTGGAAGGTTCTCGTCGCCGACAAGGAGATGAAGCCGGCAAAGGCGCTGTTTGCGTATTCGATTGTCTATCTTTTCGCAATATTTGCGGCGTTGCTTGCCGACACCATTGTAATGCGAGTGATCGCTTCAGCCGGCTATTGACTCCGGCTCAAAAAATCACGTTGGCAGAGCACAAAATCCCAGCAACAGCAGAATAACGACGCCAAGGCCGAGTATGAGAACTGTCCTTCCGTCCATGACCTTCACCTTCGACTAGAAGAGCATATCGAAGAACCACGTCCGTAGCTAGTCGGGCTACCCGGGACCTCCTACTCCCGGGCCTTCCTACAAAGCGCGACAAGTCCCCCGCATGAGAGTATATTGATCATGGTGCAGGTCGCGGTTTGCGTGGGCCAATCATGCAGAACGGCAGCACCGTAAAACGCGACCTTACCGGACCTGGTCTGGAGGAATGGTCATGGCAAGCTTTCACGTGATAGCAGGCGCCAGCGAGACGCTGGAACACACCAGAATTCGAAAAATCGGTGTCTCCGATCTTTTTGATGCGCTCAGGCGTGGCGTCGATGATTTCATGGTCAAGCCGTCGCACATCGTATTTCTCTGCCTGATCTATCCGATTGCCGGAGTCGTGCTTGCTGTCTGGACATCAGGCAACAACACGCTGCCGTTGCTGTTTCCGCTTGTGTCCGGCTTTGCGCTGATTGGTCCGTTCGCGGCGATCGGCCTCTATGAGATCAGTCGGCGGCGGGAAGCCGGGCTCGACGCCTCGTGGAGACACGCCTTTGAGGTCAGGAGTTCTCCAGCGCTGCCGGCTATTGCAGCGGTCGGTGTCATGCTGCTTGCGATCTTCATCGCCTGGCTTTTGACGGCCCAGATATTTTACCAGACCCTGTTCGGACCGGCGCCGCCGCAATCGCTGTCCAGCTTCATCAGTGAAATATTCGCCACGGGACGCGGCTGGACGCTCATCATCCTGGGTCACGCCATCGGCTTCGTGTTCGCGGCGGTTGTGTTGTGCACCACGGTCGTCGCATTCCCGTTGTTGCTCGACCGCGATGTCGGCGCCTACGAAGCCATCCACACCTCGGTGCGCGTTGTGCTGGCCAACCCGATCGTGATGGCGGTGTGGGGCCTTATTGTCGCCGTCGCCCTGATCATCGGATCGCTGCCAGTGTTCGCCGGGTTGGCAGTCGTGCTGCCGATCCTTGGCCATGCCACCTGGCATGTTTACCGGAAAGTTGTGGAATCGCCGCCGGCGACCAGACCGTGAGCTGAAAAAATGCACTCTGCCCGCACCGGCGAAAGTGCCGGTGCGGGCAGGGTGAGGCAGAGCTTTCAATAGGCGGGGTGGCTGAAACGGGCTTGGCGCGCGTCCTTTGTCAGGTCGCGGAAATCTTTGCCGCTCACATGCACAAGCGTCTTGTGGTCGCCGCCCTCGAAATAGATTTCGGGAGCGTCGCCGAGGCTTTCATCGAGAACCACCGGCACATCATAGGCAGCGCCGATCGGCGGCACAGCGCCGACGTCGCAATCGCCGAACAACGAGACCACCTCGTCTTCGGAGGCAAGTCCAAGAGGCTTCTCCATGACATCCTGCAATGTCGCGAGTTCTATCCTGTGCGTGCTTGGAACCACGGCGAGCGCGTAGCCACGGTCGTGGTGAACGACCACCGATTTGGCCATTATGCTGCCGGGCACATGTGCCGCAATGGCGGATTGTCTGCTTGTCGCGGTGCGGTGATGCTCGACGGTGTCGTAGGAAATTCCTTTCCTATCGATGAAGTCCTTCAGTCTGTTTGCGATGGTCATCTTGGGCGCCCCTTGCTCGTGTTCGCGACGCATGTGGAAACGCCGGCATCGCCTGTCGTTTCCGATATCAACAGAAATGGACCAGCCATGGATTGTTTCAAGGCTAAGCCTCAAGGACCGGACCGCGTGGATCCGGACTGCATGTCAGGGCCCGGCCCCGAAAAACGCCATTCGGGTGAGCAGCGTGTAGTCCGCTTCGAAGACCATCATCGTCACGAACACCAGCACCAGCACGGGCGGCAGGATGATCGCATATGTCAGCGCCAGCCGTTCCCAGGCCATGTGCATGAAGATGGCGACGATCAGTCCGGCCTTGAGCATCATGAAGATCAGGATCAGCGACCATCTGAGATAGCCATGGAGACCGAAATAGTCGACCAGATAGGAGCAGGTGCTGAGGATGAACAGCCATGCCCACACCACCAGATAGAGCTTGATCGGGTGCTCCTGATGAACCTCCGCCGGGGTAACGCCGGTCGTCGTCGCATCATGCCTATGGGCGCTGTCCAGTGCGTGTTGTCCCAGGCCGTTTGCGGTTGCTTCAGCCATGTCCTGCCTCTCACCAAAGATAGACAAATGCGAAAATGAACACCCAGACCAGGTCGACGAAATGCCAGTAGAGCCCCATGATTTCGACGTTCTCGTAGCGCCCCCTCCGGCTGGTGAAGAAGCCGGGCCGTCCGACGTCGAAATCCCCGCGCCAGACCTTTCGCGCCACGATGATCAGGAAGATCACCCCGATCGTCACATGCGTGCCGTGGAAGCCGGTAATCATGAAAAAGGATGCGCCGAACTGTGCAGCGCCCCAGGGATTGCCCCAAGGCCGCACGCCCTCGGTGATCAGCTTGGTCCATTCGAAGGCCTGCATGCCGACGAAGGTCGCGCCGAGTGCTGCGGTCAAGAGCATCAGGACCGCCGTCTTGCGGCGGTCGCGGCGGTAGCCGAAATTGACCGCCATGGCCATCGTTCCGCTGCTCGAGATCAGCACGAAGGTCATGATGGCGATAAGGATCAGTGGAATGTCGGAGCCGCCGATGCGCAGGGCGAAAACCTCGCTCGGATTGGGCCACGGCACGCGTGTTGAGATACGCGCGGTCATGTAGGAGAGCAGGAAGCAGCCGAAGATGAACGTGTCGCTGAGCAGGAAGATCCACATCATGGCCTTGCCCCAGGACACGTTTTTGAACGCCCGCTGATCCGAGGACCAGTCGGCGGCGATGCCTTGCCAGCCTGCGGGCCGCGGCTCTGTTCGGCCGATGTGGGCCAGTGTCGTCTCTGCCATCCGCCCGTTCCTCCTAGGTCAGCAACCCTCGGCAAATGTCGATTAAAGTCGAAGCCCAGCCGGCCAGAAGCGCAAAGATGGCGAGCCAGACGAAAAGCAGGAAATGCCAGTACATCGCGCACAGCTCGACACTGAGGCGAAGCCGCTGCGGCTGCGCTCCGTTCCAGGCACCGACGCTCGTTCTGCCCAGCCCGACCAGTCCTCCCAGTATATGCAGGCCATGCATTCCCGTTAGCAGGTAGAAGAAGCTGTTGGCCGGATTGGATGCCAGAAAATAGCCGTCCGCACTCAGTTCCCGCCATGCCACAAGCTGTCCAATCAGGAAGACGAGCGCCGTGAGTCCAGCTGTGGCGAGGCCGAGCCTGACCATGTCCACTTGACCCTTGCGCGCCGCGAGCGAAGCGCACTGTATCGCAATGCTGCTCAAGACCAGTACGCCGGTGTTAAGCCAGAGCAGGGGCGGGATGGGCAGAGGCCGCCAATCCGACAGCGCCATGCGCATGAAGTAAGCACTGGTGAACAGCGCGAACAGGCAGCCGACGACGGCAAGGAAGACGCCGAGACCGATCTTTGCGGTCGGCAGCGCCGATCGGTCCAGAGCGACAAAATCCCCGGCCATGCTTTGCTCGAGCCACGGCTTCGTCATTAGCCGCTGATGGGAAAGCCACCACCCAGCAATACCGGCGATCACGAGCAGGAAGACCAGGATTACGCTCATGCCGGCTCCCTGGAGGGCGCGAAGGAGCCCGGAACGTTTTGTGGTATGAAGTCCTCCTTGGCTCCCGGTACGCTGTAGTCATAGGCCCAGCGATAGACGATCGGCAAATCCTTGCCGAAATTGCCGTGGGCGGGCGGTGTTTGCGGCGTCTGCCACTCGAGCGTCGTTGCCCGCCACGGATTGCCGCCAGCCTCACGGCCATGGCGGATGCTCCAGATGAGGTTGAACAGAAACACAATCTGGGCAAAACCGACCATAAAAGCCATGATGCTGATAAACGAGTTCAGGTGGTGGGCCGATTCCGTCATGATCGTCATGTCGGTCAATTCGTTGTAGCGCCGCGGCACGCCCATCAAGCCGAGATAGTGCATGGGAAAGAAAATCAGATAGGCGCCGAGAAAGGTGATCCAGAAGTGGAACCGGCCCAGTGTCTCGTTCAGCATCCGGCCGGTGACCTTTGGGTACCAGTGGTAGATCGCCCCGAAAATCACGAGGATCGGCGCAACCCCCATGACCATATGGAAATGGGCGACGACGAACATCGTGTCCGACAGCGGAACGTCGACGACGACATTGCCGAGAAACAAGCCGGTCAGCCCGCCATTGACGAAGGTAACAATGAAGGCGAGGGCGAAAAGCATTGGAATGGTGAGGTGGATATCGCCGCGCCACAGCGTCAGCACCCAATTGTAGACCTTGATGGCGGTCGGAACGGCGATGATCAGTGTCGTGGTGGCGAAGAAGAAGCCGAAATAGGGATGCATGCCGCTGACATACATATGGTGCGCCCAGACTACGAAGCTCAACGCGCCGATGCCGACGATGGCCCAGACCATCATGCGGTAGCCGAAGATGTTCTTGCGCGCATGGGTGCTGATCAGGTCGGACACGATGCCGAAGGCCGGAAGCGCAACGATGTAGACCTCCGGGTGGCCGAAGAACCAGAACAGATGCTGGAACAGGATCGGGCTGCCGCCGCCGTGCTGCAACTGTTCGCCCATCTCGACGATCGCCGGCATGAAGAAGCTGGTGCCGAGCGCCCGGTCGAGAAGCATCATCACGCAGGCGACGAACAGCGCCGGGAAGGCGAGCAGCGCCATGACGGTGGCGGTGAAAATACCCCAGACAGTGAGCGGAAGGCGCATCAGCGTCATGCCGCGCGTGCGGCCCTGCAGCACCGTCACGACATAGTTCAGGCCGCCCATAGTAAAGCCGATGATGAACAGGATCAGCGAGACGAGCATCAGGATGATGCCCCAGTCCTGGCCGCCGGGCGTACCGGTCATGATCGCCTGCGGCGGATAGAGCGTCCAGCCGGCACCCGTCGGTCCGCCGGGCGCGAAAAAGCTCGACACCAGAACCAGCACGGCCAGCAGATAGATCCAGTAGCTCAGCATGTTGACATAGGGAAAGACCATGTCGCGAGCGCCGACCATCAGCGGAATCAGGTAGTTGCCGAAGCCGCCCAGGAAGAGTGCGGTGAGCAGGTAGATCACCATGATCATGCCGTGCATGGTGATGAACTGGTAGTAGGCTTCCGGGGTGATGAAGTCGAATGTGCCGGGGAAGCCGAGCTGCAGCCGCATCAGCCAGGAAAGCACCAGCGCGACCATGCCGATCGCTGTCGCCGTCGCCGAATACTGGATGGCAATGACCTTGGCGTCCTGCGAGAAAACGTATTTCGTCCACCAGCTGTGCGGATGGTAGAGTTCCATTTCCGCGACTTCGGCCGGCGGTACCGCATCTGCAGGTGTGATATCGACCATAGGAACACCTCCGTGCCCTTTTCGGCCAGCCCGACAGTTCGGGCTTGCCGCACTATTTTCAATCCCGACGGCGCACCGTCGTTTCGGTTTCCTGCTCTGCCGAGCCCATCTGTTGGGGCGCGGACAGCTGCGCAAAAGTCTGCTGCTGGCCAAGCCACGCCAGATAGTCTTCCTGCGTATCGACCATGACCACGCCATGCATCATCGGATGTCCCTGGCCGCAGAGTTCGGCACACAGGACCTGGAAGGTTCCGGTCTTGGTCGGAGTGAACCAGAAATAGGTGACCGAGCCCGGGATCATGTCCATCTTGGCGCGGAATTCCGGCACGTAGAAATCGTGCAGCACATCGATCGAGCGGAGCAGCATCTTGACCGGTTTGCCAACCGGGAGGTGCAGGTCGGCCGCTTCCACTACGACATCGTCCTGGCCGTTGGCATCGGTGGCGATGACGCCGAGTGGATTTTCAGCGTTGACGTCGCGAGTGTCGGATGTGCCGAGCTTGCCGTCCTTGCCGGGCAGGCGGAAACTCCATTGCCACTGCTGGCCGACGACTTCGACCTCGGTTGCGTCGCTTGGAACGTTAACGAACCGGCTCCAGACGAACAGGCCAGGAACGAGCAAAGCCGTGACGCCAACCGCGGTGACGACCGTCAGCCAGGATTCGAGCCGCCTGTTCTCAGGTTCATATGCCGCCTGATTGCCTTCCCGATGACGGAAGCGGAAGACGCAATAGGCCATGAAAAGAACCACGGCGGCGAAGACGACGCCGGTGATCCAGAAAGTTATGATGATGGTGTTGTCGATATAGTCCCAGTTCGAGGCAATCGGCGTCCACCACCATGGGCTCAGGAAGTGGAACAACACCGAGCCCACGACTATCAGAACGAGTACAAGCGCAACGGCCATGTCCCGGTTCCTCCCGGTATTCCAAGCGGCGCAAGCCGTCCCGGGAAATACCAAGTGCATCATAACTTGATTTGCGATGAAAATTCTAGAGCCGGCTGTGGGAAGGGCAAAAATACCATTCGCGGCGCTGGCGGTCCTTCGGTTCGGCGGTGACAGCGGAAGGCAATGGCGAGCACGCCGAATGCGCCTGGCAGAACCACCGGAACGGCGATCGCCGGGGATACCTTCCACCTGCTCGACCGACAGCTCGACGAAGGGAGCGGCGTCACCTTATTTGCCGGCAGATGTCACCCGCCAAACTGTGTTGCCGACGTCGTCGGCTATGAGCAGGGCCCCGGTTTTGTCGACAGCCAGGCCGACAGGCCGGCCGCGCGCCTTGTTGTCCTTGTTCAGGAAGTCGGTCACCACGTCGGTAGCGACGCCGCTAGGATGGCCGCCGTTGAATGGTACGAACACCACCTTGTAGCCATTGAAGCGCGTGCGGTTCCAGCTGCCGTGTTCGCCAACGAAAGCGCCGCCGCGATATGCCTCGGGGAGGTTGTTTGCCGTATAGAAGGCCAGTCCCAGAGGGGCGACGTGGGAACTCAGCGCATAGTCCGGAACGATCGCTTTCGCGACCAGGTCCGGACGCTGGGGCATGACGCGGGGATCGAGATGCTGGCCATAATAGCTGTACGGCCATCCGTAGAAGCCGCCATCCTTTACCGAGGTCAGATAATCCGGCACGAGATTGGGGCCGAGCTCGTCGCGCTCATTGATCACGGCCCAGAGCGCCCCGGTCTGCGGCTCCCAGCTCAGGCCGTTTGGATTGCGCAAACCGCTGGCGAAAATGCGCGACTGGCCGGTGGCCCTGTCCACCTGCCAGATGGCGGCGCGGTTCTTCTCGGCCTCGATGCCGTTTTCGGCGACGTTGCTGTTCGAGCCGATGCCGACATAGAGCAGCGAGCCGTCGGGGCTTGCCACCAGGCTCTTCGTCCAATGGTGGTCGATCGGGCCGCCGGGCAGGGCGGTTAGCGGCGTTCCGGGCGCGGTGATCTTGGTTTCACCGGTGTTGTAGGGATAGCGGACGATGGAATCGGTATTGGCGACGTAGAGATCGCTTCCCACCAGCGCCACGCCGAAGGGGGAGCTCAGGTGGTCGAGGAAGACGCTGGTCAGCTCCGGCTTGCCATCGCCGTCGGCGTCGCGCAGCAGCGTAACGCGGTTGCTCGGGCCGCTGTCGCCGCCCGAGGTGACCCAGGACTCGATCCAGCCCATCACCAAATCCTTGGGCCGTTTGATCGGTTCGCCGCCCGGCGCCTTGGACTCGACCACCAGGACATCGCCATTGGGCAGCACATAAAGCGACCGCGGATGCTGCAGGCCGTTGGCAAAGGCCTGGATCTGGAGCCCCTGCGCGACGGTCGGCTTTTCGTCGTTCTTCCACCCGACCACGGAAGCGAGATGCATGGGCGGGAAGAAATATTGGATCGGCTCGGGCAGGTTTGGATTCGGCCCTATCTGACTGCTGGGATCCGGGTCGTTGCCGCTGCACGCTGCAAGAGTGATCGCCGCAGTGCAAATGAGCACGGACACCGTGATGCGCCCGGCTTGTCTGATGGAGCTTTCTACGCGCATCAATCCGCCACTCCGACGTGATGCCGGTAAACCATGGACCAGCCCAGCCAACCGGTGAAGATGAGGATGAGCACGACAACCGCCGAGAGGATCAAGCCGGTAGGAACGATGGAGGTCCATGCATCGCGGGTGTGCACGAGCATGTTGATGATGGACAACGCCAGCGCCAGCAGATTGCCTAGCACGTGCGGCAAGGCGGGGGGCTGTGCTCTTATCAGCGGATTGGCCAGGAAATCGATCAGCCCCGCGATCGCTGCAAGGCAGCCCATGATCAC
This sequence comes from Mesorhizobium sp. M0904, assembly GCF_040319475.1. NCBI lineage: Bacteria > Pseudomonadati > Pseudomonadota > Alphaproteobacteria > Hyphomicrobiales > Phyllobacteriaceae > Mesorhizobium > Mesorhizobium sp. M0904. The sequence continues at coordinate 43,577 of NZ_JAMYOC010000010.1, read as the reverse complement.
GCCGACGGTAACCAGCCAAGCGGAGAAGTCAGCCCACATCATCTCCGCTGTTCGCCAGTAGGCCAGATCCGTCAGCAGGGTGCCGACGAAGCAGGCGATCGGAAACGGCACCAGCATCGGATGAACGGGATGTCCTGCAATCCTGGCCGTCGAACGCGGATTGTCACCGACCATGATGCGCCATCCTTCTTGGTTCTCGTCCAGACAACCGCCTACCCGGCCTCCGGCGGCTGTTGCCGAGAGGCCGGCAGACGACCGATCGATCTGTCAGGCCCAAAAAGGGCGCTGGCTGGCTGCGCCTGCTAGGCGGCCGACTGGGTCGGCGGGTTCTGATACATCATCCAGAGCTCGATCGCCGCCAGCACCGCGACCAGAATGCCGATCACGACATGCACGGTCATCGCCGTTGTCGCCTGGAATCCAAGCACCCAGGGCGATACGAGAACCCACAGCCCGACGACCAGGTTCACCCACTCTTCCCACACGGCAAATGCTGCGAGGGCGGCAACCGACAGCACGACGATCAAGATTCCGCTGCCGAGGGCGTTCTGCGTCTGCGGGCCTGCCGCAAACGTGAAGATCCAGGGAGAGAAGAACAGAATTGCCCCAAGGATCAGGTTGGCTACGTCACAGAGCCTGGCGTTTGTCCACTGGTTCATGGCATCCTCCATAGGGAGCGTTTATGGCTCCCGAGTTCGGCAAGGTGGTGCCTGAGTTCGGCGAGATGCGCCCGAAGCCGCTCACTCCGTGTCACGGTAGTGCCCTGCCCAGCTGGAATTCGCATCTGGCGGTACTCCAGCCAAATCCGGCTATCTAACTGAATTCCGGGCTTTATGTTCCATTCGGCACCGGCACGCCTGGATCACTTGGTGGTGATCGAGCGATCCAAAGCTGCCTGTCAGGGGGCGGCGGGGCGGCGGCGCGTAGCTCATTCTGTCTTTTTATCGAGCCGGTGAAACATTTCTTATGGATCGCAGTTCTTGGATCCAGAGGAGTTGAATAAGGGCAACCTGCTTGCACGGGAGGAGCACGGAAGGCACAACTATAAATACGCTCTGCATAGAATACTTCGCAACGAGAAGCTCTCGCTTGTCTTGGTTGCCGCCGAAGCTTGTTTGAAAGACGGCGGTCGCCGCCGAAAAGATTTTCTAAATGAAAATAGCCCAGATCGCGCCACTAACCGAATCCGTGCCGCCCCGAACCTACGGTGGAACCGAGCGAATTGTTTCGTATCTGACCGAAGAACTTGTCCGACAGGGCCACGAGGTGACGTTGTTCGCCAGCGCCGATTCTCGTACCTCAGCCGAGCTGGTGCCGTGTTGCGACGTCGCGCTGCGCCTGAATCCCAGGGTCCAGGACGGTGGTCCGCACCACGTCATGATGCTTGAACGGGTGCGCCGGCGAGCCGATGAATTCGACGTTTTGCATTTCCACGTCGATGTTCTGCACTTCCCCATCATTCGGGATTTTGCCAGACGAACGGTTACCACGCTTCACGGCAGGCTCGACCTGCCCGATCTGGCGCAACTTTATGCTATGTTCGACGATGTTCCCCTGGTCTCGATCTCCTTCGACCAGCGCCGGCCCGTGCCGCCAGTCAATTGGATTGGAACCGTGCATCATGGCCTGCCACGCGATCTTCTGCCATTCCACCCGAACACCTCTGGCTATCTTGCGTTTCTCGGTCGCATCTCGCCGGAAAAGGGGCCGGAAGCGGCCATAGAAATAGCAGTGCGGGCGGGGTTTCCCCTGAAGATCGCCGCCAAGATCGACAAGGTGGACCAGTCGTTCTGGAAGGAAAGGGTCGAGCCGCAAGTGCTGCGGCATTCGAACGTGGAGTTCATTGGCGAAATCGATGAGCGGCAAAAGGCGGATTTTCTGGGCAATGCGAAAGCGCTTTTGTTCCCGATCGACTGGCCGGAACCCTTCGGGCTCGTGACGATCGAAGCAATGGCCTGCGGTACGCCGGTGATTGCGTTCCGGCGTGGCGCCGTCCCGGAGATCATCGATGACGGTGTGTCCGGATGGATCGTGGATACGGTGGAGGAAGCTGTGGGCGCGCTCCGGCGCATAGACTGCCTCGATCGCGCACGAGTGCGGCAGACGTTCGAGAAGCGGTTCACGGTCGAGCGCATGTGCAGCGATTATGTGGCACTCTACCGAGCACTCACGAACGGCACGGCGGGCGCAGGTGCCCCCACAAACGAACTCTCCCGAAATGTCGCGATGGTGGCTGTGCCGGGCTGAGGAACCGACAATCCACATGCAGACCACGAGGATGGCGTCAGGTGCGCCTGCAGGGTCTTATTGCCAAGCGCGGCGACTGCGCCAGAAGCCTTTGATCTGCGGCAAGCGTTCCAGAAGCTATGGTGTCCGCGAACGGTGGCAAACTGCCGCCCGGTCCGGATTGACGCGCGATACTTTCGCTGCAAAGGTAGTTTAACGACTTGTTTACCATGCGTCAGTCAGGGGTGGGGGGAATTTGGAACGGTTTTTGGGTGCGAACCGCCTTAATTGGGATGATCGGGCCGAACTGCACTCGACCGACACAACGGGCAGCTACCACATCGAGAATGTGCTGGCCGGCGGATCCAATCTCTACGAGCTGGAAACGCGCGAGGTCGGCGATATTGCCGGCAAGGATATCGTCCACCTGCAGTGTCACATCGGCCTCGACACGATCAGCCTGAAGAATCTCGGCGCAGGCAGTGTGACGGGGCTCGACTTTTCACCGGCGGCGATCGCGGCGGCGCGGGATTTTGCTGCGAAGGCAGGCACCGACGTGCGCTTCGTGGAAGCGCCACTGTTCGAAGCGGTGGAAGCGCTCGGTCGGACCTTTGACATCGCTTACGTTACATGGGGCTCGGTAAACTGGCTGGACGACGTTTTCCGTTGGGCGCGGGTGGTTGCCGACCTCCTGAGACCCGGCGGCCGTCTCTACATGGCCGAGGGCCATCCATTGATGTTTCAGTGCGATCGAAAGGCCGCGGCCCTGGAATTGAAGCACGACTGGCGAACGCCGATAGCTCGACCGCTCGCCTGGAACGAGGAACTGACCTACACCGGCGATGACCGCATCTTGAAGCATCCTCGCTATTATGAATGGATCCACCCGATCAGTGACGTGGTGAATGCGCTGATTTCAGCTGGTCTGACGCTCGATTTTCTCAATGAGCATGACACTGTTTCGTGGCAGCACTTTTCATTTGCCGTGCTGGCCGGCAAGGATATGTACGGCCTGCCAGAGAACTCTCCCAAGATACCGATGGCCTATTCCATTGGCGCGACGAAGCGCAGCATCGGCAAGATACCATACCTTGTGTCTCCCAAGGCGATCGAGGGGCACTAGTCCAGGTCGACGCTCCTGAGTACTCGGGTCGGAGCGTCGAAGTTTGCAATCGCTCGCGCTCCTCGATCTTCCGAAGGATCGCCGGCGCCAGCGCATCTCAACTCAATCAGTGGGACCATGTCAGTGGAAGTCGGCAGCTGGCTCCAACCGCTCGGGCCTGCAGCATCAGCAACGGGTCGGAAAGCGCAAAGCTCTAAGGAGCGTGAAGGTGACATTAAACATTGAAAGCTAATGTTTCCTCATCGGGTCGACCCGGGAACCTGAAATGGCACTTGAGGAATCGCCTATTGGCTTTTTTCCGCGCTAAGTTCGGCGGCATCAAGGAGGTCGTCTTTTCGTCGGCAAATATTCCGGCGGCGATCGCGCTTGTCGTCATACTTATCAGCGCCGCGTTCGCGGAGCACCAGAACAAAGTCGTCTCGGACCAGGCCGTCCGTGCGGACGTGTTGACCAAGGTCAATCTCATCCGCGCCAAGCTCGAAGGCAATATCAACGGAAACCTTCAACTCGTGCGTGGATTGGTCGCCGCCGTCGTGACCGAGCCTTATATGGGACAGCAACGCTTCGCCTCGCTGGCGAGCAATCTATTTGGCGCCGACTCGCAATTGAACAATATTGCCGGCGCGCCCGATCTGGTCGTTTCCCTGATGTACCCGATGGAGGGTAATGAGCAGGCGATGGGCCTGGACTACCGCAAGAACGAGCGGCAGCGTGCGGCTGCGCTGAGGGCGCGAGATGAACGCAAGCTGGTGCTTGCCGGTCCCGTCGAGCTGAAGCAGGGGGGACAAGGCTTCATCGGCCGCTTTCCGGTTTTCGTGCCCAGCGCGGGCAACACGGAAAGGTTCTGGGGCATTATTTCAGCCGTTGTCGACGTGCAGCGCCTTTACAAAGCGAGCGGCATGCTTGACGACGATCTCGGGATCGACGTAGCGCTGATCGGCAGGGACGCCCTCGGTCACCGAGGTGGTCAATTCTACGGCAATGAGGAGATCAGCAAAAGCGATCCGGTGACGGCTGACGTTTTGCTTCCTTCCGGCTCGTGGCAGCTCGCTGCCATTCCCGAGAACGGCTGGCCTTCGACGCCAAGTAACGCATGGTTGTTGCGCGCGATCATGGCGACGGCCGGGGCCTTGGTTGTGTTCCCTTTCCTGGTCACTGGTCGTCTGATAGGCGAAAGACAGCGCAATTATGCGGAATTGCGCCGATTGTCACGACGCCTCGAACTCGCTCTGGAAGCTTCGGCTATCGGGGTTTGGGAACACGATCTCGCGACCAACGAGCTTACATGGGATGAACGCGTCAATGAAATATATGGCAAACCAGCGGGGGAGCACCGGGGCTACACAGACTGGGCGGGAGCGATCCATCCAGATGATCTGGCTGGCGCCAACGCAGATTTCGATACGGCGGTGGCCAGCGGACGACCATATTTGTCGGAGTACCGGATTGTGCGCCCGAATGGCGAGGTCCGTCATGTCCGGTCCAAGGCGATCCTTTACCGGGCCACAAACGACACCCCAAAAATGATCGGCGCGGAATGGGACGTGACTGCCGACGTCCTGCTGAACAAGGATCTGGTTCGCGCAAAACAGCTGTCGGAGTCGAAAAATGCAGAACTCGAGTCGGCCAAGGCGCGCATAGAGCACATTGCGCTTCATGACTCGCTGACCGGCTTGCCCAACCGGCGTTACCTCGACCAGGTACTGGAAGACTACGCGGCAAACGCCAGGCGCTCAGGCGGGCGTGCGGCACTGCTTCACATCGATCTGGATCGGTTCAAGCACATCAACGATACGCTGGGCCACGCCGCCGGTGACGCGATGCTGGTTCACGCGTCGACAGTCCTCAGATCGAAGGTCGGCGACGAAGGATTCGTCGCCCGCATTGGAGGAGACGAATTCATCGTTCTGTGCGTGGTACGCGACGATACCAAGCAACTGGCGCTGCTTGCCGATCGGGTCATCAGCCAGATGCGCGAGCCCGTCTATTATCAGGGCCACCGGTGCCGTTTTGGCGTCAGCGTGGGTATAGCTGTCGACAACGGAAAAGATGTCGAAGCCAAACACCTGCTGGTGAACGCAGATATCGCGCTTTACCGAGCAAAGAGCCGAGGGCGCAATCGATACGAATTCTTCACTGACGCGATGCAAAGCGAAATCGTCGATACAAAACGGATTGCCGACGAAATTCTCGGCGGCCTCGAGCGCAACGAGTTCATCCCGTTCTACCAGCCCCAATTTGACGCAAAGACGCTCGAAATCGTTGGGGTTGAGGCGCTGGCGAGGTGGCAACATCCAGTAAAGGGTATTTTGGCGCCCGACATCTTCCTGAGGATTGCGGAAGAACTGAACGTCGTCTCGATCATCGACCAAGCCATATTGAAGCAATCGCTTTCGGATTTCGAAGAGTGGTCCGCTGCAAAACTTAACATTCCACGGGTGTCGGTCAATGTCTCGGCGAGGCGCCTTCAAGACGAGGAGCTTATCAAGAGCCTGCGAGAACAAGATATCAAGAGAGGAACAGTTTCGTTCGAGCTTGTTGAGTCGATTTTCCTGGACGAGAACGACGATCTTGTCACGTGGAACATCGAGCAAATAAAAGAACTGGGGATTGACATCGAAATAGACGATTTTGGTACCGGCTACGCTTCGATGGTCAGTTTGCTGAAGTTGCAGCCGCGCCGGCTGAAGATAGATCGGCAGCTGGTCACCCCAATCGTCAAATCGCCGCAGAGAAGGCAGGTTGTCTCGTCGATCATCGAAATCGGCAAATCGCTGGGTATCGAGGTCGTGGCGGAAGGCGTCGAGACGATGCAGCACGCACGGCTACTCAAGGGCCTGGGCTGCGACATATTGCAGGGTTATGCCTTCGGCCACCCGTTAGACTCCGAGGGACTTAAGACATTTGTCCGATCGCGGCGCCTGCGCACGGCCAGCTGAGCCTCGGCGCCAGAATTTATCGAGCCGACCGCCTTGAGGTTGCGGTACATAGGCGCACAGCGGACAAAGCTGAAAACAACGCCAAACCTCAGATCAGCAGCAGGCCCTTCATGCTGGAGTGGCCTTTCCTGCCGATGATGATGTGGTCGTGAACGGCAATGCCAAGCGGTTTGGCCGTCTCTATGATCAGCTTGGTCATCTCGATGTCGGCGCGCGACGGCGTCGGGTCTCCCGACGGATGATTATGCGCCAGAATGATCGCCGTGGCAGAGAGCTCCAGGGCGCGCCTGACCACCTCGCGCGGATAGACCGGTGTGTGGTCGACGGTGCCGACCTGCTGCACTTCGTCGGCGATCAGCGCGTTTTTCTTGTCGAGGAACAGGATGCGGAACTGCTCGCGCTCCTCGAAGGCCATCACCGACCGACAGTATTCGAGAACCTGCGTCCAGGTCGACAACAGCTCGCGGCCGGCGATCTCGCCGCGCGCCATGCGTTGCGCCGTTGCCGCAACCACCTTGAGGTCGAGCGCCACCATCGGGCCGATGCCCTTCACTTCCTGCAGGCGCTCGACGGGCGCGCCGAGGACCTCGGCCAATGTACCGAAGCGTGCCAGCAAGGCCTTGGCGACCGGCTTGGTGTCGGCGCGCGGGATCAGCCGGAACAATAGAAGCTCGAGCAGTTCGTAGTCGGGGAGGGTGTTAGGACTGGCGGCGAAGCGCTCGCGCAAGCGGTCGCGATGGCCGAGATAATGCGGCTTGTCGGCGGCCACCGCCTTCGCAGGCGATCGCACCGGCCTTTCGGGAAAGAAGGCCCGCTCGTCGTCGTCGCCGTTCATGGCTGCCCCACCCAGCATTTGCCGGGCACGGTAACGCCCGATCTGCCAGACACTAGGCCCGCAGGCCGGGGCGGTCGAGGTTTTTTGGCGACAGCGTGAAGATCTCGCAGCCGGTTTCGGTGACGCCGATCGTGTGTTCGTACTGCGCCGAAAGCGAACGGTCACGCGTCACCGCGGTCCAGCCGTCCGACAGCACTTTCACATGCGGCCGGCCGAGATTGATCATCGGCTCGACGGTGAAGATCATGCCCGGCCGCATCTCGACGCCTTCGCTGGCGCTGCCGTAATGCAGGATGTTCGGCGCGTCGTGAAACAGCCGGCCGACGCCGTGGCCGCAGAAATCGCGCACCACCGAGCAACGCTCGGCTTCGGCGTAGGTCTGGATGGCGGCGCCGATGGCGCCGGTGCGGGCGCCCGGCTTGATTGCCGCGATGCCGCGCATCAGGCACTCATACGTGACTTCGAGCAGCCGCTCCGCGGCACGCTTGATCGTGCCCACCGGATACATGCGTGAGGAGTCGCCATGCCAGCCGTCGAGTATATAGGTGACGTCGATATTGACGATATCGCCATCCTTCAACGGCTTGCTGTCGGGTATGCCGTGACAGACGACGTGGTTGATCGAGGTGCAGGATGATTTCGTGTAGCCGCGGTAGTTGAGTGTCGCCGGAAGCGCGCCATGGTCCATGCCGAACTCGAAGACGAAGCGATCGATCGCTTCGGTGGTGACGCCGGGCGCCACCATCGATACCAGTTCGTCGAGGCAGCGCGCCGTGAGATCGCAAGCCTTGCGCATGCCGATAAAGCCTTCCTCGTCGTAAAGACGGATCTGGCCGGTGTTTCTGAGCGGTGCCGTGGCGGCGTCGAGATAGGTGACCATTTTTGTCCGTCTGCAGGGATGCAAGGGCTGGATGAGCCCCCGCCAGAGAAATCTCCCCAGATTTGGCACTGGAAGGCGCAAGGTTCAAGGACGAACTGCCGGCGACGACCGAAGACCGGCGATATTCAGGTCTTTGGGGCACTCTCCTTGCCTGTAGCTGCCCATGCTCCCGACCGGTTCATTTGGCTACCGCAGTGACGACACATTTCTAGGTGAGAAGTCGGCCCAAGCATGAGCCGCCACGGCAACTTTTTGTGCCGAACGATGTTGCTGCGGGGGTATCGGTTCGGGAGAGGTCGAATGGACAGACTGCAATTTGCGGTGCCGGTGCGTATCGCGCCTGTGCCCGGCCAGCCGGTCGAGGAAATCTACAGTGTCGAGCAGGCGCTCGATTTGCTGCAAACGTGGCCGGTTCGCCGGAAGGGGCCAACCTACCAGGCCGCGTTCAATGCCTGTTTTGGCGCCACGGTGGACATCGTCGAGACCGAAGACGCATGGCGGGCCTTCATGGCCTTTTGCCGGGTGAGCGGCTTGCTTGCCAGGGACATGATGGTTCCTCCGCGCAAGCGCGGCGGCGAGGCGAGGGGGCTGAGGGCGTAGGGAGCCGTCGACACGATCCGCAGTCTGTCTTCGCCCCTTTGCTGACACCCCCTCAGAGTGGGTAGGGTCCAGCCACGCTTGCCAGCATCACGCTGGCGATAGACATATGCCAAGTTGAAATTGCTGGTACGCCCAAGGGGAATCGAACCCCTGTTACCGCCGTGAAAGGGCGGTGTCCTGACCGCTAGACGATGGGCGCGCTCAGATGTGAGCGCTTATAGTTGCGTCGCGACAAACCGGCAACCCGTCTGCCGCCGGCTGCGACAACTTTTTTCCTTTGGCTCCAAACCGCGTCTTTCCGACAGCCAAGCTGGTTTTGCGGCATGATGTAGCGTCGCCGAGCGAACTTCGCAGTGGCCGAAGAACCTCGCCCTAACCGCGCCTGCGGCAACGCCAGTTCCAGTCGCGCTCGGGGCCGACATCGACATGGACGGATTCGGTGTGGCAGTAGGTGCCGACGCCGCCGCGGCCCGGCATGGTGCGGATGTAGCTTGCCAGTTCCCACTTCGAGACGCCGGGAACCTGGATGTCGGCGGCGGCGCAGTACATGTGCAGCGAATTCTTGGCGCCGTTGGCGCGGCGGTTGCGGGCCGGATCGCGATAGCCGGAGGTGACCGTCATCTTGCGGCCGTAGTGGCCTTCGATCGTCTTCAGCACGCGAACCAGCGACGGCTTCAAGCAGGCGACATCGACGCTTTCGTTCTGTTTCAGGAGGCCGTTGGGCGCCAGCCGGGCAAGGCCGGCGGCGGAGGCGACCTGGTAGGCGCCACCCGAACCTTCGTCTTCGTTGAGATCGACGTCGCTCTCATCGTCGAGGCCGGATTTGCGCTTGATCTCGAACAGCGCCGTCTGGCGCACGCCCGGCAGCGCATCGGCCGTGAAATGGCTGGTATCGCCGGTCGACACCAGCTGCACCGGCTTTTCTGCCGAATTGGCCGAGGCCAGGGTAACGGTGGGTTTTGCCGCAGGCGTCGCCTTGGCCCGCACGACCGCTGCCTGCCCGCCCGATCTGCTGTTGGCCGGCGATGCTGCCGAAGCGGGGGTGGCGCTGAACAGCGAGGCCAGGAAGTTTTTCTTCGGTGCGTAGGCCTGTGGCTGCGGCATCTCGCCGGCGGTTACATAGACCGGGTTGTTCGTCGCCGCCGCGGCGGCCTTGGCGTCGGGCTTCGATGCATCAGCACTGTTCTGTGCCACGGCCTGTTCGGCCGTCTGGGCGTTTGGTTGCAGCGGCTGCGGCGTGTGTCCCGCGATCGTCTCGGCTGCCGTTGGAACGGCGATCGGGAAGCCGGCATCGGGCTTGGCCCCTGGCTTGGCTATTGGCACATAGGCGACTTGCTCGGGAAGGTTGGCGTCACCGTCGGCATTCATCGTCATTTGTGCGGTTGTCATCTGCGACGATGATGCGGCCGTGCTGGCCTGGGGCGCACCGGCGGCCGTGCTGATTTCGGTAGCCGAGGTATTGTAGCCTGGCATGCCGACCGACATGGTCGGGTCGCCGGCCGAGGTGCAGGACGCCAGGAGCACCGAGAAAAGCGCCGCCACAATGGCGCGGCTTTCTCCCTTCGCGAGGCGCGATCCTGCTGATCTCAAAACAAAATTCCCCCTCGATATCCGACCGGTTCGTCATTGGCGCGGCGCCGAAACGTCTCGTCGAAATGACCCTTGTTCCCCGAACCGGAAACGAGACCTGTGTCAAATCTGCAAGCCTCAAAGTAATTTGGCGGCTAGAGGATGAATCAAGGCTGCTCAGGGTTGACGGCACCATTTCGCCCGCTTTTGGCGGCGCGTCAACTCACCACACATTACAGATGGTTACACGCGCACCTTGACATAGGTGCCGGGGGCTTCGCCTAGAACTTGCATGTGCTCGCCCGGTTTGCGGGCCGGAACGCGGGTATTGTCCTTGGCTTCGATCCAGCGTTGCCAGTGCGGCCACCAGGAACCGGGGTGGGCTGTGGCCCGGGCGAGCCATTGGTCAAAGTCGCCGGCCGGCTTGCCGCCGGTCCAGTATTGATATTTTTGCGCCGCCGGCGGATTGACGACCCCGGCGATGTGGCCGGAGCCGGCCATGACGTAGTCGACCTCGCCGCCGAAATATTTCGAGCCGAGGAATACCGATAGCGCCGGCGCGATGTGGTCCTCCTTAGAGGCGAGGTTGTAGACCGGAATGGTAACGTCCTTCAGCGAAACCGTGCGGCCCGCCAGTTCCATCATGCCTTGCGAGAGCCTGTTCTCGAGATAGCAATTGCGCAAATAGAAGGAATGGTTGGCAGCGCCCATGCGGGTCGAATCGGCATTCCAGTAGAGCAGGTCGAAGGGCAGGGGATCCTTGCCGCGCATGTAGTTGTTGACGACATAGGGCCAGATCAGGTCGCCCGAGCGCAGCATGTTGAAGGCAGTCGCCATCTTGGTGCCGTCGAGATAGCCTTTCTCGTTCATCGCCTTCTCGACGGCCGCGACCTGCTCCTCGTCGACGAACACTTTTAGATCGCCGGCATAGGTGAAATCGACCTGGGTCGTGAAGAAGGTGGCGGATTTGATGCGGTGGTCGCCTTCCTGCGCCATCAGCGCCAGGGCCGCCGCCAGAAGCGTGCCGCCGACGCAATAGCCGATGGCGTTGACCTGCCTTTCGCCGGTTGCCTTCTCGATCGTGTCGAGGCCGTATTGCAGGCCCTCCCTGATATAGGCCTCCCAACTCTTGGCGCCGTGCCGCTCGTCCGGGTTGATCCAGGAGATTACGAACACGGTGTGGCCTTGCTCGACCGCCCAGCGAATGAAGGATTTTTGCGGGTTGAGATCGAGGATGTAGTATTTGTTGATCCATGGCGGGCAGATCAGCAGCGGCCGCTTGAGCACGGTGTCGGTAGTCGGCTCGTATTGCAGGATTTCGGCGACGTCGCTGCGGCCGACCACCTTACCCGGCGTGGCGGCGAGATTCTTGCCGATCTCGAAGGGCGAATAATCTGCCTGCCGCAGCTTCAGGTCACCCTTGCCCGCGGCGATGTCCTCGGCGAGCATCTTCATGCCGCGCACCAGGTTTTCGCCGTTCGAGGCGACAGTCTCGCGAAACAATTCCGGATTGGTCAGGATGAAATTCGACGGCGAGATGGCATTGGACACCTGCTTGACATAAAAGCCGGCCTTGTGGCGGGTATGCTCGTCGAGGCCGTCGGCGTGCTCGACCAGTTCGGCCGCCCAGCGCGAGGTGACCAGATACGCCTGTTTGAGGAAATCGAAGAAGGCGTTGCGGCCCCATTCCGGGTCCTGGAAACGCTTGTCGCCGCGCTCGGGCTTGACCGCATCCTCGGCGTCCTCGGCGCCGGCGCCGACGCGCTGGACAGCATTGGCCCAGACGGTCATGTAGCCGGAAAACAGCCGCGTTTGCGCCTCCAGCGCGCGCTGCGGGTCGGAGAGCCAGTACTCGGTGAGCTTGGAGAACGTCTTCACCATGTCGACGACCGGCTCGGCGACGTGATCGCGTACCTCGCCCTTTTCCCGCGGCTCGGCCCATGCCGAGGCGGCTTTGCCGGCCTGCTCGATCATGCGGGCCATGTTCAGAGCGAATCGTTCCGGGTCCTTCACCAGATATTGCTCGACGGTCGAAGGTTGGTCATCTTCCGCTTTGCCCGAATCGGGTGTTTTGGCCATGGTTCGCGGGGTTCCTCCCGAAGCGTTTTGTTGACATATTACCATGGGATATCGAACAGGGTCCAATGTGCTCTAACCCGGCCGCCAGGAAAACAATATGACGATTAATATTGGCAAGAACGTTTTTTCCGGCACTGGTCGTTTTTGCCGCATGGCGCTCGTCATGTTGGCGATGGCCGGTTGCACGAGCAGCAACATGGAAGGTGCGGCGCCCGCCACCGGCCTTGTCGGCGCGAAGGACACCGGTTCCTATCCGAACCTGAACATCCGGCCGCAGGTGGCGGCCGAGCAATTCACCGACGAGGAAAAGAACGCCAAGCTCGCCCAACTGAAGGCCGAGAAGCAGAGCCAGACCGCCAAGGGCGGCGGCGTCAAGGTTGCGGACCAGGCAGCGCTGGACCAGCTGGCAAAAAAACACGGCGCCGAGGCGCTGAAGCAGATCGAAGGCAAATGCGACCCCGCTCTCGACCCTAGTTGCAAATAAGCTTATACGCGCGACCGCAACCTCACTGTCTGGAACTGCCATGGAAGAATTTCACAAGGTCCGCCGGCTTCCGCCCTATGTCTTCGAACAGGTCAACCGCCTGAAGGCCAGCGCCCGTTCGCGCGGCGCCGACATCATCGATCTTGGCATGGGCAATCCGGACCTGCCGACGCCCAAGGCCATCGTCGACAAATTATGCGAGGTGGTGCGCGATCCGCGCACGCACCGATATTCGTCGTCGCGCGGCATTCCGGGTCTGCGCCGTGCACAGGCCAACTACTATGCCCGCCGCTTCGGCGTGAAGCTCGACCCGGACAGCCAGGTGGTGGCGACGCTCGGCTCGAAGGAGGGCTTCGCCAATATGGCACAGGCGATCACCGCCCCCGGCGACGTGATCCTGTGCCCCAATCCGACCTATCCGATCCACGCCTTCGGCTTCATTATGTCGGGCGGCGTCATCCGCTCGCTGCAGGTCGAGCCGGACGACGGCTTTATCCCGGCCCTGGAGCGCGGCATCCGCCATTCGATCCCGAAGCCGCTGGCTCTGATCCTCAATTATCCGTCCAACCCGACGGCACTGGTCGCTTCGCTCGATTTCTACAAGGAGGTGGTGGCCTTCGCCAGGAAGAACGACATCATCATCCTGTCGGATCTTGCCTATTCGGAGATTTATTTCGACGGCAATCCGCCGCCTTCGGTGCTGCAGGTGCCGGGCGCCATAGACGTCGCCGTCGAGTTCACCTCGATGTCGAAGACCTTTTCGATGCCGGGCTGGCGTATGGGTTTTGCGGTCGGCAATGAACGGCTGATCTCGGCGCTGACGCGGGTGAAATCCTATCTCGACTATGGCGCCTTCACGCCGATCCAGGTGGCGGCGGCGCATGCACTGAACGGCGACGGCGCCGACATCGCCGAAGTGCGCGACGTCTACCGCAAACGCCGCGATGTCATGGTCGACTCCTTCAGCCGTGCCGGATGGACCATTCCCGCACCGGCGGCATCGATGTTCGCCTGGGCGCCGATCCCGGAGCCGTTCAAGCACCTTGGCTCGCTTGAGTTCTCCAAGCTCCTGATCGAGCACGCCGACGTCGCGGTGGCGCCGGGCGTCGGCTTCGGCGAGCATGGCGACGATCACGTGCGCATCGCGCTGGTCGAAAACGAGCATCGGATCCGGCAAGCGGCGCGCAACATCAAGCGCTTCCTCGCATCCAGCGCCAAGCAGCCGAATAATGTCGTACCGCTCGCCGCGCATCGCTGATCTTATACACATCGACCGAATTGTTGAGGGGCGTCGCCGGACATGGCTGAAGCGTTGCGTGTTGGAATTGCCGGCCTCGGCACCGTCGGTGCGTCTGTGGCCCGTGTGCTGCGCGACAAGGCGGCCGAACTGACGCGGCAGTGCGGACGCGATATCGTGGTGTCGGCGGTTTCGGCCCGCGATCCCAAACGCGACCGCGGCGTTGATCTTGGCACAGCACAGTGGTTCGACGATGCCGTCAAGATGGCGCAGATCGCCGAGATAGATGTCTTCGTCGAGCTGATCGGCGGCGACGAAGGCCCGTCGCGCTCGTCCGTCAAAGCGGCGCTCGAGGCCGGCCGACATGTCGTTACCGCAAACAAGGCATTGCTTGCCAAGCACGGGGTGGCACTGGCCGAGATCGCCGAGAGGAAAGGCGTGCTGCTCAATTACGAGGCGGCGGTGGCCGGCGGCATTCCGGTTATCAAGACAATGCGCGAGGCGATGGCCGGCAATTCGGTGACCCGCGTTTTCGGCATCCTCAACGGTACCTGCAACTACATACTGACACGCATGGAGGCCGAGGGCCTGTCCTTCGATGCCTGCCTGAAGGACGCGCAACGGTTGGGCTATGCCGAAGCCGACCCGACCTTCGACATCGAGGGCCACGACACCGCACACAAGCTGTCGATCCTGACCAGCCTGGCTTTCGGCACGAGGATCGCCGCCAACGATATCTATATGGAGGGCATCTCCAACATCAGCCAGGCCGATATCCGTGCGGCCGGCGATCTCGGCTACCGGATCAAGCTGCTTGGCGTCGCCCAACGCACCGAAAGCGGCATCGAGCAGCGCGTGCATCCGACCATGGTGCCGACGGCCTCGGTCATCGCGCAAGTGCACGGCGTCACCAATGCGGTGGCCATCGAGACCGACATCCTCGGCGAATTGCTGCTCTCCGGCCCCGGTGCCGGCGGCAACGCCACCGCATCGGCGGTGATCGGCGACATTGCCGACATCGCTAAAAGCCGGCCTGGCTTCCAGCATGGTCCGGTTTTCGGCCGGCCGGCGAAGGAGCTCAAGCCCTATAAGAAGGCGCAGATGCGCAGCCATGCCGGGGGTTATTTCATCCGGCTGACCGTGCACGACCGCCTCGGCGTCTTCGCGGCAATAGCCAAGCGCATGGCCGACAACGACATTTCGCTGGAATCGATCGTCCAGCATGCCGCCGGTCCGGAAACCGAGGCACAGAAGACCGTCATCCTGGTGACCCACGAGACGACCGAGGCGGCGGTGCGCAAGGCCGTCGACGGCATCACCAGGGACAGCCTTCTGACCGACAAGCCGCAAGTCATCCGCATCGAGCGGGCCGGATAGAAGTCTCCTTATTTGCCTTTAATCGATTGATATTGCTGCGTTTTCAAAAAGGTCCAGCGCAGGTCTTGCTGTTGTCACGGGGCTTTGACACAAGGAGCGCGTCTCTGGCGGGAGGCTAATGCATGTCGCCCAAAAGTGTGCGGCGGTTTTTGGGACGACGACATGCATGAAAACAAAGTGCCAACGAGGATTGTCCATCGATGAATGTGGCCCAGAACATTGTCGCCGGCCTCGACCGGATACTGACCATGGAATTGGTGCGCGTCACCGAACGCGCCGCGGTCGCGGCCGCCAGATTGCGCGGACGCGGCGACGAGAAAGCCGCCGACCAGGTTGCGGTCGATGCCATGCGGCAGGAACTCAACCGTCTTGCCATCAACGGCACGGTAGTGATCGGCGAGGGCGAGCGCGACGAGGCGCCGATGCTTTATATCGGCGAGGAAGTCGGTACCGGCAAAGGCCCGGCTGTCGACATCGCGCTCGATCCGCTCGAAGGCACGACGATCTGCGCCAAGAACCTGCCCAACGCATTGGCCGTTATCGCCATTGCCGAAAAAGTTAGCCTTTTGTTCGCGCCGGATGTCTATATGGACAAGATCGCGATCGGCCCGGGCTATGCCGACGGCATCATCGACATCGATGCCTCGCCGGCCGAAAACATCGCCAGCCTCGCCAGGGCCAAGGGCGTGCCGGTGGCGGAGATCACCGCCTGTATTCTCGACCGGCCACGCCATGGCGCGTTGATCGAAGCCGTGCGGGCGACCGGCGCCGCGATCCGTCTGATCGGCGACGGTGATGTCGCCGGGGTCATCCACACCACCGATCCGGACGAGACCGGTATCGACATTTATCTCGGCACCGGAGGCGCGCCGGAAGGCGTGCTTGCAGCTGCCGCCTTGCGCTGCACCGGTGGCCAGATGCAGGGCAGGTTGATCCTCGATACGCCGGAAAAGCTGGCGCGCGCCGCCAAGATGGGCATCTCCGACCCCAAACGGATCTACCACACGCAAGACATGGCACGCGGCGACGTGCTGTTTGCCGCGACCGGCGTCACCGACGGCAATATGCTGGCCGGCGTCAAGTTCGGCCACAATTTCATCACCACGCACACGATCGTGCTGCGCTCGTCATCGCGGACCGTGCGCGAGATCAAGGCCAGGCACCAGGATCTGGAAAAGTTTTGATTTCGACTCAGTTAGCCGTTGCATATTGTGCGCAATGACAAATTGCAGACGGCGCATCACGTGACGGGGGAAAGACGCTTTTTCCTCGATGTCAGGCAATCGGCCACCGGCGTTTCCTGGGAACACCGGCTGACCGAGCGCCAGGACATGGCCGCGCTCGCCATCGCGCAAGGTTATGGCGTGCCCGACATCGTGGCGCGCGTGCTGGCCGGGCGCGGCGTCACCGCCGAGCAGACCGAGCGGTTTCTCGATCCGACCATCCGCAACCTGCTGCCCGACCCGGCATCGCTGACCGACATGGACAAGGCCGCCTCTCGTATCGCCCAGGCGGTGACGGCCAGGGAAAAGGTAGCGATCTTTGGCGATTACGATGTCGACGGCGCCGCCTCGTCGGCGCTGCTCAAGCGCTTTCTCGCGCATTTCTCGGTGCCGTCGGAGATCTACATACCGGACCGCATCTTCGAGGGTTACGGCCCCAATCCGGAAGCGATGCGCGAACTCGTCTCGCGCGGCGCGACGCTGATCGTCACCGTCGATTGCGGCACCAATAGTGCTGCTTCCATCGATGCGGCGAAGGCCGCCGGCGCCGACGTCGTGGTGCTCGATCACCATCAGGTCGGCGGGCCGTTGCCGGCGGCGGCTGCGGTCGTTAACCCAAATCGCGAGGACGACCTTTCCGGCCAAGGTCATCTTTGTGCCGCCGGCGTCGTCTTCCTTTGCCTGGTGCAGACCGCGAAGATCCTGCGCGGCCGCTTGCCGGATGCCGCACCGCCGGACCTCCTTGCCCTGCTCGACCTGGTGGCGCTGGGCACAGTCTGCGACGTGGTGCCGCTCACCGGCGTCAACCGCGCCTTCGTGATCAAGGGGCTGCAGGTGGCGCGGCAGCAGAGAAACGAAGGGCTGGCGGCGTTGGCGCGGGTCTCGCGTATAGGCGAGCCGATCAGCACGTTCCATCTGGCCTTTCTGATCGGTCCGCGCATCAACGCCGGCGGGCGCATCGGCGACGCAGCACTTGGCAGCCGCCTGCTTGCAACCGACGACCCGGTCGAAGCCCGCACCATCGCCGAGACGCTGGATCGGCTCAACCAGGAGCGGCAGTCGATGGAGCAGGAGATGCTGGCCGCGGCGCGCTCAGAGGCCGACGCCGAGCTTGCCGGCGGCAATGGTCCGGCCATCGTGGTCACAGCCAGCAGCAACTGGCACCCGGGCATTGTCGGCCTGCTTGCCTCGCGGCTCAAGGACCATGCGCGCCGGCCCGCATTTGCCATTGCCTTCAACGCCAACGGTGTCGGTACGGGTTCAGGCCGTTCAGTGTCTGGCTTCGACCTCGGCCGGCTGGTGCGCGAGGCTGCCGATGCCGGACTTATCGTCAAGGGCGGCGGCCACGGAATGGCGGCCGGCATCACTGTCGAGCGGGCGAAGCTCGGCGAACTCAGGGCTTTCTTCGAAGAGCGCGCGGCGGTGGACGTGTTCCGCCTGCAAGGGCAGGAGAGCCTGGCGATCGACGGTGCGCTTGCCGCCGAGGGCGCGACGCTCGCGCTGCTCGATGCACTTGAGAGGGCAGGGCCGTTCGGCGCAGGGCATGTCGCGCCGGTGTTCGCGCTGCCGCGCCACCGGCTTGTCGATGCGCGGGCGGTCGGCACCAACCACATCCGCGCCGACCTGCAGTCGGAAAGCGGCGGCCGCATCCAGGCGATCGCCTTTCGCGCCGTCGATACCGCGCTCGGCGAATTCCTGTTCAAGAACAGGGGTAAGCCGGTGCATGTAGCCGGCTCGCTGTCGGGCAACCACTGGAACGGCAACCGCACGGTGCAATTTCGTATCGTCGACGCGGCGCTTGCCTGAGAAGCTCGCCGTCCGCTCTGCCTAAGCGAGGACGGTCTGCAGCCGGGTCAGGTCGCCGATCTGCGCCATCGTTGCCTGGTAGCCGATACGGATTGCTTCGTCGGCGCGGTGGAATTCGGTCAGGCCGATATGGCTGAGCTTCGGCTGCAGCGATATGTCCGGCGGGTCGCCGGCCAGCCTGGCGCGCGAAATGCGATCCTGAATGATGTTGAAGGCCTCGACCATGACGCCGGTAATGCCGAGCCGCGTCTCGCGCGACTGGCGTTCGGGATCGGCGTGGCCGGCCCGCGGCGCGTCTTTCTCGATGACCAACTCGCCGGCATTGTGCTTGATCACCGCGGCGCGGCCGAACAGATCGTAGTGAAGGTTCACCGCGACCACGAGCGGCTGCTCGTAGGCACGGCAAACCGAGACCGGCACCGGATTGACCAGGGCGCCGTCAACCAGCACACGCCCATTGCAGGCGACCGGCTCGAACACGCCGGGCAGCGCGTAGGAGGCGCGCATTGCGGTGCTCAACGAGCCGCTCGACAGCCAGATCTCATGGCCGGTGCGGATTTCCGAAGCGACGCAGACGAATGGTTTTGGCAGGTCCTCGAAGCGGATGCCGGCTATGTGCTCGCGTAGCCGCGCATCGAGCTTCATGCCACCGAACAGGCCGCTGCCGCGTAGATTGAGGTCGAGAAGGCCAAAAATGCGCCGCCTGGTCAGGCTGCGCGCGAATTCTTCCAGCTCGTCGAGCTTGCCGGCAACATAGCAGCCGCCGACCAGCGCGCCGATCGAGGTGCCGGCGATCATCGACACTTCGATGCCGGCTTCGTCAAGCGCGCGCAGCACGCCGATATGCGCCCAGCCGCGCGCACAGCCGCCACCCAATGCCAGCGAAATCCCTGTTTTGCCCGGAGATATGGTTTCGGATGCGCCCGCGGCCGAGGAGAGGCCATTCGCCTCCCGAACGTCAGGTCTGTTGCGCAATGACGCCCAGTCGAGCATCACAATCTCCCTTGTCCCACGGTCATCCTACAGGCGGGCCGTATCGAAATCATGAATACACGTGGCTGAAGTGCTGCGAATGGTTCATATTGATGGTGTATTGGGCTTTCGATAGGTTTTTTCCGCATCGAACAGCGGCTTGCTGCCGTCGCTGGCAAGCGTCCCTTTGCCATCGCTCAGCCCCACCGTCCGATAAAAGCATGAACGTCGGCCGGTGTGACAAGTTGCTTCATGACCCAGCACTTTGACGCGCAACCATATCGCGTCCTGGTCACAATCCGTGAGCATCTCGACGACCTGCTGGACATTGCCCGAGGTTTCGCCCTTCTTCCACAGCGCGTTGCGCGAACGCGACCAGTAGTGCGCGATGCCGGTCTCGAGCGTTAGCGCCAGCGCCTCGGCATTCATATGCGCGACCATCAGCAGCATGCCGTCTTCGGCATCGGTGACGACGGCGGTGACGAGGCCGCCGGCATCGAAGCGCGGCGAAAGGACCGTGCCTTCCTCAAGCGCCTTCTTGTCTGAGGGAGCTTTCGGGAATTCCAATGCCGACATTCGCCGGTCCTTATTTAACGAAGGTGGGGCGGGTCTGATCAGTTCCGCCGCCGCGCACCATGGTGACGAAGCGGACCTGCTCTTCGGGTGTATCCTTGAAGGCGCCGGTGAAGGTCGAGGTCAGCGTGGTGGAGCCCTGCTTGCGGATGCCCCGCATGGCCATGCACATATGCTCGGCTTCAAGCATGACCGCCACGCCGCGCGGATTGAGGACGTCCTGGATGACGCCGGCAATCTGCGCCGTCATCGCTTCCTGGGTCTGCAGGCGATGGGCGAAGATGTCGACGACGCGGGCGATCTTGGACAGGCCGACAACCTTGCCGTCAGGCAGATAGCCGACATGCGCCTTGCCGATGATCGGCACCATGTGATGCTCGCAATGCGAGTGGAAGGATATGTCCTTGACGAGGACGAGGTCGTCATAGCCGGCGACTTCCTCGAAGGTGCGGCCAAGTTCCTCGGCTGGGCACATATCATAACCGTTGAACATTTCGCGGAAGGCCTTGGTGACGCGCTTCGGCGTGTCGATCAGGCCCTCGCGGTCAGGGTTGTCGCCGGTCCAGCGCAGCAAGATGCGCACAGCGGCTTCGACTTCGGCCTCGCTCGGCCGGTCGGTGACCGGCTTTTCCATATAGGCGGACCGCGGCATGAGTTTCTTGATAACGGCGTCCATAAAGGCGTCTCCCGTAGTTCCTCTCTCAGGAGGAACGAGTTGAACGGACCACGACCTTTCGGGTGTCAGAAACTCGCCCGGTTTCCAGCCCGTAAGTGGCGTGAACAGAATTGGGCACGACGAGGTTTGTGGTCGCCTTGTCGATACCCGACTACCGCCATTATATATGCTCGTGCCGAGCGAAAGGAAGACGCCAGAGCGGCAATGACTGTTCGCTGGGCGGCGACGGATTGGAAAAATATGATCGACGATGTCTACAATGCGAAAATTCTGGGTTTTGCCGGAAACATCGCACGGATCGGCCGGCTCGACCGGCCCGACGCAACCGCACGAGCACATTCCAAGCTGTGCGGCTCGACGGTGACCGTCGATCTGAAGATGGATGATGGGGTCGTCAGCGATTTCGCGCATGACGTGAAGGCCTGTGCGCTTGGCCAGGCGTCCTCTTCGATCATGGCGCAGCATGTCGTCGGCGCCAGCGCCGAAGAATTGCGCAGCGTGCGCGAGACGATGCTGAAGATGCTGAAGGAAAATGGTCCGCCGCCCGAAGGCCGCTTCGCCGACCTGAAATATCTGGAACCGGTGCGCGACTATAAGGCGCGCCACGCCTCGACCATGCTGACCTTCGACGCAGTGGTCGACGCCATCGGTCAGATTGAGAAGAAGCGGGCCGAGGAGGCGGCCTAGATCTCGGCAAGGAAACGCCGGCTTTCGGCGAATTCCGCCCGGACCCAGTCGGCAAAAGCCCTGGCCGGCTCTGAAAGGTCATTCAGCCTTCTGGCCACCAGCCAATAGGCGCCGGACGCGACGTCGATGTCGAAAGGCTTGATCAGCGCGCCGGACGCAAGTTCTTCGCCGATCTGCAGAAGATCGCCCAGCGCGACACCATGTCCAAGCAAAGCTGCCTGCTTCGAAAGCGAAGCATCCGCCAGCATCGGGCCGCGCGCAGGCACGGCCTCAGCCGTCACGCCAGCCGCTTCGAACCAGCGCGCCCAAGCCTGACGGTTTTCTTCGTGCAGCAATGCGTAGCGACCAAGGTCGATCGGTTTTTCCAGAGCTGGCCCGGATGCAAGAAGCGCCGGCGACAGGACTGGTGAATCGACGACCGCGGCAAGCTGTTCGGCTTCGCTGCGTGGCCATGAGGTGGCGTGCGCACTGAAGCGCAGGGCAAGTTCGGGCTGATCGCTGCGAAACTCTATCAACCTCGGGTCGACCTCAAGGGAAACGTCGATATCGGGTCGCAACTCGCGAAAGCGGTTGAGCCGCGGGACCAGCCATACGGATGCAAGCGATGGCTCGACGCTGACACGGACCACGGACTGCGTCTGGGCCGCCGTCAACTCCGAAAGCAGCCTGTCGATGCCCTCGAAACTTCTGACCAACTGGTCGAGCAGCCGCCGGCCGGTGTCGGTCAACTCGACGCGGCGATGATGGCGGAAGAACAGAGGTTGGCGCAGGAAGGCTTCGAGCTCGCGGATCTGGCGGCTGATCGCTGCCTGCGAGACGTAAAGCTCCGCGGCCGCACGGCTGAAGCTCAGGTGACGACCGGCTGCTTCGAAGCTTCTGAGAGCCGTCAGGGGGAGGTGTCCGCGCTTCATTCGCATAACTCAGAGTTATCTGACGTGGACGTTATACTCGTTTGAAGGGCAAGGCCAGCGGCGCTCTAATCGGCGCTCAAGGAGTGCTGCCATGATCCAGTTTCTCAACGTTCTGGGCGATGTCGTACGGATCGCGACGTTTCAATGGCATGACGAGAAACCCATAGGGATTGGTGCGAGGAGAGGCCGCCGACCAGCGTCGCCGTATGCCGGAAGCCGACGCCCGACCGCTACCCGACTCGCCGTGCCAGGCCATGACGGGATTGCCGAAACGCCATTGCGTTCCTGGCCCGATGCGCACATCTATCGTGTTGAAAAACGTGATGTGGAGACTGCGGTGGTTGGCCAATATCGGCATGCGCGCGGTGCCAGGCCGATTCGACAAGGACGCAACTGGCCCGGCCCGTGGCGCAAGACGCCGGGCCGCCTCTTCGGTACCGCGCTTGTCCGACTCTACCAGCTGACGCTGTCTGGCTTTGTCGGCAATTCCTGCCGGCATTTGCCGACCTGTTCCGAATACGCGCACGAAGCGATCGCCCGCCACGGGCTGTGGGCCGGTGGCTGGATGGGGTTTTTCCGGGTGCTGCGCTGCGGACCGTTCGGAACGCACGGCATCGACCGCGTACCGGAGATCCTGGCTGATCGTTACCGTTGGTTCACGCCATGGCGGTACTGGCGGATCGGGAAAAAACGTGGCGACCTGGACAGTTGACCGCAACTGTTCGGTGCACAACCGGACCGCTTTTACGATCTGGTAGGGTTAACCGCAGCTTGCGCGGACATAGCGCATTTAAGACAAAATCGAGACAAGACGCCTCGCTAAGCCGCTCCTGACACCCTTCAGGAGAGATTGCCAAATGCGCCGGATAGATCGTCTTCCCTTCGTTTTCGCCGTGGTTCTCTATGTCGTGGCGTGGCTGTTGGGTTTTCCGATCCGTGCGCAATCGGCGCCGCTCGGGGACGTCGAATGCACGCTGATCGTCGACGCCGCAGGCGGCGAGACGCTGTATCGCGAAGGAACCTGCGATCAGCGCGTCAGCCCCGCCTCCACGTTCAAGGTTCCGCTCGCGCTGATCGGCTACGATGCTGGAATCCTGAGCGACGAGCACACGCCAAGCTGGGAGTACAAGGCAGAGTTCAATGCGCCGAAACGGGACCGCAAGACCGTCGACCCGACGATCTGGGAAAGGGATTCGGTCATATGGTTCTCACGCGAAATTACGCGCCGGCTCGGCAGCAAACAATTTGCCGGCTATGTGTCGAAATTCGAGTATGGCAACACGGACGTTTCCGGAACTCCCGGCAAGAATGATGGACTCACCCATTCCTGGGTGAATTCTTCGCTCGAGATATCGCCCGTCGAACAGGTCGATTTCCTGCGCAAGCTGCTGGCGCGAAAACTGCCTGTTTCGAACACGGCGCACGCCATGACCGGTGCGATCATACCGACGTTTCGAGCAGGCGATTGGACGGTGCAGGGCAAGACCGGGACGACCGGGCTCGGCGACGCCGACAAGCGCTCGCTTGGCTGGTTTGTCGGCTGGGCGCAGAAGGATGCTCGCAAGATCGTCTTTGCCCGCCTGGTAATCGATACGGAACGTTCCGACACGCCCAAGGGACCCAAGACGCGGGCGATGTTCCTGAAAGAGCTGCCGAATCTCGTCAGGTGACCATATCCGGCTTTACGGCGCCGAAAACTGTCCATAAAAGACCGCTCGCCGCCGGACGCATCCGGCTCTTACTTGATGTTCGTAACCCCAAAACAGCTAGGCAGTTTTGGGCGACGTGCATTTTACCACCCGCGCTCGTTTGCGGGACTGGATAGGAGAACTTTATGCTGAATTCCGTTTCCCTGACATTTCCCGATGGCTCCGTCCGCGACTACGACGCGGCGATGACCGGCGCCGGCCTGGCGGAATCGATCTCGAAGTCGCTGGCCAAGAAGGCCGTTGCCTATTCGATCGACGGCACGCTGCGCGATCTTTCCGACCCGATCGGCAAGCCGGGCAAGGTCGAGATCATCACTCGCGAGGACCCGCGCGCGCTGGAGCTCATCCGTCACGATGCAGCCCATGTGCTGGCCGAAGCCGTGCAGGAACTTTGGCCGGGTACGCAGGTGACCATCGGGCCGGTGATCGAAAACGGATTCTACTACGACTTCGCCCGCAACGAGCCGTTCACGCCCGACGATTTCCCGGTGATCGAGAAGAAAATGCGCGAGATCATTGCGCGCAACAAGCCGTTCACCAAAGAGGTATGGTCGCGTGAAAAGGCGAAAAGGATCTTTGCCGACAAGGGCGAGCGCTACAAACTGGAGCTGATCGACGCCATTCCCGAGGATCAGGATCTCAAGATCTATGCGCAGGGCGACTGGTTCGACCTTTGCCGCGGCCCGCATATGGCCTCGACCGGCCAGATCGGCAGCGCCTTCAAGCTGATGAAGGTCGCCGGCGCCTATTGGCGCGGCGATTCGAACAACCCGATGCTGACGCGCATCTACGGCACGGCCTGGGCCGACCAGGCGCAACTCGAAGCCTACCAGACGATGCTGGAGGAGGCCGAGAAGCGCGACCACAGGAAGCTCGGCCGTGAGATGGACCTGTTCCATTTCCAGGAGGAGGGGCCGGGCGTCGTGTTCTGGCACGCCAAAGGCTGGAGGATGTTCCAGAACCTGGTCAATTACATGCGTCGCCGCCTCGACGAGCAGGGCTATCAGGAAGTCAACGCGCCGCAGGTGCTCGACAAAAGCCTGTGGGAGACATCAGGCCACTGGGGCTGGTACCGGGACAACATGTTCAAGGTGACGGTTGCTGGCGACGACACCGACGACGACCGGGTGTTTGCGCTGAAGCCGATGAACTGCCCCGGCCATGTCCAAATCTTCAAGCACGGGCTGAAGTCCTACCGCGATCTGCCGGTAAAATTTGCGGAATTCGGCAATGTGCATCGCTATGAGCCGTCCGGCGCGCTGCACGGGCTGATGCGCGTGCGCGGCTTTACCCAGGACGATGCCCACATCTTCTGCACCGAGGAACAGCTCGCCGACGAGTGCATCAAGATCAACGATCTGATCCTCTCGACCTATGCCGATTTCGGCTTCGACGAAATCACCGTCAAGCTGGCGACCCGCCCCGAAAAACGGGTCGGCACCGACGCGATGTGGGATCATGCTGAGGGCGTGCTGCAGGACGTGCTCGACAAGATCGCGGCGCGGTCGGGCAACCGGATCAAGACGGGCGTCAATCCGGGTGAGGGCACGTTTTACGGGCCGAAGTTCGAATATGTGCTGAAGGACGCCATCGGCCGCGAATGGCAGTGCGGCACCACACAGGTCGACTTCAACCTGCCGGAGCGTTTTGGCGCCTTCTACATCGGCTCCGATTCGGAAAAGAAGCAGCCGGTAATGGTGCATCGTGCCATCTGCGGCTCGATGGAGCGGTTTCTAGGCATCCTGATCGAGAATTATTCCGGCCATTTCCCGCTCTGGTTCGCACCGCTGCAGGTGGTGGTGGCGACGATCACTTCCGACGCCGACGACTACGCGCGAAAGGTCGTCGCGCAGCTGAAGGCGGCCGGGCTGATTGCCGAAGCCGACCTGCGCAACGAGAAGATCAACTACAAGGTCCGGGAGCATTCGCTGGCCAAGGTCCCGGTCATCCTCGTCTGTGGCAAGCGCGAAGCCGAGGAAGAAACGGTCAATATCCGCCGTCTCGGTTCGCGCGACCAGGAATCGCTTGGTCTCGCAGCTGCCGTGAAGCTGCTTGCCGACGAGGCGGTGACACCCGACCGCAAGCGCCGCGCGGCCTGAACCAGCCGACCTGCAATGAATGGCGGTGGAGCGATCCACCGCCATTTTCATATGACTGTCGCGCCGCGGGCCTATCCGGCAAATCGATCTGGCGCGACGCATGCGCAAGGCAGCTTAGAGGGCGCGGCTTAGTCGGCGCCTTCCTCGGAATCGATGGCCGAAGCCTCTGTGGCCAGAACCTCGATATCCTGGTTGTGCCCCGCCACCACCGTAAAATCCTTCTGGTAGATGCGGTCGCGGTTCTTGGCGATGATGGTGTAGTCGCCCTCGGCCAGCACCATCGAGGCAAAGGCACCGACGGTTTCCTTGATCGGATCGCCGGATTCGTTCAGCAGCGACCAGGAGGTGTCGGCGATCGCCTCGCCGCCCGGTTCGCGCACCAGCTTCATGGTCATCTCGGCGGCACGGTGCTCGACGGTCGCTTCAGTCAGCTTGCCGGCCTCCACTCGGATGTCGGAGCGGATGACCGCGTTCACAGCGCCATAGGTCGAAACAACGTGGTAGGTGCCGGCATTGAGCCGCACGACGCTATTCGGCTCGACATCGGGTATGATCAGGGCGCGATCGCCGTCGGCCGCGGCGTGGCTCTCATAGATCGAGAAGCGCAGCTTCTTCGGCGGTATGCGCACCCCACCGGACAGCACGGCATCGAGCTTGAGGCCGCCTGCATCGAGCACGAGGCTCTCGCGCTTGGCTTCCTTGCCGACGGTGATGCGCTTGGTGGCGCCGGCCCTCCCGTAGGAGGCGTGGACCAGATAGGAACCCGGCTCGAGCTGGAATACGGCGGTACCGCCATGAGCGGAGGCGACCATCGGCAACTTGCCGTCGCTGGCCGATTCGGGCTTGAAGACGCGCCAGACGATGCCGCGCGTGATGTCGGCGCCCTTGTCTGTCAATTGCGCCGACAGCGTGATTGCCCCGCTGCTCCCCAACACCAGCGATGTCTCGCTTTTCGGAGGCGCATAGCCCGAAATTCCGGGAAGTTTCAGTTCGCCGAGGCCGTCCACATCCTGGGCGACGGCGAGCGAAACCGGCACCATCAACAGTGCGGCAGCGAGCCATATCAGGAAAAGACGCAATGTCCCCTCAAACATGCCTTGCGTTGAAGCCCAAGGCGGTGGCAATTTCAAGGCTTAAGAGTCCGGTCGGCTTCTGCTACACGGCTCTTTGTCCGGCGCGCCGCGCCAATGCCCAAGCCGCCCGATGTCCCGATGGTGCGCTTCAGCTCAAATTCCAGGAGACTTGCGCCCATGGCGTCGCCGATCATCGATTTCCTGCTGACCCGAAATTCCGCGCCGATCCCGGATTTGAAAGAACCGGCACCCGGCGATGCGGAGATCGCGACGATGATCGCCGCAGCCTCGCGGGTGCCGGACCATGGCCGGCTGGAGCCCTGGCGTTTCATCTTGTATCGCGGCGAAGCTCGCATCGAGATCGGCAAGAAGCTGGCGGCACTTGCCGAACAGCGTGAAGGGCCGCTGCCGGAAGGCCGCCGCAACCAGGAATTGGCGCGCTTTTCGCGGGCGCCGCTGGTTATCGGCGTGATCTCGATCCCCAGGGAAAATCCAAAGATCCCGCAATGGGAGATGTTCCTGTCCGGCGGCATGGCCGCGATGAACCTGATGCTCGCCGCCAATGCGCTGGGCTACGGCACCAACATGATCAGCAACTGGTATTCCGACGTGCCCGAGGGCAGGGCGATCCTCGGCCTGGCGCCACATGAGCGGGTCGTAGGCTTCGTCCATATCGGCTCCTACCAGGGGCCGGCACCGGAGCGGCCACGGCCCGATCCCGCAAAGCTCTATGCCGATTATTCAGGGCCGTGGGTGGGATAATTTCGGCGCGGAACAGACCTAAACGCCAAGCCCAGCTACCCCGGCCCGCGCCAGGAGCCGCTCGGCCAGTTTTAGATGCGGACGGTCGTACATCTTGCCGTCGATTCCGACGACGCCGGGGTTTCCCGCCGCCTTAAAGGCCTCGACGATCGCCAGGGCGCTTGTCACCGCTTGCGCCGAAGGCGTGAAGGCGGCGTTGATGACCGGCACCTGCGCCGGATGGATCGCCATCTTGCCGGTGAAACCGTCGCGCTCGGCCTCGGCGCATTCGGCCTCGAAGCCCGCCATGTCGCGAAAGTCCGGAAAGACGGTGTCGATTGCCGCGACTTCCGCGGCACTTGCGGCAAGCATGGTCATGGTGCGGGCGAGGCGGAACACATCCGTGTAGCGGCCATTCGCGTCGCGCGTCGCGTGCGCGCCGATCGCCGCCGACAAATCTTCCGCCCCCCAGGTGACGCCGACAAGCCGCGCGCTTGCACGGGCGTAGGTCGCTGCGGCCAAGACCCCTGCGGCCGTTTCTGTGATGATCGGTAGGATCTTTATAGCTCCATCGGGCAGGCCGCTTTCAGCTTCGTGCACCCTGAGCTTGGCCGAGAGATGCTGGACATCCAATCCGCTGTTCGACTTAGGCAGCATGATGCCGTCTGGTTTTGCCGGCACGAGCGCCGCCAGATCGTCGTCGGTCAGTCCGGTCGAAAGATCGTTGACGCGCACATAGATCACGGAGCTGGTTTGGTGCCTGTGCCCGGCGATGAAACGCGCCGCTGTGTCGCGCGCCAGCCCCTTGTTCTGCGGGGCAATCGAATCCTCGAGATCGACGATGACCACGTCGGCACCCACGCCAAAGCCCTTTTCCAGCTTCTTTTCCGAATCGCCGGGGACGAAGAGCAAAGAACGCATCGGCTACGCCTTTTTCATCATCATGGCTTGCCTCGTGCATTTGGCAACCAGCATGTCGTTCTGGTTATAGGCGCGATGCTCGAACTCGACGATACCGCGGTCCGGTTTGGACCTGGAGTCGCGCACCGAAACCACCGTGGTCTCGACGCGAATGGTGTCGCCGTGGAAGACGGGGTGCGGAAACACTGTCTCCTTCATGCCGAGATTGGCGATGGTGGTGCCGACGGTGATGTCGTTGACCGAGATGCCGATCATCAGGCCAAGCGTGAACAGCGAATTGACCAGCGGCTTGCCCCATTCGCTCTTGGCGGCGAAATCGAAATCGATGTGCAGCGGCTGCGGGTTCAGCGTCATCACCGAAAACAGCATATTGTCGCTTTCGGTCACGGTCTTGCGCAGCGTGTGCTTGAACACTTGGCCGACAGCGAACTCCTCAAGATAAAGCCCGGCCATGGTCGATCTCCTCTGCTGCCTAAGGGTTGATAGGCGTTGCATACCGGGCTCGCAAGCCAGTTAACGAACATGGTGAACCGTTCGTAAACCATTTGTGCCTACGGTCGCGACAGGGGCCAGAAGCGTTCTGGCAAAGGGCGTAAGCAGGCGACATGGTCGTTTCGCATTTCCTGAAATGGATCCACACGGCGAAGGTGTCGGAGCGCGTTGCAGCGGCAAGCGCACTTGCTCGCGCCTATGTCGATTCGGACCTGCCTTTCGAGGACCGCTGCGCTGCTGAGGCGGCGCTGACATTGCTGCTCGATGACGCATCCTCGAAGGTGCGACTGGCGATCGCCGACGCGCTTTCCATGAGCCATCATGCGCCGCCGCAGATCGTCAGCGCGCTGGCCTCGGACCAGCCGGAAGTCGCAGCCCTGGTGCTGGCGCGGTCGCCACTGCTTACTGATGCCGACCTGATCGATCGGGTTGCCGGCGGCCAGAAAGCGACGCAGAAGGTGATCGCCGACCGGCCGCGGGTGTCGATGTCGGTTGCGGCGGCGATCGCCGAGATCGGCGAGCCGGAGGCCTGCACCACGTTGCTCGCCAACAGCGGCGCCGACATCGCATCGATCAGCTTTCGGCGCATGGCCGAGCGGCACGGCCATCTGCCTCTGGTGCGCGAGGCGCTGATTGCCGACGCGCGCCTGCCCGCCGATTGTCGGCATTTGCTGCTGGTCAAAGTGGGCGAGACGCTCAAGGGCTCGCCGCTGGTGCTGGGGCTGATGGGCGCCGCAAGAGCCGAGCGCGTCACGCGCGATGCCTGCGTCAAGGCTTCCGTGACATTGATCGAAGGCACGCGTGCCGAGGAACATACAGCGCTTGTCGAACATCTGCGTCTGCGCGGTGACCTGACCGCAAGCTTCGTCATCCGCACCATCGCGCACGGCAAGGTCGACTTCTTTGGTTCGGCCCTGGTCGCGCTCAGCCAGCAATCCGAACAACGGGTGAGAGCACTGCTGGCCGGCGGCCATGACGTGGCGCTGCAGGCACTGTTCCGCAGTGCCGGGCTTGCCGCCGCCACCCACGCCATCATCCTGCGCGCGCTGAAGGTCTGGCGCGAGGTCGCCAATGGCAAACGCCTCGCCGGCGTGCAGGAAGTCAGCTGGCTGATGCTGAAGGAATTGGGCGGGCAGTCCGCCGCGGGCGATCTCGCCGGGCTGATCAAGTCGATCCATCTCGACGCGTTGCGCGAGAACGCGCGCGGGCACGCGCTGGCGATCGCGGCTGCCTAAAGCAATTCCAGGAAAACTGTGAAGCGGTTTTCCGTCCGGAATTGCTTTAGAACAAAGGAAAGAGCGGTTCGGCGTTTCCGTGAACGCTGAACCGTTCCAGGCCTCGTCCTTCGCGAAAATATCCGGGTAGCAACAACCGCCGTCTGTGGCTCACCTGGCAGAAGACGCTCAGATATCCAGCACTTCCGTCTCGGCGAATTCCGCGCGTTCCTGGATGAAGCGGAAACGGGCCTCGGGCTTGGTGCCCATCAGTGCGTCGACAGCATCCTTGGTCGCCGCCTCGGCGTCGATCACATCGACCCTGAGCAGCGTGCGCTTTCTCGGGTCCATGGTGGTTTCCTTGAGCTGGGCGGCCATCATTTCGCCCAGCCCCTTGAAGCGGCCGATCTCGACCTTGCCGCGCCCGGTGAATTCGGTGCGCAGGAGTTCGTCCTTATGCGCGTCGTTGCGGGCATAGCCGACCTTGCCGCCTTGGCGGATCGAATAAAGCGGCGGGACCGCCAGGTAGAGATGGCCGCCGCGGACCAGGTTTGGCATCTCCTGGTAGAAAAAGGTGATCAGCAGCGAGGCGATATGGGCGCCGTCGACATCGGCATCGGTCATGATGATGACCCGGTCGTAACGCAGGTCCTCGTCGCGGTATTTCGAGCGCGTGCCGCAGCCCAAGGCCTGGATCAGGTCGGATATCTGCTGGTTGCCGGCAAGCTTGTCGCTGCCGGCACTGGCGACGTTGAGGATCTTGCCGCGCAGCGGCAGCACCGCCTGGCTGGCGCGGTCGCGCGCCTGCTTTGCCGAACCGCCGGCCGAATCGCCCTCGACGATAAAGAGCTCGGCGCCGGCGGCGGCATTCTGTGTGCAGTCGGCGAGCTTGCCGGGCAGGCGCAGCTTGCGCACCGCACTCTTGCGCGACACTTCCTTTTCCTGGCGGCGGCGCACCCGTTCGTCGGCGCGCGCGATCACCCATTCGAGCAGTTTCGAGGCCTCCTGCGGATTGTCGGCCAGCCAGTGGTCGAACGGGTCGCGGATGGCGCTTTCGACGATGCGGATCGCCTCGATCGTCGCCAGCCTGTCCTTGGTCTGGCCGACGAATTCCGGTTCGCGGATGAACACCGACAGCATGCCCGCCGCCGAGATCATCACATCCTCGGAAGTGACGATCGAGGCGCGCTTGTTGCCGACCAGATCGGCGTAGGCGCGCAAGCCGCGCGTCAGCACGTTGCGGAACCCAGCCTCATGCGTGCCGCCCTCCGCGGTCGGGATGGTATTGCAATAGGAATTGATAAAACCGTCGCCGCCGAACCAGGTCACGGCCCATTCGAGCGAACCGTGACCGCCCTGCTTCTCGCTCTTGCCGGCGAACATTTCACGGGTGACCTGGAATTCGTCGCCGAGCGAGGCTTTCAGATAATCCTTGAGCCCGCCCGGAAAATGGAATTCGGCCTTGGCCGGCGTCGTGTCCTTTTCCCTGATCAGCGAGGGATCGCAGGTCCAGCGGATTTCGACACCGCCGAACAGATAAGCCTTTGACAGCGCCATGCGGTAGAGCCGCGCCGGCTCGAACGCCGCGCCCTTGCCGAAAATCTGCTCGTCTGGATGGAAGCGAATCTTCGTGCCGCGCCGGTTGTGCACGTCGCCGAGCTGCTCAAGGCCGGTCACCGGAACGCCTCGTGAGAAGCGCTGGCGATAGAGCTTGCGCCCAATCGCGACCTCGACCTCGAGATGGTCGGACAGCGCGTTGACGACGGAAACTCCGACACCGTGCAGGCCGCCGGACGTCTCGTAGACCTTGCTGTCGAACTTGCCGCCTGAATGCAGCGTCGTCATGATGAGTTCAAGCGCCGGCTTCTTGAATTTCGGGTGGGGATCGACCGGAATGCCGCGGCCGTTGTCGGTGACTGACAGATATCCGTCGGCGGAAAGCTCGACATCGATGAAGGTCGCATGGCCGGCGACCGCCTCGTCCATCGAGTTGTCGATGACCTCGGCGAACAGATGGTGCATCGCCTTGTCGTCGGTGCCGCCAATGTACATGCCCGGGCGGCGGCGCACCGGCTCCAGCCCCTCCAGCACCTCGATGTCGGCGGCACTGTAACTCTCGCTGGCGTCGCGGGGCGCCGGCCGCTTCGCCGCCTGCACCAGCGGATCGGCCGGGCGCGTGGCGGCGCGAGCCGGCTGCGGCTGCTTGTCCAATTTGGCGAAAAGATCGTTGTTGTCGTCCATGCCGGTCCTGGATTCCGATGCTGCGAATCACCACCCGATACTGCCACGCTTTTCGCGGGCAGGCGACGGAGGTTCCTGTTACGTTCGAGGATAGAGCCTCTTACTGCAAAACCATTCGACAGCCAAGCGGCGGAAATGGGGTCGAAGCTTGGAGCATCGACGCTTTGTAAACCTTGTCCGAAGGTTACGCCGGAAGACTGGCTGAAAAAACGGTATTTGCGGACTGTCGCTGACCTAGAATGCAGCGGAACGCTCACGAGGCTGTCGCTTACGCATGTTGGATTACAGTTCGCTCCTGCTCGCGGCGGCGCTGTCGGGCACGTGCCTTAGCATCACCATGTTTGCGATCTGGTTCACCGCGCCACAGGCACGCTTTGTGCTGACGGTGGCGTGCGGCATTCTCGTGCTCGTCGCACATGTGGTGCTGTTCTGGCATTACACCAGGGATCCAAGCGCCTGGCTCTGCCAGATCGTGCTTGCGCTTCTCAGCCTCGGTTTCCTGATTATCTGCCTGTCGGCCATGCAATATCTCGGCATAGGCGATTACAGGCGCGCCATCTTGCCGACCTTGGTTGCGACGGCTGTTTGCGCGGGCGCGACGTATCTCGGGTTTGATGGTGTCGGCTTCATCGTCACCTACGCGACGGTAACGGCGCTGCTCTCGCTCATCGGGGTGATGTTCTGGATTGAGGGTGGTCACGATCGACGGATATTGCTGGTCGTCTCGTTCCTGAGCGGCGTCTGTGCGCTGTCGTTCGGACTTTGCGGCGCGGTCCTGCTGGTCAAGGGGCAATGGGTGCTGGGTGTTGCGCCCGACAATTGGGCCGAGCGGGTGAATTCCGTCGTGGCTGTCGCCTGCATGACCGGGCTCGGCGCATTGACGCTCTCCCTGCACCATTTGCAGGCGCAGATCGAATTGAAGGCCGAGACGATGACCGATCCATTGACCGGGCTGATGAACCGGCGGGCGTTGACGGCACTCTACGGCGAGCGGGTCTTCGGTCCGTTCATGTCCGTCGCCATGTTCGACCTCGACCATTTCAAGAGAACGAACGACGTTTTCGGTCATCCGGTCGGCGACCAGGTTCTGCGCCGCTTTGCCGCCGTCATCAGGAAATACGCCAGGGCCGGCGTCGACGCGTTCCGGTTGGGCGGCGAGGAGTTCGTGCTCGTAATGTCGCGGATGACGGAGGAGAAGGCCTATGACATTGCGAGCAAGATCAGCGTCGCCTTCGGCACGGAAGTCGTGGCCACACAACTTGGTCCGTTGCGAAGCACAGTCAGCGGCGGCATCGGCTTTGGTGGAACAAACGGCACCGGTCTCGACGATGTGCTGGCCGAAGCCGACGCGGCACTCTATGCGGCAAAGCGCGCCGGGCGAAATCGCGTCGTCGTCCGGGACCGGGCGAGCAAGGCCGACGGGCCGGCCTTGCGTTCTGCCTGATTGGGGTTTCTATCTTCTTGTTAGACCCATGATCTTGTCGGAAACCGGATTCCACTTTTCGGAATCATGATCTATTCCGCCGCACCCAGATATTCCGACAGCGGCGGGCAGGAGCAGACCAGGTTGCGGTCGCCGGCGACATTGTCGATGCGTGACACCGGCGGCCAGTATTTTGCCGCCGTATCGGCATCGCCGGCGGGGTAGGCCGCCTCCAGACGCGAATAGGGATGTGTCCACTGGCCGGCCAATGCCTCGGCGGCCGTGTGCGGAGCGTTGACCAGAGGATTGTCGGCCAACGGCCATTCGCCCTTCGCCACCTTGGCCGCCTCGCCGGCTATGGCGATCATGGCCTCGCAGAAACGATCCAGCTCGCGCTTGGGCTCGGATTCGGTCGGCTCCACCATCAGCGTGCCAGCGACCGGGAACGACATGGTCGGCGCGTGGAAGCCATAGTCGATCAGCCGCTTGGCGATATCGTCGACGCTGATGCCGGCGCTGTCCTTGAGCACGCGGGTGTCGAGGATGCATTCATGCGCGACGCGTCCGTTGCGCCCCTTGTAAAGCAGGGGGAAATGCTCGCCAAGCCGCGTCGCCACATAGTTGGCGGAGATGATCGCCGTCTCGGTCGCCTGCTTCAGGCCGGAAGCGCCCATCATGCGAATATACATCCAGGTGATCGGCAGGATCGAGGCGCTGCCGAACGGTGCCGCCGCCACGGCATGGACCGAGCCTTCGGTGACGTGGCCGGGCAGATGCGGCTTCAGATGCGCCTTGACGCCGATCGGACCGACGCCGGGGCCGCCGCCGCCATGCGGGATGCAGAAGGTCTTGTGCAGGTTCATGTGGCAGACATCGGCGCCGATATCGCCGGGACGGGCGAGGCCGACCAGCGCGTTGAGGTTGGCGCCGTCGAAATAGACCTGGCCGCCATGGCTGTGGACGAGGGCGCAGAGGTCGCGCGCGCCTTCCTCGAAGACGCCATGCGTCGAGGGATAGGTGAACATCAGCGCCGCGAGATTATGCGCATGCTCGGCCGCCTTGGCCTGCAGGTCGTCCATGTCGATATTGCCGTCCTCGGTGCAGCGCACGACAACGACGCTCATACCGGCCATGGCCGCACTTGCCGGATTGGTGCCATGCGCCGAGGAGGGGATCAGGCAGACGGTGCGATGGCCTTCGCCACGTGACCGATGATAGCGGCGAATGGCGAGCAGCCCGGCATATTCGCCCTGGCTGCCGGCATTGGGCTGCAGGGTCACCGCGTCGAAGCCGGTGATCTCCGCCAGCCAGCCTTCCAGCTCGTCGATCATGGCGCGATAGCCTATCGAATGGTTTGCCGGCGCGAAGGGATGCAGGTTGGCGACATCAGGCCAGCTCACCGGCATCATTTCGGCGGCGGCGTTGAGCTTCATGGTGCAGGAGCCGAGCGGGATCATGGCGCGGTCAAGCGCCAGGTCCTTGTCGGCCAGCCGGCGCAGGAAGCGCATCATGTCGGTTTCCGAGTGGTTCTCGCGGAAGACGGGCTGGGTGAGGAACTCCTTGCCGCGCGGTTTTCCTGGCATGGAACTGTCGGCGGCAACGCCGGCCTTGGCGCCGAAAAGTGCTGCGATCGCCTCCAGATCGGCTTCGGTGGAGGTCTCGTCGAAGCTGATGCCGACATGGTCGGCGTCGATGACGCGCAGCAGGCGGCCCGTCTTTTCTGCGGCGGCGGCAATCGCGCCGGCTCTGCCCTTCACTTCCACAGCCACCGTGTCGAACCGGCTTTCGCCGACCACCGAAACGCCCGCTGCCTTGAGGCCGGCAGCCAGGCGGTTGGCCAGCGTGTGGACGCGGCCGGCAATCGCCTGCAGCCCGGCAGGGCCATGCCAGATCGCGTAGGCCGTCGCCATGTTGGCGAGCAGCGCCTGTGCGGTGCAGATGTTGGAAGTCGCCTTGTCGCGGCGGATATGTTGCTCGCGTGTCTGCAAAGCCAGGCGATAACCTGGACGGCCCTTGCTATCCGTCGACTGGCCAACGAGCCGGCCGGGCATCAGCCGCGTCAGCCTGTCGGAGACGGCGCAATAGGCGGCGTGCGGCCCGCCAAAGCCCATCGGCACGCCAAAACGCTGCATCGGGCCGACGGCGATGTCGGCGCCAAGCCTGGCCGGCGCATCGGTCAGCGTCAAGCCAAGCGGGTCGGCGATGAAGACGACCAGCGCGCCGGCGGCACGGGCCTTGTCGATCGCTGCCTTGTGATTGCCGTAGACGCCGAATGTATCGGGCCAGGAGACCAGCAGGGCGGCGGTGTTGTCGTCGATCACCTCGCCGTCCACCTCGATGCCGAGGGGCTCGGCGCGGGTGCGCACGACGTCCAGCGTCTGCGGGTGCGGCGTGCCGGCCAGTGCCACCTTGGTGCGCTTGTCGCGATGATGGCGCAGCGCAATGCCGACCGCCTCCGCCACCGCCGTCGCCTCGTCGAGCAGCGAGGCCGATGCCACCGGCAGGCCGGTCAATTCTGTCACCAGCGTCTGGAAGTTGAACAGCATTTCCAGCCGGCCCTGGCTGATCTCGGCCTGGTAAGGCGTGTAGGCGGTATACCAGGCCGGGTTCTCGAAAAGGTTGCGCTGGATTACCGGCGGCACATGGACGCCATGATAACCGGTGCCGATGAAGCTCTTCAGCACCGTGTTCCTTGCCATCGTCGCGGCGAGCTCGGCCAGCGCCTCCGCTTCGCTTGCGGGGGCGGGCAGGGCCAACGGCCGGTCAAGCCGGATCGACTTCGGCACTGCCTGACTGATCAGGGTCTCGACCGAAGGAACGCCGATCGTCGCCAGCATGGCTCTGACGTCTTGGAGGCCCGGGCCGATATGGCGAGCCGAGAAGGGGTAGGGTGCTGCGGTCATCTTCCTGGTCCTGCTATCAACCAATATGGGCTTTGTAAGCGGCTTCATCGAGGAGCCCGTCGAGCTGGCTCTCATTGGCCAGCTTCATTTTCCACAACCAGCCGTCGCCGGTTGCCGCCGAATTGACGAGCGAAGGATCCGATGACAGCGAGGTGTTGGCCTCGGTGATCTCGCCGTCGACCGGTGCGTAGACGTCCGAAGCCGCCTTGACCGATTCGACCACCACGGCCGTATCGCCCTTGGCCAGCTTTTTCCCTGGCTCCGGCAGTTCAACAAAGACGAGATCGCCGAGCTGCTCCTGCGCGTAATCGGTGATGCCGACGGTGGCGATGCCGCCCTCGACGCGCAGCCATTCGTGATCTTCGGTGAAATAGGTCTTTGCCATTGAAATCATCCTTTGCGGTAGCGATGGGGCGTGAAGGGCAAGGGGTGGATGTCGACCGGGATTTTCGTCCCGCGGACATCGGCGAACAGTTTTGCGCCGGATTTGGCAAGCGGTGTCTGGACGTAGCCCATGGCGACCGGATGACCGGCCGAGGGGCCGAAGCCGCCGGAGGTGACGTGGCCGGCAGAGTTGCCGTCGGCATCGAAAAGGGCAGCACCGGCGCGCACCGGCTGGCGGCCTTCCGGCTTCAGGCCGACGCGTTTTTGCGCCGGGCCGCGCTCCACGATGGCGCGCAGCGCATCGGCGCCGATGAAGGCGCCAGAGGCGCGAACCTCCTTGGGGGTCGCCCACATCAGCCCGGCGCTGGCCGGATCGATCTCCGGCGTGATGTCCAGCCCGTGCAGGCACAGTCCGGCTTCAAGCCGCAGGCTGTCGCGGGCGGCAAGGCCGACCCACATCACCCGCTCGTCCTCGAGCAGCCTGGCGACGAGGTTTCTTGCATCCGCTTCCGGCAGGCCGATCTCGAAGCCGTCTTCGCCGGTATAGCCGGACCGGCTCATGAACCATTTTTCGCGCGGTTCGATGCCGTGCATGAACACCAGCGAACCGGTCTCGATGCCGGCGCGGGAAAGGGCAGCCCACGCTTCGGGGCCCTGGATGGCAAGGAAAACGCGGTCGAGTGCGTCCACCTTCACGCCGAAATCGCCCTCTGCTTCGAAATTTTTGGCCAATGCGCGCAGATGCTTTTCGTCGGCGGCGGCATTGCCGGCATTGGCGACCATCATGAAGCGCTCGGCGCCAAGCCTGGTGACGATCAGATCGTCCAGAATGCCGGCGGCCTCGTTAAGGAAGAACGTATATTTGGACAGGGAAACCTCAAGCGCGCCGGCATCGAACGGGCAGGCGCGGTTCAGAAGCGCTGCTGCCCCCGGACCGCTGATTTCGAACAGCTTCATGTGCGAGATGTCGAACAGGCCGGCATGCTCGCGGCTGTGCAGATGCTCTTTCATCACACCGGCCGGATAGGTCAGCGGCATCGACCAGCCGGCGAAGGCGCCAAAGCGCGCACCGCCTGCCACATGCAGATCTTCGAGGGGAAGGTGTTTGGTGTCGTCGCCCGTCATGTCATCTCCAGAGTCGCACGCAAGCGGCCGCGAATGGCGACCAGTCCGTGCCCCTCTGTCTGAAGCCTGAGAGACTCGCGCCCCGTAACTCTGTCGGCAGCGCTTACACCTTCGGCGCGGGGGCAAGCCCCGACTTTCCAGAGTGTCTTTCCCGTCTACGGTTCTTTTGCCTGAGAGATTTCGGGCGATTTCCCCTTCGGCGGCAGCTCTCGCTGCTCTCTCCCGCAAACAGGTAGGACTCGGTCAGGAGCCCTCGACTCGTCATCCATAGCCCGTGGACGACACCTTGTCACCTGCCAGCGACATTTTTACTGGCAAGTCTTCGCTGCCTCGTTCAAACAGGTCGCGACCCTATTGTTTTGCGGGCTCGGGCTTGGCTGTCTCGAAGCGCGACATCCATTTGAAGCTGCCGAACCAGTAGCGGCGAACGCCGCCTATGGTGCCGTCGGCGGTGCGCGCGCCGATCCAGTTGTTGACGTATTGGATGAGGCGGACATCGTCCGGCCGCATGGCAAACGCTTCCGGCGTCCGCAACAGCGGGCCGCCCACCAGCTTGAGCTTGGCGTCATAAAGCCTGGCGGCCATTTGCGGCGTCGGCGATGTCGCCACCATCGCCTGTGCTTGCCCGCTGATGACGGCGGCGAAAACATCGGCCGCATTGTCGAATGACACGATGGCCGCTTTCGGGAATGCTTCCCTCGCGGCGGCTTCGTCCGTCGAGTTGGAGAGCACGGCGATCTTGTAGCCCGGCGCCGCCAGTGCCTTGCCCGGCCTTTTCCCAAGACTGGCGATCGTCGCCACCATTCGGATATCGGCGGTACCGGTCTGGTCGGAGAACACCACCTCGCGTGCGCGTTCCGGCGTGCTGGCGTAGCCCGCCGCGATCATGTCGAAATCACCCTTGAGCAATCGCGTCTTGAGGTCGTTCCATGGCACCTCGACCAGCTTCAGGTCGACGCCGAGATCGGACGCCAGCGCACTGGTCAGGTCGACATCATAGCCGGCGAACTTCCCGTCGGCCTTCTTGAGGATCCATGGCGGGTTGAGCGCGACGCCGACTGTCAGTGTCTTCTGATCGATGATGCGCTTGAGGCTGTCGTCCGCCCGGGCTGGCAGCAGCGACAAAGCCAACCATGCAGAAAGGGCAAGTATAATAGTGGCGATAATCTTAGCGCGCATTAATATAACCTCACTGAGCCCGTCCGGTTGTCAGACTTACACAGAGGTGCCATTCTGTCGATAGCGGACCCTGATGGAGAGTTGCAATGTCGGCACGGATGGCGGTTACCGGTTCGATGATGTTCCTGGGTTGCATCCTGGGCAACCCGGCGAAGCTTTCGTTGCTGCCGGCGGCAGCGCAGGCTGCGGGGGCAAAACGCGTGGTCTGCTCCAGCGCCGATTACCGTTATTCCTATTGCGGGGTCGATACGCGACGTGGCGTGCAGTTGACCTCCCGTCTATCGAAGGCACGTTGCGTATACGGTAGAAGCTGGGGCTATGACGGCGGCGGCATCTGGGTCGACAATGGTTGCTCGGCCGAATTCGCAGTCGCCGGCCCCGACCGTAACCCCTCTGCTGGCGACCTCGCCGCAGCCATTATCGTCGGCGGCGTGGTAGGCGCCATTCTCGACAACAGCAATTCGCATCGCCATCATTCCGATAATTACTATCCGAAGCCGCGCCCGCGCCGTTACGACCAATCGATCGATCCGACGCCGCAATTCGACAATCAGGGCAATCCCAACTTCGATACCCACGGCAACTACCAAGGACCGCACGGGCTTGGGAAGCTCGTCACCCCGGACGATAATCCCGACCTGAATCCGGCCCTGCGGAGCGACGGCGACGACGGCGACGACGACAGTTAATGCATGTCGCGCAAAAGTGCGCAGCGGTTTTGCGACAACGACATGCATGAAAAGAAGAGCCTACAGCGCGTCGCATGAGGCCGATCGAACGCGGCGCGCTTTAGGTGAAACTGAGATCAGGTTTCAGTCAGATGCCGCCGTACCAGTCGTAGCCATTGTCCTCCCAATAGCCGCCTCTGCCGCCGCCGATATTGGCGAAGCCGTCGACCAGCTCGATCTTGTAGAGGTATTTCGGCATCTTGTAGCCGAGCTGGCGCTCGACGCGGACGCGCAGCGGCGCGCCGTTCTCGACCGGCAACGGCTTGCCGTTGAGGCCATAGGCAAGGATCGTCTGCGGATGACGGGCATCGATCAGGTCAATCGAGCCGTAATATTTGATATCGCCGGCAAGGCTGCGGTCGATCGTATCGAGGCAGTGGAACATGACATAGCGCGCCTGCGGCTTGACCACGGCCTGGTCGAGCACCAGCGACAGCGGCGTGCCGGTCCATTTGGCAATGCAACTCCAGCCTTCGACGCAGTCGTGGCGGGTGATCTGGGTGCGGCTCGGCATGTTCATCAGCTGCTCGCGGGTCAGCGACAGCGGCTTTTCGACAAGGCCGGAAACCTCCAGCCGCCAGTCGGCGAAATCGCTGGCGAGCAGGCCCTTGTAGAAATCGTCGTCGGGTGCGGTGACGCCGTTCGGCCGCTGCGGCTGGCGAATGTCGGCCTCGGTGAATTCCCGCGCCAGCGCATCAGCGCCGGCAAGCAGTCGCTGCGCCCGCCAGGTCAGGCCATTGGCGCTTTCGAGGAAGCTGCGCAGGCTGTCGCCGACGCCAAGCTGGCTGTCGAAGGCGTCGCAGCCCGACAGCATGATGCCGGAAAGGCCGAGGCTGGCCGAGGTCAGGAACTTTCTTCGGCTTATCTGTAGCTTGGGGCTGATCTCGAATTTCGACATGTCAGGGACTCCTCTCTGGCGCATTGTCGGCATGCGCCGGCGGGTCGGTTCGATACCAGCCGGTGATGATTGAGCGCAGCTCGTTGATCGGACCGGCGGCCAGGATCATCAGGATGTGGATAATGAAGAAGGCGACGAGCAGCAGCATCACCGTGAAATGAATGGTGCGCGCCGTCTGTCGGCCGCCGAGCAAATCGTTCAGGAACGGCAGGACCGAATCCATGCTCGGCGACATGGCAAGGCCGGTGATGATCATCAGCGGCAGCAGCACGAACAGCACGCCGCCATAAGCCATCTTCTGCAAGGTGTTGTATTCGCGCCTGTGGTGAAACCTGAACCTGGCGTGGTCGACAATGTCTTGCGGCAGCCGCCTGATGTCATCGAGGCGCGGGGCAAGATCGCGGCGCAAATGGCCGTTGATGAGGCTGGCGACCAGCCAGACCAGCAGCGTGGTGGTCAGCACCCAGGCAAAGAAGAAATGAACGACGCGCGCGGTGCCGAGATCGTAGTAGGAAGGAATCGTAGCCCAGGACGGGAAGGCCCGGGAAGTCTCCTGGCCGGCCGGACCCGACCAGCCGAGCACACCAGTGGTATCGAAGCGCTTGCCGAAGATTTCGGTGTAGCCGCGCGGGCCAGCCGCGGTATTCTCGGCGCCGATGGCGAAGATGGTGTTGTTGTAGCCAAAGCCCGACTCCTTGCCGATGTAGAGCTGCGGGCGGGCGTTGAAGATCTGCAGGCCGGAAAGCAGCATGAAGAACAGCGCGATCGCCCATAGCCAATGCGTCAGCCGCGTCCAGCGCGACTGGCGATAGATCAGCGTCACATCGCTCGGCGCGGCGGTATCTGCTCCGGCGGCTTGGTTTCTGGCAAGCGATTCCATCTGTTGTTTCCTCCGGCCGCGCGTTCGCCACAGCCTCGTCAGATCTCTTCTCTCCCAAATACGTCCCCAGCCTAAGCGATGTTTCACCCGATCACGGATTTATTACAGACTGCCGAGGCTGACGGCGAGGTTGACCGCGGCTGCCACAATGACAGTGTTGAAGAAGAACGACAGGATCGAATGCACAAGCACGACACGGCGCATTTGCGAGGTCGTGACGTTGGTGTCGGCGGTTTGCGCCGTCATGCCGATCACTGTCGAAAAATAGAGGAAATCCGAGCCCTCCGGCCGCTTGCCGCCCGGGAAGTCGAGGCCGCCGACTGGAATCCTCTTTTTGGTGTCGCCATCCATCGCATCGCCGTCCAACCAATAGAGATGCGCGTAGTGAAGTGCCGCCATGGCATGGATGGTCAACCAGCCAAGCGGGATGGACAGCAGCGCCACCGTAAGCTCGACGGCGTCCGCGCTCTTCTCCCTGTTGATCAATTGAAACAACGAAATGATGGCAATGGCGACCACAACCAGAGTGACCGCGAAGATCGCCAATACCGGCAGGTCAGTGTCGCCTGCATTCTTGCGCAGATAGCTGCCGGTAAGCCGCGGCATGTGGGCGATGACAAGAACCAGATAGGCGGCAAAGAACACATTGGCGCCGATCGAATAGGCAAGCGGCGCACGCCAGATCAGCGCTGCGCCAAAGGCTGCCACGCCGATGCAGGCCGACACCGCGAACAGCGTGTGGCGTCGCATGGGCATCTTGGTCGTGGTACCGGTCGCCATGGTTTTCAGTCCGCTGGCGCGGATTTCAGCGCTCGCCGTAGGATGCGGTCAAGCTCGCCTAGGAACCGCGAGCGATCCTGCGGCGCGAAGCTCGAATTGTAGCCCTTGCTCTCGCCGGTTTCGCGCAGGTGCTGCTTGAGATCGCGCATTGCCACCGCCATGCCGATCGTTTCGGGCGTAAACGGGCGTCCGGTCGGACCAAGTACGTGGGCGCCAAGCGCCACCGCGCGCGCGGCAAGCGGGATATCGGCGGTCACCACAATGTCGTTGGACCGGGCATTTTCGACGATCCAGTCGTCGGCGGCGTCCGCGCCCTTGGAGACGACGACATTGCGGATCATCGGATCGCGCGACGGACGCAAGCCGCCATTGGAGACGAAGGTGACGACGATGCCGTGCCGCTCGGCGACTTTTTCGACCTCGGCCTTCACCGGGCAAGCGTCGGCGTCGACGAGAATAGCAGGTGCGGGCATCGTGATTCCAAATGTGAAAGAGCCGGGCGGCTTCGCCCGGCTCGATCGATGATAGTCGAGCGGCTACTAGGCCGGCAATGCGCCGGATCTCTTGGCCGTCCAGGTGGCGATATAGTC
>NZ_JAMYOC010000009.1:0-202274 GCF_040319475.1 Mesorhizobium sp. M0904 | reverse complement strand
GCGCGCCCGCAGCGCGAAGCCTGAGGACGCGCAACGAAACGAATGTGGATTTCCTTCAGTTCTTGGCCTTGTCGACCAGCTTGTTTTGGAAATCCCCCGCGCGCCCGCAGCGCGAAGCCTGAGGACGCGCAACGAAACGAATGTGGATTTCCTTCAGTTCT
Source organism: Mesorhizobium sp. M0904 (assembly GCF_040319475.1). NCBI lineage: Bacteria > Pseudomonadati > Pseudomonadota > Alphaproteobacteria > Hyphomicrobiales > Phyllobacteriaceae > Mesorhizobium > Mesorhizobium sp. M0904. Next base: position 202,113 of record NZ_JAMYOC010000009.1, on the reverse strand, counting down.
TGGCCTTGTCGACCAGCTTGTTCTTGGAAATCCACGGCATCATCGCGCGCAGCTTGGCGCCGACTTCCTCGATCTGGTGGCTGTCATTGTTGCGGCGGATGCCCTTGAAGCGCGACATGCCGGCGCGGTATTCCTGCATCCATTCCGAGGTGAACTTGCCGGTCTGGATATCCTTCAGAACGCGCTTCATCTCGGCCTTGGTCTCGGCGGTGATGATGCGCGGGCCCGAGACGTATTCGCCCCATTCGGCGGTGTTCGAGATCGAGTAGTTCATGTTGGCGATGCCGCCTTCGTAGATCAGGTCGACGATCAATTTGACCTCGTGCAGGCACTCGAAATAGGCCATTTCCGGCGCGTAGCCGGCTTCCACCAGTGTCTCGAAGCCGGCGCGGATCAATTCGACCAGACCGCCGCACAGCACCACCTGCTCGCCGAACAGGTCGGTCTCGCACTCCTCGCGGAAATTGGTCTCGATAATGCCCGAACGGCCGCCACCAACGCCGCAGGCGTAGGAGAGCGCCAGGTCGAGCGCATTGCCCGAAGCGTCCTGGTTGACCGCGACCAGGCACGGCACGCCGCCGCCCTTCTGGTATTCGCCGCGCACCGTATGGCCGGGCCCCTTCGGCGCGATCATCACGACGTCGACCGAGGCTTTAGGCTCGATCAGGCCAAAATGAACGTTGAGGCCGTGGGCAAAGGCGATCGCTGCGCCATCGCGGATGTTCGGCGCGATCTCGGATTTGTAGATGTCGGCCTGCAGCTCGTCGGGCGTGGCCATCATCATCAGGTCGGCCCACTTGGCGGCATCGGCCACGCTCATCACCTTGAGCCCGTCGGCCTCGACCTTCTTGGCGGTCGCCGAGCCGGCCTTGAGGCCGATGGCGATGTCCTTGACGCCGGAATCCTTGAGGTTGAGCGCATGCGCCCTGCCCTGGCTGCCATAGCCGATGATGGCGACCTTCTTGCCCTTGATCAGGTTGAGATCGGCATCGCGATCGTAATAGACACGCATTTTTCTTCCTTCCCGTTTTGAATTCAGAGGCCTTGCGGCCCGGTTTTTGCCCTGTAAAGAGCGAGAAACTGCTGCGTCGCCCGGACGGCATCGCCGCCGATCGCCGCATCAGTCAATTCCAGCCGGTCGCCAAGCAGCAGGCGGATCTGCACGTCACGGGCGACCAGCCCGAAAAAGGTGCGGAACGCCGTCTCAGCATCGGAAAACTCGAGGAAACCAGCTTCCTTGCCTGCCTCGAGCACCGGCTTAAGGCGCCTGGCCAGTGCGAAGCGGCCGTTCTCCAGCACGATGGCGCCGAGATCGTCTTTCCCCGAACTAGCCTGGCCGACCGCCACCCGGTTCAGCGCGATCGAGGTGTCGCTCGAAATTACCTTGAGCCAGTCCGAAGCGAAGCGTTCGAGGCTCCCCGTCAGCGAAGCAAGGTCGAGCCCCTTGCGATCAACCGGCACTACCCGCACCTTGGACGCCTGCCATTGCACCGTTGCCGTCAACAGCCCGTCGCGATCGCCGAACCATTTGTAGAGCGTCTCCTTCGAGCAGCTCGCCCGCCGCGCCACGGCGGTCATGGTCAACTGATCGCCCTCTTCGACCAGCAGGCGAAGGGCAGCGTCGAGCACGGCTTTCTGCCGCTCCGTCAGCGTCTCGCTGGTGTCTATATCGGTCACAGCGTGCAACACGGTCTTTCCTCAGGAAGCGAACTCACCGCAGTTTAGGTACGAACTCGACGGCGTACCGTACGTTACGGTTCGGCTTTATGGCGTATTGCCCGACCCGGCGCAAGCCTTTATTTCTATAGCTTGCTCCATGCGGGCATCACGGGAGACGGATCATGCTCGCCGGATTGCTTGCCTTGACCGTTACCGCAGTGTTCGCGGGCGCGGCTATCTACGTCAGCGTCGCCGAGCAGCCGGCGCGGCTTCGCCTCGATGACAAGGCATTGCTGCAGGAATGGCAGCCTTCCTACAAGCGCGGCGCGGCCATGCAGGCTTCGATCGCCGTCATCGCCTGTATTCTGGGCCTCGTCGCGTGGTGGCTGACCGGCAGTCTCGCTTACCTGGCCGGCGCCGTGCTGATCATCTGCCCTGGCCATGGACGCTGCTGGTGATGATGCCGGCAAATAGGTTGCTGGTGGCGATGGACGCGAACACCGTCAATCCTGAAGCTCGGACATTGCTCGTCAAATGGGGCCATCTGCATCTGGTCCGCGTCGGGCTTGGCGTTCTGGCGACGCTGGCATTCCTCTGGGCCAGTGCCTGACCTCGCAGGTCCACGCCATCTTCGGCATGTCACTCCGGGGCGGGCGGAACTCGCAGGCGCCCAAGCAGAGCTGACAGCGCATCGAGCTCATCATTGGACAGCCGGGAGCCGACCAACTCCGCGATCGAGCGGCCGTAGACGGCCCACATGCGGCGACGCGTCTCCCGCCCCTTGTCGGTGACGCGGACGGTTTGCCCGCGGCCGTCATCGGCAACGGGAAGCTTCTCGACCAGCCCGTCGGCTTCCAGCCGCGCCAGCAGCCGGGAGATGTTGTACTGCGCAAACAGGGTGCGCTCGGTGAGTTGGAATGGCCGCAATCCGCCCTCGCCCGCCTCGGCAAGCTCATGCAGGACGTCGTACCAGGCAAGCGGCGGCAGGCCACTGTCCTTCAGCGCGTCCTCGGCTCTTTCCAACAACTGGCGCGAAACCCGCATCAGGCGGGCCCAGGCTTTGATTGCTGGAGGTGTAGGAATCCCGGTCATGATTGCATCGTAGGTGATAGATGCAATTGCATCAAGCTTGACGATCGATGCAAATGCATCTATATAGATGCAGTCGCATCAATCATGAGAGACAAATTCCGATGAAGTATGAAATCTGCAGGATCGCCGACGTTCCGGAAACAGGCAGCCTGATCGCTCCGTTCTTCGGCCGCGAGGTCCATGTCCACCGCAGCGGCGAGCGTATCCGCGCTGCCGCCAACGTCTGCCTGCATTTCGGTGGTCCGCTCGACTGCAAGGACGGCAAGCTCGTCTGCCAGTGGCACGGCGCCTCGTTCGACATGGCGAACGGTGATCGCCTCGAAGGCCCGGCGCCGAAGGGCTCCCGCCTGATGTTCCTCTCCACCCGCATCGAGGACGGCGCCTTGAACTATGTCTGGGGAGAGTGAGATGACCGGTAAGCTCATCCTCGTCAGCCACCATCTTTGTCCCTATGTGCAGCGCGCGGCGATTTCACTTCGCGAAAAGGGCGTGCCGTTCGAACGCATCACGGTCGATCTCGCCAACAAGCCTGCCTGGTTCAAGGCGATACCACCGCTCGGCAAGGTGCCGCTGCTTCGCGTTGAGCATGACGGCCAGGAAACGGTGATCTTCGAATCGGCGGTCATCCTCGAATTCCTCGAGGAAACCCAGCCCAATCCACTGCATCCCACCGACCCCTATGCCCGTGCCCGGCATCGCGCCTGGATCGAGTTCGGCTCGGCAATCCTCAATGCCATCGGCCGCTTCTATTCAGCGCCTACGGAAGCCGCGCTGCTCGCTGAAAGCGAGACGCTATCGGCAATGTTCGATCGCCTGGAAGTGGAACGGGCGAACGGCGCGGCCGGGCCATGCTTCGACGGCGAGCGCTTTTCACTGGTCGACGCGGTCTACGGCCCGATTTTCCGCTATTTCGACGTCTTCGACCGGATCGGCGATTTCGGCATCCTGGACGGAAAGCCGCATGTCCAGGTGTGGCGCGAGGCCTTGCGCAAACGCCCATCCGTGAAGGGCGCGGTCGCGCTCGACTATCCGCAACGCCTCCATGCATTCTTGCAGGCTAAGGGTTCGCACCTTTCCGAAATCATCCGCCAAGGCGATCCGGCCATAGCGCTTCCGCAAGCCCTATCGGCTTGAATGGATTGATCACCGTTCCTGTAACCATGGAAGCAAGAAACTGCGGCGCCGGCGGGACTTTTGCCAGCGTCGCCACCAGCCTGTCGCGGACGAACGGCATCACAATCGAATCCGACTGATAACACGGCGTCAGCACCAGCGACAGCGCCTGGAAGACCCGCACATGCCATCGCCGCGTCCGGACATAGGCCTCCAGTGCAGTATCGACACGGTCCGTTCCTATGAGTGCGTAGTTGAGCGCGGCTGCATCGAGCAGCGCCATGTTCGCGCCCTGGCCGAGCTGCGGGCTCGTTGAATGGGCCGCATCCCCGATAACAGCCAATCGTCGTCCGGCTGGCGTCTTCATCGTGTGATGGCCATAGCGCGCCAGCGAAAGCTGCTCGAAACTGTCGATCTGGTCGGTGAAGGCCGCGCATTCAGGCCACAGCCCGACCAATCTCGCCTTCCATGCCTCGAGACCTGCCCCCCAGACGTACTCGGCATCCGCCGGCTTGAGGCTCCAGAAGAATGCCGCCATCTCCTGGGCATCCGGCTCGGGCCGGCCGATTGGCAGCACGCCGATCATCACGCTTGCGCTGTCGTAGCGCTGCAGCAGCGCGTGCTCGTCGAAACCCTCGCCGCGCCAGCCAAGCGATGCCCAGAAAGCGCCATAGGCGAGCGATCGCGGTTCGCCCCGGATTATTCACGCACCGCCGCAGTTTGGAGCGTGAACCGCTGGCGTCCACTACCAGGTCGAACGACCCCATCCGTCGTCCGTTGCCGCAGATCAATGTTGCCCGTTCGCCGGTTTCCAGCGTCTCAAGCTCGATACCTGTCTCGATGTGGATCGCTTGGCGCCGGGCGGCGCGGAAAAGCACGCCGAACAGAGCCGCGCGATGTACCGCCAGCCCGAAACGGCCGCCACGCCAGGCATCGTAGCGGACGTCGAGCACTGTGCGGCCGGTCTTGGCATCTGCACCATGCAGGCGGTCTATGCGGCAGCCCAGCGCCAGAATGTCTTCGAGCAGGCCGAGATCGGCAAGCACCGTCAGCCCGGTCGGCTGCAGGATCAGCCCGGACCCGACCGGTTTTGGCTGGTCGAAGCGCTCGAAGATCGTGACCCTATGTCCGGCGCGCTTGAGATAGAGCGCGGCGGCAAGTCCAGCCGGCCCGGCGCCGGCAATCGCGATGTCCAGAGAATTGCCCATCTGCCCGCCCAACCCAGGCCGGACAATCCTTCAGCGCTGTCGCTAAATCAAGCCGCCGTCTCGGCCTGGAGGCTCAGCCTTCGGCAGCATCGAAAACCTTCCGCGCCTCGCGTACAGCGCTGTGATTGAGCTCGGCCCATTGGATCAGCTGATGCAAGGGTCCAAACATCGAGCGCCCGAGATCGGTGAGGCTGTATTCGACGCTCGGCGGTTTGGTCGGAAACACTTGGCGATGGACATAGCCGTCGCGCTGAAGATCGTGCAACGTCTGGGTGAGCATGCGCTGCGAAATATCGGGCACGAGGCGCCGCAACTCGCCGAAGCGGTACGGCTTCTCGGCCAAGGCTTCCATCAGCAGCGAACTCCATTTGTTGCTGATCCCCTGGATCACGTCGCGAACCGGACAATCCGCAAGGTTTCCGCCACCGCTGCCTGCTTTGTAGATCTCGAGCTTCGATCTCAGATTGACGATCTTGCCGTCCATGGCTGGTTCCCTGGGTGTGCCTACCTCCCGCAAAACTGCCTTCTTTACGAGGATGGGTCAATTCCTATTTTAGTGCTGGTCTCTTTTTGAGACTAACATATGCACCCGCCGCTCCGGCGCAACGTCAGGACCCTTCATGACCGACACCCTTCTTGTCACCGGCGCCTCCGGCCAGCTTGGCCGCGGCGTCATCAATCATCTGCTTGACACGCTCAAGATCTCCCCTCAGCGCATCATCGCCGCCACCCGCAATCCGGAAAATCTGGCCGATCTGGCAGCGCGTGGCGTCACTCTCAGGGCGGCCGACTTCGACGACACCGCATCGTTGGCCAGTGCATTTACCGGCGCGGACAGAGTTCTGATCATTTCGACAAACGAGCTTGCCCTTCCGGGCAAGCGCCTGAAGCAACATGAGACCGCGGTCGTGGCCGCAAAAAGCGCCGGCGTTTCGCATCTGCTCTACACATCGATGCCCAATCCGGAGCCAGGATCGCCGGTGCTGTTTGCGCCCGATCACCACGGCACCGAGCAGGCGATCAAGGCGAGCGGCATTCCCTACACCATCTTCCGCAACGGCTGGTACCAGGAGAACCTGTTCATGGCGCTGCCGCACGCCATCGCCTCGGGGCAGTGGTACACATCCGCCGGAGACGGCCGTATTGCCCATGGCGCGCGCGACGATATGGCCGCGGCAATCGCCGCCGGTCTCGCATCGGGGGCAACCGAAAGCACGACATACACGCTGACCGGTCCGCAGGCCTATACGGTCGCTGAAATCGCGGCCCTCGTCACCGAGGTTACCGGCAAGCCAATCGAGGTCGTCCAGCTTTCGGACGAAGCGCTGACCGGGGGATTGAAGGCAGCTGGCGTCCCCGAAGGTTTCGCCCCGGTCATCGTTTCCTTCGACACCAATACCCGCTCCGGCCGCATCAGCATGGTGACGGACGCGATCGAGACGCTGTCTGGCAGGAGACCGCGGCCGCTGAAGCAATTTCTTGAAGCAAACAAGGCGGCTCTGGTGAGCTAAGCCTGACAAATGGTCGTGCCCTTCGACGGGCACGACCATTTGTTCAGATAGCCACCTGCGTCCCGATCTCGACGACGCGTCCGGTCGGGATCTGGAAATATTCCGTTGCATCGGCCGCCGAGCGCGCCAGCCCGATGAACAGCTTGTCCTGCCAGACCGGCATGCCGGAATTGGGCGAGGCCTTGAGCGAGCGCCGCGACAGGAAGAAGGAGGTCGTCATGATGTCGAACTTCCAGCCCTGCTTGCGGCAGATCGCCAGCGCACGCGGGATGTTGGGCTGCTCCATGTAGCCGAAGGTCAGCGTCACCCGCATGAACAGCTCGTTGACGGTCTCCATCTTCACCCGCTCGCTGTCGGGCACGAGCGGCTGCGGCGCCGTCACAACCGAAAGGATGACGTTCTGCTCATGCAGCACCTTGTAGTGCTTGAGGCTGTGCATCAGTGCCGTCGGCGCGCTCAGCGGATCGCTGGTCAGGAACACCGCGGTGCCCGACACCAGATGCGGCTTCTTCTTCAGCAGATTGCCGGCGAGGAAATCGAGCGGGATCTCGTTCCGGCGGGTCTTGTCGAACAAATAGCGGCTACCGCGGATCCATGTCCACATAGTCATCACGATAACTGCGGCGATGGCAAGCGATGCCCAGCCACCTTCAAACACCTTGACTATGTTGGCGGCAAAGAAGCCGGTATCGACGAAGGCGAACACGGCCATCAAGGCGATCGCGACGCCAAGCGGCCATTTCCAGATGCGCGTCATCACAACAAAAAGCAGCACATTCGTCACCAGCATGTTGCCGGTCACCGAAATACCGTAGGCCGAGGCCAGGCGGCTGGATTCGCCGAAGCCGACCACCAGCAACATCACGACCAGCGCCAGCATCAGGTTGATGCGCGGCAGATAGATCTGGCCCGACTGTTTTTCCGACGTGTGCTGGATGACGAAACGCGGCAGCATGTTGAGCTGCACCGCCTGCCTGGTCAGCGAGAAAGCGCCGGAGATCACCGCCTGGCTGGCGATGACGGTCGCCGCCGTCGCCAGCACGACCATCGGAATAAGCGTCCAGCCCTGGTTCATCTCAAAGAAGGGATGGCCGACAACGCCGCCATTTGCCAGCACGAAGGCGCCTTGCCCGACATAGTTGAGCAATAGACAAGGGAACACGATTGCCAGCCAGGCGAGCACGATCGGCTTGCGGCCGAAATGGCCGAGATCGGCATAGAGCGCCTCGGCGCCGGTGACGGCGAGGAAGACCGCACCAACCGTGACGAAGGCCACGTCGGGCGAGTTGACCAGGAACGACACGATGTAATGCGGGCTGATCGCCAGCAGGATTTCCGGATCGGCGATGATGTGGTTAATGCCGGAAAGGCCGATGGCCAGGAACCATAGCGCCGTGACTGGCCCGAACACCAATCCTACGCCGCCGGTGCCGAACCGCTGTACCGCAAACAGGATCGCCAGGATGGCCAGTGTCAGCGGCACCACATAGGGCTGAAATGTCGGCGTGACGACATTCATACCTTCGACCGCTGATAGCACCGAGATCGCCGGCGTAATGACCGCGTCGCCGAAAAAAAGCGCCGCGCCGACGATGCCGATGCCGAGGATCACCGCCGAGCGCGTCGGAAAACTGTTGCGCGCCAGCGCCATCAGCGACAGCACCCCGCCTTCGCCTCGATTGTCGGCACGGAGCACGAACATGATGTATTTGATGGTGACGGTGATCGTCAGCGACCAGATGATCAGCGAGAGTACGCCCAGGATGTCGCCACGGTTGGCGACATTGCCACCGGCTGATGCATGCAACGCCTCTCGGAATGCATAGATCGGGCTGGTCCCGATATCGCCGTAAACCACGCCGAGCGCGCCCAGCATCAGCACTTTGGTGCTGTGCTGCTCGACCTCAGAATGGCTGGATTGTTCGACAGGTTCTGCCTCGTTACCAGCATTGGTAAGGGCCATGGACGACACTCCGATAAGCGCGCGGTGCTCTACGCTTGCTGCGCTGCAATATCAAGTGCCGTCACGTAATGGCTCCGTCCCGATATTGCGAGTCCTCCACGACTTGGCAGACTCAGTCCCATCGGCAGACTACCTGGAATGTCGCAACGGACACGTTTCAAATAGCCACCTGCGTCCCGATCTCGACGACGCGTCCGGTCGGGATCTGGAAATATTCCGTTGCATCGGCCGCCGAGCGCGCCAGCCCGATGAACAGCTTGTCCTGCCAGACCGGCATGCCGGAATTGGGCGAGGCCTTGAGCGAGCGCCGCGACAGGAAGAAGGAGGTCGTCATGATGTCGAACTTCCAGCCCTGCTTGCGGCAGATCGCCAGCGCACGCGGGATGTTGGGCTGCTCCATGTAGCCGAAGGTCAGCGTCACCCGCATGAACAGCTCGTTGACGGTCTCCATCTTCACCCGCTCGCTGTCGGGCACGACCGGCTGCGGCGCCGTCACAACCGAAAGGATGACGTTCTGCTCATGCAGCACCTTGTAGTGCTTGAGGCTGTGCATCAGTGCCGTCGGCGCGCTCAGCGGATCGCTGGTCAGGAACACCGCGGTGCCCGACACCAGATGCGGCTTCTTCTTCAGCAGATTGCCGGCGAGGAAATCGAGCGGGATCTCGTTCCGGCGGGTCTTGTCGAACAAATAGCGGGTGCCGCGGATCCATGTGGACATGATCAGCCCCATGCCGCAGGCAACCGTGATCGACACCCACCCGCCTTCGAGGATCTTGACGACGTTTGCGAGGAAAAATCCGGTATCGATCGTGCCGAACAGCAGTGTGAGCGCGGCCGCCAGTGCAAGCTGCCATTTCCACCGGAACCGCATCACCACGAACAGCAGGATGGTCGTCATAAGCATTTCGCCAGTCACCGAAATGCCATAGGCGGAAGCTAGCGAACTCGAACTGCCAAAGCCGACCACCAGCAACATCACGCCCAGCGCGACCACCAGATTGACCCGCGGCATGTAGATCTGGCCGGACTGCATCTCGGAAGTATGCTGCACCTCGATACGTGGCAGCAGATTGAGCTGCACCGCCTGACGCGTCAGTGAGAAAGCGCCGGAGATCACCGCCTGACTGGCGATCACCGTCGCTGCCGTGGCCAGCCCAACCATGGGCATTAGCGCCCAATCCGGCAGCATCTGGAAGAATGGGTTGGTGGGTTTGCCGCCGTTGGCAAGAACGAACGCGCCTTGTCCGAAATAGTTGAGGAGCAAACAAGGAAACACGACAGCAAACCATGCCAGCACGATCGGCCTGCGCCCGAAGTGGCCGAGATCGACATAGAGGGCTTCGGCCCCGGTGACCGCCAGGAACACCGCCCCGACCGTGACGAAAGCGCCGGTGGGCGTATTGGCTAGATAAGCGACCGCGTAATAGGGATTGACCGCCAGCAGGACCGACGGATCGTCAAGCAGATGGTAGACCCCGGCGGCGCCGATTGCCAGGAACCACGCTGCCGTCACCGGCCCGAACACAGCCGCCACCCTGCCGGTGCCGAACCGTTGCACGGCAAAGAGCATTGCCAGGATGACAAGAGTGATCGGAACGACAAAGGTTTCGAGCGTCGGAGCCATCACTTCCAGGCCCTCGACAGCCGAAAGCACGGAGATGGCGGGCGTTATTATCGCGTCGCCGAAAAAAAGCGCCGCGCCGCAAAGTCCGATCCCCAGAATGAACGGGGCTCCCTTTGGATAAGCACTACGCGCAAGCGACATCAGCGACAGCGTGCCGCCCTCGCCCTTGTTGTCGGCTCTGAGGACGAAAGCGACGTATTTTATCGTGACGATGATCGTCAGCGCCCAGACGATAAGCGACAGCACACCGAGGACGTCGTTGCGCGCTACTGGTCCCGACGACGCGTGCAGTGCTTCCCGAAATGCGTAAATTGGGCTGGTGCCGATATCGCCGTAAACCACGCCCAACGCGCCCAGCATCAGCACCTTGGTGCTGTGCTGCTCGACGGTGGAGTGGCTGGATTGCTCGATGGGTTCTGCCTCGCTACCAGCGTTGGCAAGGGCCATGGACGACACTCCCATAGACGTTCGGTGCTCTATGCTGCGGGGATGGAAAGGGCGCGCTGCCGTGCCGGGAACGCAGGGCTATCGGCTCGCCTCTCTCTACCAGCCACAAGCCTTCAGAAACCGCCTGACCGTTCCAGCCATGCCATACTCCAACGCATCGGCTGTCAACCCATGCCCGATCGACACTTCGGCCAATGCCGGGATGCGCCTGGCCAGTGCCGGCAAATTGCTCACCACAAGGTCGTGCCCGGCATTGACCTGGAGCCCTGCGGCCAGCGCGGCATCCGCCGTCTTTCCCAATTTCTCCAATTCCTTCGCCGCTTTTGCCGAATCGGAATGATAGCTGCCGTATGGACCCGTATAGAGTTCGATCCGGTCGGCGCCGGTGTCGCGAGCGGCTTTCACGCCATCGGGGTCAGGATCGGAAAACAGCGACACGCGAAAGCCTCCCTTCTTCAGGCGCTTGACAACCGGTGTCAGGAACGCAGCCTCGGCGGCGAAGTTCCAGCCATGATCGGAAGTCGCCTGCGCCGGGTCGTCGGGCACCAGCGTCACCTGCTCGGGCTGATGCTTTTCCACAAGCGCCAGGAACTCCTCGGTCGGATAGCCCTCGATGTTGAATTCAGCATTCGGGAACTCGTCGTCGATCAGCGCCCTGATCTGCGGCAGATCGGAATGCCTGGTGTGCCGCTCGTCGGGTCGCGGGTGCACCGTCAGCCCATGCGCGCCGGCGGCAAGGGCGATGCGTCCGAGCCCGGTCACGCTTGGCCACGGCAGGTCCCGCCGGTTGCGCAGCATGGCGATGGCGTTGAGGTTGACGGAAAGCTTTGCAGGCATTTGCACGGTTCCAGGCTGATCTCGGCGCGCATCTATACCGCCTTTAAGCGGAACAGACAGAGGGTTTCAGGTGTTCCAAGGTGAACCAAGAAAATCGAGCGCAAGGAGTTGCCTGTTGAATTTTCTCGATGCCGTGCCCGCGATCCGCCGCATCGATACCGATCGCGAAGACCTCCTCGCCATCGATGTCGTCGGCCATGTCGCAGCGGCCGACGCCGAAAACCTGTTTGGATTGCTGGAAGCGGCCTACGCGCTGCACTCGAAAATCGACGTGCTGGTGCGCCTGATCGATCATGAGGGTGTCGACTGGACCGACGTATCGGACGAGACGATCGAACAGGGCATAGCTCATGCAGTGGAGCATATCGGCAGCTGCGCCGCGGTCGGTGAGCCGAACTGGATAGCCGAGGCAAGAGCCTTTCTGCCTGCCTCTGTGCCTATCGAACTCCGGCATTTCGAGGCCAAGGACGAGGCCGCCGCTTGGGAATGGCTTGGCGCCAACCCGATCGCCCAGCGCTGATGCGGCCTATCGAACGATCGTCAGCCGTTCGGCCGCGCGCGTGATAGCGGTGTAGAGCCAACGCTGCCGGGTTTCCTTGAACGCCCAGCTTTCGTCGAAAAGCACGATCTCGTTCCATTGCGACCCCTGTGCCTTGTGCACGGTCAGCGCGTAGCCATAGTCGAAATCGTCGAAACGCTTCTTCTGCTGCCAGGGAATGTCGGCGTCCGGATCTTCGAACGCCGCCTTGAGCAGCTTGATCTTGGCGACGCCGCGATCCGGGTCGTCTTCCTCCGGCGAAACCAGCAGATTGATGCCGGGCTTGACCGTCTCGCGCGACGAGGTCATCACCTTCCACAGCGAGCCGTTGAGCAGTCCCTTGGCCGGATCGTTGCGCAGGCAGACCAGCTTGTCGCCGGCTTGCGGATAATCGGCGTTGAACCCCTTCAGCTCGCGCAGCCGCTGGTTATAGCGGCGGCGCGTGCGGTTGGTACCGACCAGCACCTGGTCCGCCTTCAGCACCAGTTCCTGGGTGACGTCTTCCTTGCCGATCACTTGCGCCGCGCCATAGTCGCCGCGCATGAACTCGCGGCCCTCGCGCACGTCGAGCGCCAGCCTGATGATCGGATTGTCGCGCGCCTGGCGGTGGATTTCGGTGAGCAGAATGTCCGGCTCGTGGTCGGTGAAGAAGCCGCCGCCGGAGATCGGCGGCAACTGGCCGGGATCGCCAAGCACCAGGATCGGCGTGCCGAAGCTCATCAGGTCACGGCCAAGCTGCTCGTCGACCATCGAGCATTCGTCGATGACGACGAGCTTGGCTCGCGAGATCGGGCTCTGCCGGTTGAGCGAAAAGGTCGGCGACATCGAGGTTTTGCCGGTCACCTCGTCCGCTACCGATTCCTCGCCTTTCGGCCGGTAGATCAGCGAATGGATGGTGCGGGCATTGACCGCGCCCTTGGAACGCAGCACCTGCGCCGCCTTGCCGGTAAACGCGGCGAACTGCACCTGGCCGTCGACATGCTCGGCGAAATAGCGCGCCAGCGTCGTCTTGCCGGTGCCGGCATACCCGAACAGCCGGAACAGCTGCGGCTTGCCGGCTTTCAGCCAGCCGGCCACTGCCTTCAGCGCCTCGTCCTGTTGAGGAGAGAATTCCATCAGCGCGACAGACCGGATTCGCGAGGGAAAGACAAGGTGAGTGCCATCACCATCAATATCACCGCCGGCAACTGCGCCGCTGCGACAGGATTATCAGTGACGAACAGGAACGTAAAGAGAACAAACCAGGCGACCGCAGCTTACCGAGCCCGCTGTGGATCGTTCTCCAGCAGGATCGGCTTGCCATGCGGTGTTGCGTGCGCGGCGCGTTCCCAGGCAGCGGCAAGGCTGTCGACGTCGTTCTTGCCGGCAATGGCTTTGGCCGACAGCAGCTTTTCCAGCGCCGCCAGCCAGTGCTCGTAGTAATCGTGACCGTCGCGCGCGGCGCCCGGCCGCTTCACCTCTGCCGACAAAGCATCCGCCCATTCGCTCCACGAAAACAACCCATTATCGTGCAGTGCTACCGTCATGGCAAAGGCCTCTGCTTGCCACGGCTCGGCAAACACAGGCGCCTCGACACCGGCTGGCGGCATAGCGGCGATTGAGCTCGTCTCACGCCGGCTCAAGGTAGTTCTCCCAGGCATCGATCGAAACGACAAGTGTCGGGTCGGCGCCCTCGCCCCAGATTTCGCTGCCGGTGAAGGCCACCGTATAGACCCATTGCGGGTTTTCACCCTGGCCATGCGCGTTTGTGTCGGGAAAAACAAAGCCGCCGCGCACAGCCTCGACGACACCTTGCTTGCCGCGTGCATAGCGCGGGAGCCTGGTGTGGCCCGTCGGATGGAAATTCTTCGTACGCACAGTGTCGCCCGCCTTGAACCGCGCCGGCGTAGCGACCGGCCGGTCGCAAGGCCCGCCCTTGGCCAGCACCGCCGGAACATCTTTAGCCTTCAGCACCCGTTTGGGTGTCGCTGCCGGGTCGACTGCGTCGCCCGTGGCTAGGTCGCGGTCGCCGACGAAACCATGGCGTTTGAGCAGCACCTCCAGCGCCTTGATCCATATCTGGTAGTAGTTGGAGGCATAATAATCCGCTGGATGCAGCGATTCCCGCGCGTGCCGGCTCTCGTCGATGTTCCAAGCGCCAATGGCGCCGGCGCACAACGTCACACCCAGCGCCCGCCTTTCCCAATCGGCATGGAAATAGGGTTCGTCCGGTTCGGGCGCGACCGGCCCGAAACCCATCTGGCCGCCGAGATCCTGCGGCCCGTTCATGCCGGCTCCCGCGCCAACGCGGTGCCGATCATGGCATTGCGCGTCACAAGATCGGCGAGCCGTGCCTCATCCCAGCCCTCGGTGCCCCTTGGCTGCATAGGCACCACCAGATAGCGAAGCTCGGCGGTCGAATCCCACACCCGGATTGTTGTCGTCGCCGGCAAGATCAGCCCGAATTCCTCGAGCACGCCGCGCGGATCGATCACTGCGCGCGAACGGTAGGGCGGCGCCTTGTACCAGACCGGCGGCAGGCCGAGCACCGACCACGGATAGCAGGAGCATAGCGTGCAGACGACCAGGTTGTGCGTGTCGGCCGTGTTGAAGACCGCCCGCATGTGCTCGCCTTGCCGGCCGGTGTAGCCGAGCGATTCGATTGCTGCCGTTGCGTCACGCTTCAGCCATGCGGCAAAGGCGGGATCAACCCAGGCTTTCGCCACCACCTTTGCGCCGTTGCGCGGCCCGATCTTGGTCTCGTAGGTGTCGACAATGACATCGATCGCCGCCGGATCGATCAGGCCTTTGCGGGTGAGAATCGTCTCCAGCGCGCGCACGCGCGCCGCAAAAGGATCAAGCTCGTTGTCATGGTGGTGATTATGCGGCATGGCGTCAAATTACGATCGCGGACCCCCGGCCGCAAGCACCACGGCTTGGGCCAGCGCTATTCGGCTGCCGCCTTCTGCGGCACTGGTTCTTCCTCCTCGTCGAACAGTGACGGCTGGTCGACCGCTTCGACCGGCCTCGGCTCGCCACGGCGCCGCGCCCACAGCCTGACCAGCCAGCCGGAAAAATGCTCCATGTAGACGTAGATGACGGGCGTGACGAACAGCGTCAGTGCCTGCGAGGCGACCAGACCGCCGACCACCGCCACGCCGAGAGGCTGGCGCAGTTCCGCACTGGCGCCGGTGCCGAGCGCGATCGGGATGGTACCCATCAGCGCGGCAAGCGTGGTCATCATGATCGGCCGGAAGCGCATCAGGCAGGCCTTGTGGATGGATTCGACAGGCGACATCCCCTCGCGCCTTAGCTCGAGCGCCACGTCGATCATCATGATGCCGTTCTTCTTGACGATGCCGATCAGCATCAGGATGCCGATCACCGCGATCACCGACAAATCCATCCCCGCCAGCCGCAGTGCCATCAGCGCGCCAAGCACCGCCGAGGGAAGCCCGGTCAGGATGGTAAGCGGATGGATGAAGCTCTCATAGAGCATGCCGAGAACGATATAGATGGTGAGGATCGCGCCGCCGATCAGCAGTCCCTGGTTGGAAAGCGAATCCTGGAAGGTCTTCGCCGTGCCCGAGAACGTGGTCGAGATCGTCGGCGGCATGCCGATCTTTTCCTTCAGCGCATTGATGTGGCTCACGCTGTCGCCGAGGGCTACGCCCTGCGGCAGATTGTAGGAGATGGTCACAGCCGGAAGCTGGCCGAGTTGGTTGACGGTCAGCGCACCGGCGGTCCGATCGACGCGGGCGAACGCGCCGAGCGGCACCAGGCTGCCGCTCGCCGTTCTCACCTTGATGGCCAGCATCCGCTCGGGCGACCACTCGATCTTCGGGTCGAGTTCCATGATCACGTCGTAGCTGTCGGCCGACCCGAAAATGGTCGACACCTGCTGGGTGCCGAAACCGCCATAGAGACTGGAGCGCAACGTATCGGTATCGACGCCGAGCGTCGCCGCCTTGTCGCGGTCGATCACCAGCGTCGCCTGAAGCGCATTGTTCTGCAGGTCATTGGTGACGTCGGTGAAGGCAGCATGGTCGGCAGCCATCGCGTCCGTCAGCTTCTGCGCCCAGACGTTCGTCAGGCGGGTATCGAGGCCCTGCACGGCAAGCTGGTAGGCACTCGCCGAAGAACGCGCGCCGAGCCGCAGGTTCTGCACCGGCTGCATGTAGGTTTCGATGCCGGGCACGTTGGCAAGTTGGCGCCGCAGGTCCGAAAGCACCTTGTCGATGCTCGGTCGCTGGTCCTTGTCTTTCAGCTGCACAAACAGCTGGCCCTGGTTGAGCGCATTGCTTCCACTGCCCGCCGACCAGCCGACATGCGCGACGTAGGGCGAATGGGTGAAGACATCCGCCACTTGCCCCTGCAGCTTCACCATGGCGTCAAACGAAATATCCTGGCGCGCAATGGTCGTCACTGAGACCTGGCCGATATCCTCCTGCGGGAAAAAGCCCTTCGGCGAGATCTGGATCAGCCATACCGACAGCCCGGCGGTCACGAGGAAGACAAGGAAGACAAGGAAATTGTGGCGCAGGCAGAATGTCAGCAGCCTGTCATAGCCCCGCATGAAGACGTTTTGTCGGTGGTCTCCGCCATGCGCTGCTTTCTGCTCGGCTTTCGATAATGACAACAGCCGCGAGCACAGCATCGGCGTCAGCGTCAGCGAGACGAACATCGACGCCAGGATGGCGACCGTCACCACTACCGCGAATTCGTTGAAGATGCGCCCGATCACGCCGCCCATCAAAAGCACCGGAATGAACACTGCGACCAGCGAGATCGAGATCGAGATGATGGTGAAGCCGATCTCGCGCGCGCCCTTGAGCGACGCCTCGAGGGCCGAGAGCCCGTCCTCCTCCATATGGCGGAAAATATTTTCCAGCATGACGATGGCATCGTCGACGACAAGGCCGACCGCCAGCGTCAGCCCCATCAATGAGACGTTGTCGATGGAAAAGCCGAACAGGTACATCACACCCATCGTGGCGATGAGCGAAATCGGCACCGCCACGGCGGGGATCACCGTCGCCGTCACCCGGCGCAGGAACAGGAAAATCACCATCACCACCAGCGCGATGGTGAGCAGCAGCGTGAACTGCACGTCGTCCACCGCCTCGCGGATCGACGTCGAGCGGTCGTTGAGCAACTGGATGCTCGCCGCCGCCGGCATCTGACCCTCGAAGGAAGGCAGCATCGCCTTGACGCGGTCGACGACATCGACGGTATTGGCATCCGGCTGACGCTGCACCGCCATGATGATGGCGCGGGTGCCGTCGTACCAGCTTGCCGTCGTCGTGGTCTCGACCGAATCGATGACGCGGGTCACCTCGCCGAGCCGCACCGGATGGCCGTTCTTGGTTGCGATGATGATGTTGGAGAATCCCGCCGCGTTGGTCAGCTGCGTGTTCGCGGTGATCGTCAGCTGCTGTTTGTTGTTCTTGAGCACGCCGAGCGGCGTGTTGCTGTTGGCCGAGGCAATGGCCGCCTGCAGCTGGTCGATCGAGATGCCGCGCGCGGCGAGCGCCGTCGGATCGATCTGGACGCGTACGGCATATTTTTGCTGGCCGTAAATCGAAACCTGCGCAACGCCATCGATCGTCGACAGCGATGGCGAAATCACATTCTCGGCAAAGGCATCGAGATCGGTCAGCGGAATGGTGTCGCTGACCAGCGACATCAGCAGGATCGGCGCGTCGGCTGGATTGACCTTGCGATAGCTCGGCGGGCTGGTCATCTCCGGCGGCAATTGTCGTTGCGTGCGTGCGATCGCCGCCTGCACGTCGGCGGCGGCGTCGTCTATGTCGCGGTTGAGTACGAACTGAATGGCGATCGAGGTCGAGCCGAGCGAGTTGGTCGTCGAAATCGAATCGATGCCGGCGATGGTGGCAAACTGCTTGATGAGCGGCGTTGCCACCGAGGTCGCCATGGTTTCTGGCGAGGCCCCGGGCAGCGAGGCCGAGACGTTGACCACCGGAAATTCCGCGCTTGGCAGTGCCGCCACCGGCAGGAATTTGTAAGCAAATAGCCCGCCCAGAACCAGAGCGAACGACATGAGCAGCGTGGCGACGGGCCTGCGGATGCAGAATTCGGAAATCATGGCTGTGTTCCGCCCGTCCGGTCAGCCTCGGCGACCTTCGGAGCCGCCTGGTCGCCGGTGCCGGTCGAAGCCTTGCCTTCGCGCACCGCCGCGCCGTTTTTCAGCTTGGTCTGGCCCTCGACGACGACACGCTCGCCACTTTTCAATCCTTGGCTGATCGCGGTGTTGGCGCCTTCTGTCAGCGCGACCTGCACCGGCCGCATTTCAACGGTGTTGTCCGGCTTGATCACATAGACGAACGGTCCCTTCTGGCTGGGCTGGACGGCAACCGTCGGAACCGACGTCATTTGCGGCATAATGCCGGCATCGAGCACGACATTGACATATTGGCCCGGCCACAGCGAAAGATCGGCGTTGGGCACGCTGGCCCGCGTTGCGATCGTGCCGGACGCCGTGTCCACGCTGGAATCGACGAAATCCACCGTTCCCTTGCCGATCGGCTTCGGGTCGCCATCCTTGGTCAGCGTCACCGCGCCTTGCTGCGGCGCCGCCAGCGCTTTGTGCAGTAACGCAAGATCGCTTTCGGGGAGATTGAAATTCACCTGCAACGGGTCGACCTGCGTGATCGTCACCAGCGGGGTCGACGTGCTGCTGCCGTTGCTGGTGGTGACGAGATCACCGACGGCGACGCTGACCGCGCCAAGCCTGCCGGAGATCGGCGCCCTGATCGTGGCGAAGCCAAGCTGGATTTGGTCCGCATCGATCGTTGCCTTGTCGGCGTCGACGGTGGCCGCTGCGGATTTCTGCGCCGCGACAGCCTGATCGTAGGTCTGCTGTGTGCCGGCCTGCCTGGCGACAAGATTTTTGGCCCGCTGAAGATCGGCCGTGGCGCTGGCAAGCAGCGCCTGATCTTTTGCGAGCGTCGCCTGATCACGTGCCAATTGCGCCTTCAACGAGCGATCGTCCAGCGAGAACAGAAGGTCGCCTGCCTTCACCATCTGTCCGTCCTTGACTGCGATTGCGACGATCTGGCTCGAGACCCGTGCGTTGATGCTGACCACGGCAGGAGAGGACACGAAGCCGATGGCATAGCGCCGGACCGGAAAATCGGCCGTCGAGGCGGTGGCGGCAACCACCGAAGTCGAACGCGCGGCACTTGCCGCTGCAGCGGGTTTGTCAGCCGCCGTCTGCTTCGCCGACAGGAGATGCTGAAGATCGCTCATTGCGCTGGGCGAAAGATACAGCCACGCCGCGGCAACGCAGGCTGCAGCGATCACCGCAAATACGATCTTTCCGCGCATCGACAAAAGGCCTCTCGATCCGACACGCCGCTATCCGGTGGCCGTAGTCTAGCTCAACTCGCAGCCGATTGCCGCGCTTTTGCCAGATAATAGAGGATGCCGAAGGCGAAAAAGGGCCAAAACCCGTCATTACGAAGATTTAATGTGCAGTGCACAATAAAACGGCAGCTAACGCAGCATCGGCCACAGCGTCGCCGCCAGCGTCACACCCATGGCGATGTTGAACCATTTGAGCCGCACCGCATCTGCCAGAAAACCGCGCAGCGCCATGCCGAAACCGGCCCAGGTCGAAATGCTCGGCAGCATGACGACGGCGAACGCAGCCGCGATCAGCACCACGGACACAAACGGGCGCTCCGGGTTCGTATAGACGGCCATGGCCGTAATCGCCATCACCCAGGCCTTGGGATTGACCCACTGGAAAGCCGCAGCCTCGATGAAGCGCATCGGCTGGCCCTTCGCCTCGCCTTCGCCGCCGAGCGACCGCGACATGGCGATCTTCCAGGCGAGATAAAGCAGGTAAAGGCCGCCGGCGATCTTCAACCCGGTATGCAGCACCGGAAAGGCCGTCAACACGGCGCCAAGCCCGAAGCCTACGGCAAGCAACAGCACGAGGAAGCCGAAGCCGATGCCGAGCATGTGTGGCACGGTCTTGACCAAGCCGAAATTCACACCCGAGGCCAGAAGCATGAAATTGTTCGGACCCGGCGTGATCGAGGTCACAAAGGCATAGACCAGCAGAGCAAGGAATGCATCGAAGGTCATGCCGTTTCCCTAAATCAATGCGATCGGTGGCAAAGCGACGAGAGAGAGCCAAGCTGGATGACTACATCCCTTGCGGGCCGCGGTTCATCGCCGCCACCCCGGTGCGGCAGATCTCGACGAGCCCGAGCGGTTTCATGATGGCGATGAACTGATCGAGCTTGGACCCCTTGCCGGTGATCTCGAAGATGAAATGCTCGGTGTTGGCATCGATGACGCTGGCGCGGAATGCATCGGCGAGCCGGAGCGCCTCGACGCGGGCTTCGCCGGTGCCGGCGACCTTGACCAGCGCGAGTTCCCGCTCCAGTGGCCGCTCCTGTCCAAATTCCTGCGACCGCACGGTGAGATCGACGACGCGGTGCACCGGCACGATGCGCTCGAGCTGGTGCTTGATCTGCTCCAGCACGTGCGGCGTGCCGCGCGTCACGATGGTGATGCGCGACAGGTGCTTTTCGTGCTCGGTTTCCGAGACCGTCAGGCTCTCGATGTTGTAGCCACGTCCGGAAAACAGGCCGATGACCCGGGCAAGCACGCCCGGCTCATTGTCGACCAGGACCGAAAGCGTGTGGTTCTCTGGTTTTTCCGTCTCCTTGGCGATGAAATAGGCAGAGCCGGTCGGTTGCAACTGTGCGTTCATGACATGAATCTCGATTTAAAACTTTTGCGCTAATCTGCTGTTTCCGCACAGCTTCCTCGAACCAGGCTACACCAGTTCCCTGCCCTTGGCGTCGATCGCGTTGGCCACAGCTTCGTCGGTCGCCTCGTCAGGCAACAGCATCTCGTTATGCGCCTTGCCGGACGGGATCATCGGGAAGCAGTTGGCGAGCGTCGCCACGCGGCAGTCGAAGAGGACGGGCTTCTTGACCGCGATCATCTCCTTGATGGCGTCATCGAGCTCGTCCGGCTTGTCGCAGCGAATACCGTGGCCGCCATAGGCTTCGGCGAGCTTGACGAAATCCGGCATCGCCTCGGTGTAGGAGTGCGACAGCCGGTTGCCGTGCAGCAGCTGCTGCCATTGCCGCACCATGCCCATATACTGGTTGTTGAGGATGAAGATCTTGATCGGCGCCTCGTGCTGCACCGCCGCGCTCATCTCCTGCATCGTCATCTGCACCGAAGCGTCGCCGGCGATATCAATGACCAGCGCATCCGGGTGCGCGATCTGCACACCGAGTGCCGCCGGCAGGCCGTAGCCCATCGTGCCCAGTCCGCCGGAGGTCATCCAGCGGTTCGGTTTCTCGAAATGATAGTGCTGCGCCGCCCACATCTGGTGCTGGCCGACCTCGGTGGTGATGTAGGTGTCGAGGTCCTTGGTCAGCGCATAGAGCCGCTGGACGGCATATTGCGGCATGATCACCTCGTGGTTCATCTTGTAGGCGAGCGAATCGCGGGCGCGCCATTTGGCAATCTGCTCCCACCACGGGTGAAGCGCTTTCTTGTCGGCCTTGGCGGTTGCCCGCCACAGCCGCACCAGATCCTCCAGCACGCGCCCGACATCGCCGATGATCGGCACGTCGGTGTGGACGTTCTTGTTGATCGACGACGGGTCGATGTCGATGTGGATCTTCTTCGAATTCGGCGAAAACGCCGTCAGCCGCCCGGTGATGCGGTCGTCGAAGCGCGCGCCGATGCAGAGCATGACGTCGCAATCGTGCATCGCCATGTTCGCCTCATACGTGCCGTGCATGCCGAGCATGCCCATCCAGTTCTTGCCCGACGCCGGATAGGCGCCGAGGCCCATCAGCGTCGAGGTGATGGGAAAGCCGGTCAGGTCGACCAGCTCGCGCAGCAAATGGCTCGCCTCCGGGCCGGAATTGATGACGCCGCCGCCCGAATAGATGATCGGCTTCCTGGCGCCGGCCATCAGCTCGACCGCCGCCTTGATCTTTTCCAGGTCGCCCTGGACCTTCGGCTGGTAGCTGGTGCGCGGCGCCGTCTGCGGCGGGACATAGATACCCTTGGCGAACTGAACGTCCTTCGGAATGTCGACGACGACCGGACCGGGGCGCCCTGTCGTTGCCACATGGAAGGCCTCGTGGATCGTTGCCGCGAGCTCGTTGACGTCCTTCACCAGCCAGTTGTGCTTGGTGCAGGGTCGCGTGATGCCGACCGTGTCGCACTCCTGGAACGCATCCGAGCCGATCAGCGAAGTCGGCACCTGGCCGGTCAGGCAGACCAGCGGGATCGAGTCCATCAGCGCGTCCTGCAATGGCGTCACCGCATTGGTGGCGCCCGGCCCTGAGGTCACCAGCATCACGCCGGCCTTGCCGGTCGAGCGCGCATAGCCTTCCGCCGCATGGCCCGCGCCCTGCTCGTGGCGGACGAGGATGTGCTCGACCTCGTCCTGCTGGAAGATTTCATCGTAGATTGGCAGAACCGCGCCGCCCGGATAGCCGAAAACATGCTTGACGCCATTGTCCTTCAGCGCCTGCACCACCATTTCGGCGCCAGTCATTTCAGTTCTTGGCATTTCAGTTCTTGGCATTTCGCGCCGCTCATTCTGTCCACTGTTCATCGGTCTGGTCCCGTACTGTTCGCCATCTGGCGATTGTTCGTCGTTTAGTCGTGTTTCGGGCAATAAAAAAGGCCCCCGAGGGAGCCTGTGTCTTGCGCATGGGAGGTCATCGCCCGGCGGTTACACCGCCTCGCCCACGCGCTTTCCTACGAGAATGAGTGCCTTTTTCATGGTGGCGGACAATAGAATTGGTTTGACGCCGCTGTCAACGGCGAATGTGCACGGGCCGGATCAGGCTGAACCAATGCGTTTCCAGTAGATGAGGGTGGCTGTGAGCCCGCCATGCGGCTTCAGCGCATAATCCGGTATTTCGCCGGCCAGCGTGAAGCCGAGCTTTTCATAGAGGCCGGAAGCCCCCTCCTCTTTTGCCGTGTCAAGGACCAACAGCGTGCGGCCTTTCTCCACGGCAACGACTTCCGCCGCCTCCATCAGGCGGGTTGCTATGCCCTTGCCGCGGCAATCGAGGCGGGTCATCAGCTTGGCGATCTCGGCCCGGTGCGGCTGGTTGGGAGGCAGTCGAGCAGCAAGGTGACTGTGCCGACCAGAGCCTCGCCGTTCCAGGCCCCAAGCACCGCCCTTTCGCCTCTGGCGGCCGCATCAAGCGACTTGTTCCAGAAGGCCGCGGCCATCTCCGGCGCCAGCGGATGCATGAAGCTGACCGAGCCGCCGGCAGCGACTGTCCCGATCAGCAGATCCGCCAGCATTTTTTGCGTTCCATCAGTATTGCTGAGTGGCCTGATTTCGATCGAACTCATGTGGTTTCCCCTTCGCCGCCCGTCAGTCGAAATGACTGGTCCGCTTCCGCTTCCTAGCCCGGCGGATTTCCGCGATGCGATCGGCGTCTTTTTCTTGCAGATGTCGCCCGCGTTCCAGCAGTTCGAGCGTGTATTCCTCATAGGTCAGGCCTAGCCGCTCGGCTTTGTCCAGCCGCATCAGCATGATCTCGCGGCTCGGCGCTTTCCATGCCTGGGCATGGGCGGTCCGCCAGGCAAGAAAGACATAGGGATCGCCCTTGCCCCAGGGCGGACCGTCATAGTCGTCGAGCGGCGGCCCACCATTGTCGGAGGGTTTCGGACGGCGTGCCTTCACCTCAGCGCCTGGCCAACGCAACCAGATAGTCGGCGGCGTCCGGCCCCGGAGCGTGGAAGACGCAATCTGATGGCGCGCCGAGCGCCAGGCAGTCGCCGGTTTCGAGCTTGTGAACGATGTCGCCCTCGGTGAATTCGAGGCGCCCGGAGATCAGCCATATCTGTTGCCTGATGAAGGCATAGGACGCCGCCGGGAAACTTACCTTGGCGCCGGCCGGCAACTGGACCCGGATCAGTTCGAGCGGCATGTCGGAGACCGGCGAAAGATGCCGCCGCACATAACCCGTAGCCGGATCGCGCCACAGCGGCTGGTCACCTTCGCGAAGCAGGCCACCGCCCTGCAATTCCGCCCTTGCGATCAATGTGGAAAGCGTCATGCCGAAGGCGGCCGCGATGCGCACGAGGAGTGCCGCCGTCGGGCTGGTCATGCCGCGCTCGATCGTGCTCAGCATGGCTTTCGAGACATCGGACCGCTCCGCCAATTCAGCCAGGGACCAGCTGCGAGCCACCCTTTCGGTGCGTATCCTTCTGCCGATAGTAGAGGATACGTCGTTCGCTATATCATCCATTAATCCAATATATCGAAATTTTTCTGCGAGGCAACGACCGTTTCGTCCAGTTTTCGCAAACTCCTTAATGTCCGCTAAACCATCCGGCCTCATCCCACCTTAACCCCGTTCGCCTAGGCTCATCGCTTGGGAAAAGGGGACCGGCCTGTCCATGCTCGTTGAACGCGAAGCCTCCATTGGGGAACCGACTTTGTTGGAGCGCCGCAGGGCGGAGCAGAACGACAAGCGCATTCTGGGCAATGTCGTGCAATGCGACGGCGCGCGCGCCACCATCAGCGCCTATGCCGACGACATCGAAGGCACGGTCACCGGCCTGTGGAGCGTCGGCAAGATGATCTCGATCAATCTCGGCACATCACGAACCGTCGGCCTGGTCTATGAAATCGGCAAGTCGGATCGTGCCTGGAGCAGCGAGGGCCAGAATCCGATCGAGGTCAGCATCGAATTGATCGGCGAGGTGCGCGACGGTGCCGAACCCGGCGCGAAGCCGATCTTCGACCGTGGTATCACAACCTACCCGCATATCGGCGCCATTGCCCATCGTATCCGCAGCCGCGACCTGCAGGCCGTCTACGATCTCGCCGGTCGTCATTCGATCACCATCGGCACGCTGTCGCAGGACGAGGCCATCGACGCCAATATCGCCATCGATGATACGCTGGCGCGCCATTTTGCCATTGTCGGCACCACTGGAGTCGGCAAATCGACCGCCGTGTCGCTGCTCTTGCGCAAGTCGATCGCCGCCCGGCCCGATCTGCGCGTGCTCATCCTCGATCCACACAACGAGTTCGCCGCATCGTTGCCCGAACATTGCGTCAGGGTCGATTCGACGACGCTCGACCTGCCCTTCTGGATGTTCAAGCTCGAGGAATTTGCCGAGGTGCTGTTTCGCGGCCGCGAGACGGTCCCGGAAGAGGTCGACGCCTTGCGCGATCTTATTCCCGCGGCCAAGAACCTCTACCGCAATCCGAACTCCGGCAACTATCTACGGCGCAGCACCGACGCACTGACCGCCGACGCGCCGGTGCCCTATCGCATTGCCGACCTCATCAAGCTGGTCGACGACCGCATGGGATTGCTGGAAAGCAAGAACGATCGCCCGACCCTCAGGTCACTGAAGGCACGTATCGAATCGGCGGCATCCGATCCGCGCTACCGTTTCATGTTCAACTCGCGCCTGATCGAAGACACCATCCACGAGACGATCGGCAACATTTTCCGCGTGCCGCATCACGGCCGCCCGGTGACCTGCTTCGAAATGGCCGGCATGCCATCCGAGGTGGTCAATTCCGTTTGCTCGGTGCTGGCGCGGCTGGCCTTCGACCTGGCATTGTGGAGCGAAGGCCGCTTGCGGCTGCTCTTCCTGTGCGAGGAAGCGCATCGCTACATGCCGGCCGATCCGCGCCTCGGTTTCGCGCCGACGCGGCACGCGCTGTCGCGCATCGCCAAGGAAGGCCGCAAATATGGCTGTTATCTGGGCGTCGTCACCCAGCGCCCGGGCGAACTCGACCCGACCATCCTGTCGCAGTGCTCGACGTTCTTTGCCATGCGGCTCGCCAACGAGCAGGACCAGGCGATCATCCGCTCGGCAATCGCCGATTCCTCGGCCTCGACGCTGGCGTTCCTGTCTTCCATGGGCCAGCGCGAGGCCATCGCCTTCGGAGAAGGCGTGGCGACGACGATGCGGATGAAGTTCGAAAAACTCTCCGAGGATTTGATCCCAGGCACCGCCAAACGCGAGAATGCCTTGCCGTCCGAAACCGGCGACGAGGTCGACCTAGTGGCGATCGTCGAACGGCTGCGCAACATGCCGAAATCACAGCAGGCAATGCCTTTCGCGGAAGTCGTCGATCCGGGCCGGCAGGCCGGCGATTCGGACTATCGCAAGCCGTCGGCCGCACGCACCCAGCGGAATGACGATTTCGACTTGCGATACGGCCTCACGCCGGCGACCTTCGGGCTGCGTCCGCCAGAATGATCGAGCCGAGCGACTTTTAGGCAGCGCTCGCAGATATCACAGCTGAGCTTCGATGGCTGTCTTGTCTATAACTGACCACACCTGGCCAATTTTCCCTCCCTGAAACTCATAGAATACGTTCTCGGCAAACGAAATTCTTTTCCCGCTCACATCGAGCCCAAGGAACGTTCCCCTTGGCGCGCAGTCGAAGCTTAGCCGGCTCGCTACATAAGGCGGATCGGCAACCAATAGCTGAATGTTGAAGTAAATGTTCGGAATTTCGTCGAAGTCTCTCACCAACATTTCGAGATAGCCGGACAATCCGAGCTTGCGACCGTTGTGGGTCACTTCATCATAGACAAACCGCCCCAGGTTTGGCCAATCCTGCTTGTTTAGACATGCAATATAGCCCCGATAACGATCTGAGAGGTCGGATTTAGTCACGGCAACACCTCTATTTCCGGCAAGCCCCACAAAGGCAGCATCTCAGCTTGACTGGGTGACGTCGGTCTGCGTGCACCGGAAACGCAGAAAACGATACCAGACGGCCAGCATCACGAATTTCCACATCACGAATTTGACGACGGAATTTCAGGCGCAGACGCGGTTGCGCCCTTGCCTCTTCGCCTCATAGAGCTGGCGATCGGCGCGGCGATAGAACTCCTCGGCGGTTTCCTTGCGATCCCAGACAGCAAGCCCGACGCTGGTGGTGATTTTCAGTCGGACATTGCCTGTCAGCACCGACATGTTGGCGATCGCCTTGCGGATGCGCTCGGCGAATTTGGATAGCAGCTCGGCATCCATATTGGGCGTGACCACCGCGAACTCCTCGCCGCCCAGGCGCGCCACCACGTCGTGATAGCGTGTCATGTCCTTGAGACAGTTGGCGACCGCCCGCAACACCTCGTCGCCGACATCGTGGCCGTGGCTGTCGTTGACCTGCTTGAAATGGTCGAGGTCGAGGATCATCAGCCCGACTGGTTTCTCGATGCGGCGGAACTCTTCGAGATATTCCTTCAGCGCATCGTCGAAGTAGCGCCGGTTCTGCATGCCGGTGAGGCTGTCGGTGAGCGCCGCATGCTCCAGCGTCTCTGAACGCGCGCTGAGCGAAACGGTCATGGCACGCAGCTTGCCTTCTTCCGTCGCCTGCTTTCGGATCAGCGGGTAGATGAAGAAAATGCCGAAGAACAGCGCAGTCGCCAGCAGCACGCCGGTCGCAAACAGCAGCTTGTTGAGATAGATGATTTCATCGAGTTCCGAAGGCGTATTGCTAATGTCGGCGGCCAGGGTTTGCAGGAGCCCATAGGCGTAAAGCGTCACCAGGCCGGCGGCCAGGATCACAAAAATAAAGACAAAAAAGGCTGATTCCGCCTTGTGGAAACGCATCTGCTCCCCGTTGGAAAGTTCCTATCGATCTTATGGCATGCGGGAACTTACGGACAGTTAACCTGGACAACTTCAACGCGAAATGGCCCCTCGGTGTCGACTTTTCAGGTTGCGCTCGAAGGAGGGGGTGAGGGCATCGAGTCGATCCCCTCACCCGGACGCAATCTCTGCCATTCCGGGCCCAATTGGTGCCTGAACCAGGTCGTCTGCCGTTTGGCATATTGCCGCGTCGCGATCTTCGCGCGCTCGATGGCCTCGGGAAAACTGATGGCGCCGGCCAGCGCGGCCTGGAGCTCGCGAACACCGATCGCCTTCATCGCCGGCAGGTCGGGATCGAGGCCGAGCGCCGAAAGCTGCTTCACCTCGTCCAGTGCCCCCTTGTCCAGCATGCGGTCGAAGCGGGCATCGATCCGCTCCACCAGCGCCGCTCGCTCCGGCTCGATGACGAAAAAGCGCGCGCTGCTCCTGTCGATCAACGGCCGACCACGCGCGGCCTGCCAGTCCAGGATGGAACGGCCCGATGCGTCGAGCACCTCCAGCGCCCGCACGATGCGCTGGCCATCCGTCGGCTTCAGCATCATACCGGCCGCAGAATCCTCCCGCAACAGGATGCGGTGCAATCTCACTGCGCCCTGTTCCTGGAGCTCGTAGCGCCAGCGATCGCGGATTGACTTCGGAATGTCGGGCATCTCCGAGATACCTTCCGTGAGCGCCCGAAAATAAAGCCCGGTACCGCCGACGAAAATCACTGGCCGCTCGGAGAGCGTGCCGTCGTCGATCAGCTTCGTGACATCACGCAACCAGGCGCCGGTGGAATAGGCGGTGGACGGATCGACGTGTCCATAAAGAAAGTGGGGGACGCGGGCGAGTTCGGCAGGACCAGGCCGCGCCGTCAGCACGTCGAGCACCGAATAGCCTTGCATGGAATCGGTGTTGACGATGACACCGCCATTGCGCTCGGCGAGGTCGAGTGCAAGCGCCGACTTGCCGCTGGCGGTCGGCCCGGCTATCAGGATCGCGTTCTTCACGCGGCCTTCGCCCGCCTGTCCGCTGGAATTTTCGATGCCGCTGATCGCCACGCTTCTATCCCATCCCGCCGGCCGCGCATTGACGCCGACGCTAGCGAATATGGCCTCGCGGTCGGTCGGCGCAAGCGCTGTTCGCTGGCTGGCCGAAGGCATCGCCTGCGAGCTCGACTTGCCGGAGACCGCCGACGCTTCCGAAATAGCGGCGCGCCTGCATGCCGCGCTTGCTTCCGAACCGATCGACGTGGCCGTCCAGCCGGCTGAGAACAGGCGCAAGAAGATCCTGATCGCCGACATGGATTCGACGATGATCGACCAGGAATGCATCGACGAGCTTGCCGACGAGATCGGCGTCAAGGATCGTGTCGCCGCCATCACCGCGCGATCGATGAACGGCGAGATCGCATTCGAGCCGGCCTTGCGCGAGCGCGTGGCCCTGCTCAAGGGTCTCGATGCCGCAATCATCGACCGCATCATCCACAATCGCCTGACGCTTGCGTCCGGCGGCCGCACGCTCGTCCAGACGATGGCGGCCAGCGGCGCCTGGACGGCGCTGATCTCCGGTGGTTTCGACATCTTCACCACCCGCATCGCAGCATTGCTCGGCTTTCACGAAAATCGCGCCAACCGCCTGATCGAGCAGGATCGCCGCTTCACCGGCTTGGTCGCCGAACCGATCCTCGGCCGCGCCGCCAAGGCCGAAGCCCTTGTCGAGATTTCCGCCCGCCTCGGCCTGACACCTGCCGATGCCATTGCCGTCGGCGATGGCGCCAACGATCTCGACATGATCCGTCTTGCCGGCATCGGCGTCGCCTTGCATGCCAAGCCGGCCGTGGCAGCCGAGGCAAAGATCCGCATCGACTACGGCGACCTCACCGCCTTGCTTTATCTGCAGGGTTATCACCGGGAGGAATTTGTCGAATGACGCCGATCCGCACCGAGCGCCTGATCCTGCGCAACTGGGAAGATCGTGACCGCGAGCTCTTCCATCGCATCAATTCCGACGAGTTGGTCATGGAATTCTTTCCGTTTCGCCGCGACCGCGCCCAGGCTGACGCCAAGATGGAGGAGTTGCGCGCGGCTATCGATCGCGACGGCTTCGGCTTCGCGGCCGCTGAGATCGCAGCCACAGGTGAATGCATCGGCTTCGTCGGCATAACCCGAACCGATCATTTGCCCTTCCTGCCGCCCGGCACGATCGAGATCGGCTGGCGGCTGGCACCCGAATTCTGGGGCCGCTTCTATGTCACCGAAGCAGCCGAAGCCTGGCTCACCTATGGCTTTGAAAGACTTGGCCTCGACGAAATCGTGTCCTTCGCAGTCAAGGATAACAGCCGGTCCACTGCCGTCATGGAGCGCCTGGGCATGATCGCCGACCGCGCCTCCGACTTCGACCATCCAGGTGTTCCGGACAACCACACCGCACTCAGGCGACATGTCTTCTACAGGCTGTCACGCACAGACTGGCAAGCAAGAAAAAGAGCGGCCCGCTAGCCGCCCTTTTCCTTTCAACATCAGAATGTTGCAGGCTCTTCCGGACTCAATCCATCCGGATTGTCACAAACCTCAGCTCGCCGGTCTTCGACGCCAGCATCAAAAGCGCGTTCTTGCGCCCCTGCTCCTTCAGCGCACCGATCCGGTCCATGACGTCCTTGGGCGTTGCGACCGATTCCTGCGCGATCTCGGTAATCACCTCGCCCGGCTGGACGCCGCGTTCGGCCGCCGCCGAATCCTTGGAGACGTCGGTCACGACGACGCCGGAGACGTCGGCGGCGATGCCGAACTTCGTGCGCGTCTCGTCATTGAGCTCACCGATCGTCATGCCGAGCACGGAAGCCGTCGAAACCGCAGGCGCCTTGTCGGCGTCGTCCTGGTCGGTGTTGCCGTTTTCACCGCCGCTGGCAAGCTTCTCGCCATCCTCGAGCCGGCCGAGCGTCACCTTGACGGTCTGCTCGACACCCTTGCGCACGATGATCACGTCGACGGCCTTGCCGACCGGGCTCTCCGCCACGACGCGAGGCAGGTCGCGCATTTCATGGATGTCCTTGCCGTCGAACTTGATGATGACGTCGCCGGCCTGGATGGTGCCGTTGTCGACCGGCCCGCCCTTGATGACGCCGGCGACCAGCGCGCCCTTGGCGGTCGCCATGCCCAGGCTCTCGGCAATGTCGTCGGTCACCGGCTGGATGCGCACGCCAAGCCAGCCGCGCCGCGTCTCGCCGAACTGGCGAAGCTGGTCGACGACGCCCGAGGCAAGCTGCGACGGGATCGAGAAGCCGATGCCGATCGAGCCGCCCGACGGCGAGATGATTGCCGTGTTGATGCCGATGACCTCGCCGCTGCTGTTGAACAGCGGTCCACCGGAATTGCCGCGGTTGATCGCGGCATCGGTCTGAATGAAGTCGTCATACGGGCCCGAATTGATGTCGCGATTGCGCGCCGAGACGATGCCGACCGTCACCGTGCCGCCGAGACCGAACGGATTGCCGATCGCCATTACCCAGTCGCCGACACGCATCTTGTTGGAATCGCCAAACTTCACAGCCGTCAGCTTGTGCCCTTTCGGATCGACCTTCAGCACCGCGACGTCGGTCTTGGTGTCGGTGCCGACCAGCGTCGCCTTGAGCGTCACCCCATCGGAGAAATTCACCTCGATGTCGTCGGCATCGGCAATGACGTGGTTGTTGGTCACCACTATGCCCTGCTCGGCGTCGACCACGAAGCCGGAGCCCAGCGACTGCACCTTTTGCCCGCCGCCGCCCTTGTCGCCGCCACGGTTCTTGAAGAAATCGTCGAAGAAGTCCTGGAAGGGCGAGCCTTCCGGCAGCTGTGGCATCGGCACTGCGCCCGGCCCCTCAGTGCCTTTAACAGTCTGCGACGTCGAGATGTTGACCACGGCGCCAAGCAGGCCGGCGGCGAGATCGGCAACCGAGGGCGGCCCATCGGCTGCCATCGTCGGCGCCACGAACGAGGGAACGGCAACAGCGCCGACCAGAAGCGCAGCAGCCCCGGCGATGAACGTCCGCCTCGCTGCACGCAGAAGGGTGGTGGATGTCATCGAAAGGCCTCCGGGTGTTCTGAAAAAACCGCTTCGGCAAAAATGCCGGTCCGCGTCATGTTGGCAAGAAATAAGGCACGTTTGCGGCTATGGCTACGGCCAGAGGATAAATCCTCCGTTACGCCGGCGCCCCTGCACCGGCCCTACTGGCCGGTGCCTGGCTGTGCCGCCGGTGCGGCGGGAGCGGCAGGCGGTGGTGCCGCCGGTGCCGCAGGCGTTTCCTTGCTGTCCGGGTCGCGGAAAAAGCGGAAGAACTCGGAATTCGGCGACAGCACCATTGTCGTTCCGGTGCTGTTCAGCGCAGTGCCATAGGCATTCATCGACCGATAGAAATCGAAGAAGGCCGGATCGCGCTGATAGGCCCCGGCAAACGTGGCGCTGCGCTGGGCTTCACCTTCACCACGCAGGATTTCAGACTCTTTTTGCGCTTCGGCGACGATTTCCACCACTTCGCGGTCGGCGCGAGCCCTGATCCGCTGCGCTGCTTCGTTGCCGCGCGCTCTCAGCCGCTCGGCTTCGGCGAGACGTTCGGCCTTCATGCGGTCGAAGGTCTGCTGCGAAACTTCGGCCGTGAGATCGGTGCGGCGGATGCGGACATCCTCGATCTGCAGGCCAAGCGAGGTGGCATCCGGCCTCAGCTGATCGCGCACCTCGCGCATCATCACGGCGCGCTCTTCCGAGAGCGCCGCCTCGAAGTCTCGCAGGCCATAGACGCGGCGCAAGGCGGCGTCGAGACGCGTCCTCAGCCGGGCCTCGGCCAGTTCGATCTGGCCGGAGACCGCGGCGCGGAACACACGCGGGTCCGAGATACGATAGGCGATAAAGGCATCGACCTCATAGAACTTGCCGCCTGAAACCTGGACGCGGATGTTGTCGAGGTCGAAGCGCAGCACCCTGTTTTCGATCAGCTGCACGGTGTCGGCATCGAAGAAAGAGAATGGCGCCTTGAAATAGATGCCCGGCTGGTTCTTGACGTCGACGATTTCGCCGAACCTGAGCACCAGCGCCTGCTGGCGCGCATTGACGACGAAGACCGACGAATAGAGCAGGAACAGGATGACCGCGGCGATGACCGCAATGACGGGAAGACGGTTGGCCATCACTGGTTTCCTCCGGTGGCCGGTGCCGGCGCCTTCTGCTGCAATGCCGGCAGCGGCAGGTAGGGAACCACCCCTTGCCCGTTGCCCTGCTCGACGATGACCTTGCTCGAATCCTTCAGCACCCTCTCCATCGTCTCCAGGTAGAGCCGCTTGCGCGTCACTTCCGGCGCCTTTGCATATTCGTCATAGACGGAGATGAAGCGCTGCGCCTCGCCTTCGGCCTCCTGCACGACCCGGTTCTTGTAGGCGGCCGCGTCTTCGCGGATCTGTGCGGCCGCACCGCGCGCCTGGCCGAGCTTCTGATTGGAATACTGATTGGCCTGCTCGACGAACTTGTCCTCGTCCTGTTCGGCCCGCTGCACCTCGTCGAACGCGTCTGCCACCTCGCGCGGCGGCGCGGCGTCCTCGATCGAAATTGCGTTGACGTTGAGGCCGGCCTTGTAGCCGTCCAGCGTCGTCTGGATGATCTCACGCACCGATGCCGCAATGCCTTGCCGGTCGTCGCGGAAAATGTCCTGCGCCGGGCGCCGGCCGACCGCTTCGCGCATCGCGCTTTCGGCGACCTGCTGCAGCATGCCGTCCGGGTCGGACACGTCGAACAGATAGGCCTTAGGGTCGGAGACCTGATAGGCCACAGAGAACTGCACATTGACGATGTTCTGGTCGCCGGAAAGCATCAGGCCATTGCCGCTGGAACTGCCGCCGCCGATGCTGACAAGCTGCTCGGCGATGTTGGCGGTCTCGACCGTTTCGATGGGCCACCAATGGAAATGCAGGCCAGGTTGTGAGAGCTCCGCCTTCGGCTTGCCGAACCTGAGCTCGACGGCCACTTCGTCGGGCTGCACGGTGTAGACCGCCTTGAACGCCCATAGCACCACCAGCGCCGCGGCAATCAGCCCGAACACGGCAGGGCTCGCGCCACCGCCGCCCGGCAGCGCGCGCCGCAACCTGTCCTGCCCGCGCCGGATGATGTCCTCGAGATCGGGAGGCGAGCCCTGCGGGCCGCTGGGTCCCTTGGGTCCCTGACCCCAAGGCCCCTGATTGTTGCCGCCGCCCCACGGGCCGCCGCCGCCGCTCTTGTCGTTCCAGGGCATGAATGTCCTTTCGCTTGGAATTCCCTCAAGCGCCGGCTCACCGGCGCAAAATCCAATATTATTCTTCTATAGGGATGCGACGGCACGCTTTCAACGCGATCGGCTGCCGCCACTGTCCGCCTTTTGGGTCCATTTAAACCTGTCGCGACCCTTTGTCGTCTTCAATGCACGTCGCGGCGCCGCTCGTAAACCGAATAGCGTGTCGCATGGCTGTCCTTTTCGCCAGCCGCCACGTCTTGCGAGCGGACGATCCGCCACAGCGCCGGATCGATCCGCGGAAAATGGGCATCGCCGTCGACCGCGGCCAGAACATGGGTCACGTGCAGCCGATCGGCCAACGGCAGCGCCTGAGCGTAGATCTCCCCGCCGCCAATGACGCAGATCTCGTCGGCGCCGGCCATGCAGCGCCCGCGCACCGTCGCCAGCGCGATCGCGTCCTCGATCGAGTGCGCGACTTCGACGCCCTCGGCGCGCCACGCCCTGTCTCGTGTCACCACGATGTTGAGCCTGCCCGGCAATGGCCGGCCGATGCCTTCATAGGTCTTGCGACCCATGATGATGGGCTTGCCCATCGTATCGGCCTTGAACCGCTTGAGATCGGTGGAAAGCCGCCACGGCAACCCACCCTCGCGCCCGATCACGCCGTTCTCGGCGATGGCGACATAAATCGCGAGATCCATCAGCCGCCGTTCCCGCCATCGGATGGCTCCAGCAGCAATATGTTGATGTCGTGCTCGGGGTAGAAGTTCTGCGCCTTCATCTCGAACGTCGTCGGTCCAATCTTCCTGACGTTTTCGCCGCAAAACGAGACCAGGTTCCTCGGATCGCC
Organism: Mesorhizobium sp. M0904; assembly: GCF_040319475.1. Taxonomy (NCBI): domain Bacteria; kingdom Pseudomonadati; phylum Pseudomonadota; class Alphaproteobacteria; order Hyphomicrobiales; family Phyllobacteriaceae; genus Mesorhizobium; species Mesorhizobium sp. M0904. The sequence continues at coordinate 167,412 of NZ_JAMYOC010000009.1, read as the reverse complement.
CTTGTCGACGGTCAGCTTGAATGTACCGATGTTTCCCGAGGCCCAGTTGCCGCCCGTGGTCAGGATATAGGCGATGCGGTTCTCGAAATATTTGGGATAGCCGTCGGGATCGTCCTTGGCTGCCTTGCGCACGGCATTCTCGAAGGCATCGTCCATGCAGTAGCGTGTCTTGTAGGCGGCATACTGGCCCTGAAACTGGCCGTCATAGAAGAAGCTGACCGAGGAGGTGCCGCCGACGCTCGGCTTGTAGCGATGCGAGACATGGACCGCCCTGTTGGCCGGAAAGGTCGAGCGCCACCAATAGGTCGAGCGCAATTGCCAGAACGGCGTATAGACGGTCTTCATGCCCGAACCGTCGTCGGCAGTGTCCTCGATGATGATGCCGCGATTGACCCAGTCGTCGGTGACCGCTTGCGGCAGCTTTGCCAGCGCTGCCTTGGCCGCATCGCCGAACGGATAGAACGGCACGCCCTGCGCCTTCAGGTCAGCGCGGATGTCGATGCCGAGCGCGAACACCTTCTGCTCGAGCTGCGGCTTTGCCGGCACCCCGTCGATCGTCACTTCGAAGCCGAGGAAATTGTCGCTCTGCGCCTCCGGAATTGCCGGTATTTCTTCGGGGTCGCCTTCGATGTCGGGCATCGGAAAGGCGACGATCGCATTGACATCCTTGTCGGTGTTGTTGCGGAAGACGTAGTCGACCGTCACCTTTTCCGGCGAGATGTAGAGATCCTCGCTTTCCATCGCCACCGCATCGCTGCGCGAAAGGATCAGCCCACCAGTGCCGAGCTCGGCGACCGAATCATTGGCGAGCGCAGGCGTAGCCGAGAGCGCCAAGGCTGCGGTCAGGACGTAACGGAACATGGAAACTCCCCCGGCGAGAATGCCAACATGACTCTAGCTGTTCAATGTGGCGTTTCAAAGCCTTTCGGCAAATGCGCCGGCGCCTGCCGGCATGTCGTGTCGGTCTAGACACACCGGTCCCGATCGGGCAGGAGTTCGCCCATGCGCAAGCTTCTCGTCATCGGCATCGGCGCCGGCAATCCGGAGCACATGACGGTTCAGGCCATCAACGGCCTCAATCGGGCCGACGTGCTGTTCATTCCCGACAAGGGCGCCAAGAAGAGCGATCTCGCCGAATTGCGCCGCCAGATCTGCGACCGCTTCGTCATCAATCCGAACTCGCGCCGTGTCGAATTCGAGGTGCCGGTGCGCTCCGAACCGGCGCCTTCCTACCGCTCGACCGTCGACGACTGGCACGAGGCGATCGCCGTGATCTACGAAGGCCTGATCCGCGACGAACTCCCCGAAGATGGCTGCGGCGCCTTCCTGATCTGGGGCGATCCGTCGCTCTACGACAGCGCGCTGCGCATCCTGGATCGCGTGCGCCTCAGAGGCAATATCGCGTTCGCGCTGGAGGTCATTCCTGGCATCACCGCCATCCAGGCACTCGCCGCCAGCCACAAAATGGCATTGAACCGAATCGGCGACGCCATTTTGATCACCACCGGCCGCCGGCTCACCGAGGAAGGTCTGCCCGAAAACGCCGGCAGCACCATCGTCATGCTGGACGGCAGATGCGCCCTCAACACGCTGGACGACAAGGACGTCACCGTCCACTGGGGCGCCTATCTCGGCACTCCCGACGAGATCGTCATCTCGGGCCGGATTGGCGACGTCGGCGACAAGATCGTGAGCACCCGTGAGGAGGCCCGCCGGAAAAAAGGCTGGATCATGGACACCTATCTGCTGCGCAAGCCGGGCGAGCCGGAGGAGTAGCAGGGATCGAGCGCGGCATGAATTCCGCCGAGTTCACGCTGCGTCGATCTCGGCCTGCAGCGCCTCCATATGCGCCGCCGCTGCTGAAGACGCAGCCCGCTCGATGGCGCGGAAGCGGCTGACCACAGCAAGCCCGACCGACGTCAACTGGGCGCCACCGCCTTTTTTGCCGCCCGTCTGTGCCGCAACCAGCGGCTTACCGAACACCCGGTTCATGTCTTCGACCAGATCCCATGCGTGCTTGTAGGACATCTCCATGCCGCGTGCCGCGGCCGAAATCGAGCCGAAGGCGGCGATCTGTTCCAGAAGCTCGATCTTACCCGGCCCGATGCGGCCATCCGGATCGAGATTTATCCGCAAACTCAGCGACGGCATTTGCTCCTCCGCGGTCACGCTATTCTACAAGTTCTGCAGCGATACCGCTATTCCCAAACGATATAGCGAATCATCGGCCGTTCACCCATCCGCCTCGGCCAGCATGCCGGCGCCGGTGTTCGCCCGGTCGAAGCTCACCGTCTTGACCACAGCGAAGACCTGTCGACCAAGCCGAAGCCCCAGCGTCTGCCGCGACTGTTCGGTGATGCGGGCAAGCACGGTTGCGCCATTGCAGTCGAGGCCAATCTCGACCGTAGGCCCTTCGCCCGGCTCTATCGCCACGATCGTGCCCGGCAGTATGTTGAGCGCGCTGAGGCCAACCGGCTGCTCGGTGGCGATCATCACGTCGCGGGCTCGGATGCGGACGCGCACCGGCGCACCGACTGGCGTTGCCAGAAGCGGCACCCGGATCTCGCCCGCCAATGAGCCTAGCACCGTCATGCCAAAGGCTTCGTCGTGGCGCAGAACCGCGGTATCCAGCACGGCACCGCCCTCGCCGCGCTCTTCGGCCGGCAATAGATCCAGACGCTTCATGATCGCTCCGGTCGGACCGGAAGCGGCGACCTTGCCCTGCATCAGCACCACGACGTCGCTCGCCAGCCGCGCCACTTCGGCGATCGAGTGGCTGACATAGACGATCGGAATTTTTGTCTCGTCGCGTAGCCGCTCGATATAAGGCAAGATCTCCGCCTTGCGCGCCTCGTCGAGCGAGGCCAGCGGCTCGTCCATCAGCAGCAATTTCGGACTGGCAAGCAGCGCCCGGCCGATTGCCACGCGCTGCTTCTCGCCACCGGAGAGTTTTGCCGGCCGCCGGTCGAGCAGATGTCCGATGCCGAGCAGTTCGACCACGCCATCGATATCGGCGTAGCGCTCGGCAGCCGGCGTGAACCAACGGCCATAGCGCAGATTGCTCGCCACGCTCATATGCGGAAACAGCCGCGCATCCTGGAACACCATGCCGATCCGCCGTTTGTGTTTCGGCACGAACACGCCGGCGTCGCTATCGACCAGCACGCGACCCTCGGCCGCGACACGGCCTTTGTCGGGGCGGATCAGCCCGGCAATCAAATTGATGAGCGTCGTCTTTCCGGAACCGGAAGGCCCGAACAGCGCAGTCAGCCGCCCGGCGCTCTCGAAGCGGGCATTGACGGCGAAATCGCCAAGCCGGTGGCTGATGTCGACCTGAACCGTCATTCGATGTCCATCCGCCGGCCGACACGCCGCGCCAGCACTTCCGAGGCCACGAGTGCCGCCATCGATATGACGATCGAGATCAGTGTCAGCCTGAGCGCGCCGGCGTCGCCGCCGGGAACCTGCGTGAAAGTGTAGATCGCCGACGGCAGCGTCTGCGTCTCGTTCGGGATGTTGGAGACGAAGGTGATCGTCGCGCCGAATTCGCCCATCGCCTTGGCGAAGGAGAGAATCGCACCGGCGATCAGGCCGGGCAGGATAAGCGGCAGGGTGATCGTGCCGAATACCCATAGCGGATTAGCGCCGAGCGTGCCGGCGGCCGCCTCGATTTTGCGGTCGACGGCCTCGATCGACAGCCGGATCGCCCTCACCATCAGCGGAAAACCCATCACGCCGCAGGCGAGCGCGGCGCCCGTCCAGCGAAAGGAAAAAACGATGCCGAAATGCTCGGCCAGGAAAGCCCCGGCCGGACCGCTCTTGCCGAAAGTCAAAAGCAGCAAATAGCCGGTCACCACCGGCGGCAGGATCAGCGGCAGATGCACCAGACCATTGAGCAGCGTCTTGCCCCAGAACTGGCCGCGGGCGAGCACAAGGGCGATTGCTACGCCCGGCGGCAGGCTGGCGATCATCGCCACGGTCGCCACCTTGATCGACAGCCGGACCGCGTTCCATTCGTCGGGAGTAAGATCCAGCAGCCAGTTCATGCGTCAGCGCGTTGCCCTAATTGCTCGGCGCGAGCACGGTAAAACCTTGCGCCTTAAAGAGTTCGCCAGCCTTGGCGGATTGCAGGCATTTTAGGAATGCCGGGGCATCCTTGCCCTTCGAATCCGCAAGCTGGGCGACTGGATAGATGATCGGCGGATGGGTACCCGCGGGGAACGTGCCGACCACCTTCACGCCAGGCTCCGCATGCGCATCCGTGGCGTAGACGATGCCGAGTGCTGCCTCGCCGGTCGACACCAGTTTTAGAGCGGCGCGGACATTCTCGGCCTGCGCCACCTTGCCTTTGACGGAAGACCAGACACCGAGCGATTCGAGGGCTGCCTTGCCGTATTTGCCGGCAGGCACCGCCTTGACATCGCCCATGGCAAGTTTGCCGTCACCGACGAGCCCGGCAAGAGCGAACCCCTTTTCAATCCTGGTCTCGACCTTGGAATCCCGCGGCGCGACCAGCACAATCTGGTTACCGAGCAGTTTCACTTCGGTTTCGGGCTTGGTCAGCTTCCTGTCGGAAAGATATTTCATCCAGTCGAGATCGGCCGAGATGAACACGTCTGCCGGCGCGCCGCTTTCGATCTGCCTGGCCAGCGCCGAGCTCGCCGCGTAGGAAATGGTTGCCACCTCGCCGACGTCGGCCTCGCAGGCCTTGTTGACGGCGTCGAGCCCTTCCTTGAGGCTCGCCGCGGCAAACACGACCACCTTGTCATCGGCATAGGCCGCCGGCACCACGACCATCAGCATGGCGGCGAGACCGACTTTGGCAATCGTCGTCGAACCCTTGCGCGTCAGCATGAAACTCTCCTCGTCCCGGATCGCCCGAAGCCGTCTATCGATATATCCATGTGAACATAACAAGGAAAGGTTCTTTACCGGCCGCGGTCTTCTGGGCTGAGGTTTTCCTGGCCTGCGATAATCTTCGTCGGATACAGCGGTATCGAGGCCGAAGGAAATATTGCATAAAACAGCGACCAGGGATTGCGTCAGGTCGACGTCGGCGAGCAAGTCGAATGCTGACAACGCCCAAGGGCGTAGCCGCAGTAGGCAATTTCGATATGGACGGTCAGCTATAGTGCTAGACCGCGATCGGCGCCTTGATCGTCGCGTCGGCGAAATAGTTGTCGAGCCGGAAATCCTCGAAGCGGAAAGCAAAGAGATCCTTCACCTCGGGGTTTATCCATAGCGTCGGCAACGCCTTGGGCGTGCGCCGCAATTGCTCGCGCGCCTGCTCGAAATGGTTCGAGTAAAGATGCGCATCGCCGAGCGTGTGGATGAAATCGCCGGGTTTCAATCCGGTCACCTGCGCCACCATCAGCGTCAGCAACGCATAGGAAGCGATGTTGAACGGCACACCGAGAAAAATATCGCCCGAACGCTGGTAGAGCTGGCAGGAAAGCTTGCCTTCCGAAACATAGAACTGGAACAGGCAGTGGCAGGGCGGCAACGCCATGGCCTCCACCTCGGCCGGGTTCCACGCCGAAACGATCAGCCGCCGCGAATTAGGATTTTTGCGTATCTCCTTCAGAAGATTCGCAATCTGGTCGATGGCGCCGCCATGGCCGTCCGGCCACGACCGCCACTGTTTGCCATAGACCGGGCCAAGATCGCCGTTCTCGTCGGCCCACTCATCCCAGATCGAGACGCCGTGATCGTTGAGATATTTGATGTTGGTGTCGCCGGCCAGGAACCACAAAAGCTCGTGGATAATCGACTTCAGGTGCAGCTTCTTGGTGGTGGTGACCGGAAAGCCGCGGGCCAGGTCGAAGCGCATCTGGTAGCCGAATACCGAGCGCGTTCCGGTGCCGGTACGGTCGCCGCGATCAGCGCCGTTTTCCAGCACATGCTTCAGAAGATCGAGATACTGGCGCATCGGCTCCGGTCCGATTCGGGTTGTCAGCCATCATAGCCGAATGACCGTCGGCCGAACACAGCAAAGCGAGACGATTCCAGCAGAAGCCTCACCAGCATCAGCGGCGAGGTTGCTCAGAGCGAGCCGAGCATGCCCAGATCCCTGGCGACAAGGTAATAGAACGTCACCCGGCTCTTGCTGTTGTCGGCCGCCATCGCCTTGCAGGCCTTTTCGATAGCCGCATCTGCCTTGGCGCCGTCGGTGACGCCGAGCTTGCCGGCGACCCAGCTGTTCCTGACGCGCTTCAGTTCCTCCGGGTCGGTGCAGGACACCAGCGAGGAATCGCGGTTCCTGAGCGCGATGCCCAGATGTTTGACGATCTTGGCGACCGCGTCGGCATCCGCCGCCGCATCATATTTCTTTACGTCTGCAAGATAATCGGCCATCGAATTTCCCCTCGTCGGCGCCACGGGATCCGGTTGATGAGGATTGTGGCGCGCTGCCGCAAGTATGCGCTAGGTCTCCTCACCGCCACAAAGCTTCGGTTGAGACCGGCTGCAAGTCAACCCTTCATGATCCACTTTGGCACCGACGAAAGTGGCATTCCGGCCTTTCATTTTCCACCGCCAGTCCCTATATTCGCTTCGTCGGCTCGACCGACTATGGCGATAAACAGGCGATGAAATAAGCCGTTCGGACCCGGGGGCGGTACCCGGCGCCTCCACCAAAAACCGCTGCTCAGGAGCGGCTTTTGCTGGGGGCGAAATAGGATCGACGAAGGTGTAAAGATCGTACTTTTGCCCGGCATTGTACCACCGTTATCGGGCTAAACTTATAGTTGCCAACGACAACTATGCGGAAGCACGTCTCGCCGCGTAAGCGGTGCGATAGCTTCAATTCAAGCCCTAGTGGTTCGCACTTCTAGGCGGGGTTCGGAGGTACCTGGCAACAGAAACCTCCATTTCTCCCTTTTTTGATATGCGCAGCTGCAGGTTGGCCGGCGGCTTTTTTATGCGCCTTGACAGACCCAAGGCGCCGCGGCGTTTATACCAATCCCTGGCTGACCGCATCGATCGCACCGGCGAATGTTTCATCAACGTCTCAGGCTGAGGCGTCTCAGGCTGAGGCGAAAGCCCAAGGGCTTGCCATTATCGGAATCTCCGATGGCAGCATTCGTATCTTCCCGTTTCCCTTCTCTCATGCCTTTGCGGGACAAGGCCTCAGGTTCTCGCCGCGTGTGGTCATGCCCGGCGAGCTACCTGATGGAGACAAGATGAACCAGGAAACCACACCAAAACACGAACGCATCCTGATCGTTGGCGGCAGTTCCGGCATGGGGCTTTCGCTGGCCGAACAGCGGCTTGCCGCCGGCGCTGAGGTTACGATCGTCGGCCGCTCCCAGGACCGGTTGTCGGCCGCACGGCAGCGCTTGCCTCACCCGGAAAGGCTGAGGACGATCGCAGCCGACGTCACAAGCGAGGACGAGGTCCGACGCCTGTTCCAGGATGTCGGTACGCTCGACCACATCGTCTCGACCGCCGCCGACGTCACCGGCGTCTATGTATTGCTTCCCGAGATGGACATCTCGTTGGCGCGGAAAGTGATGGATTCCAAGGTCGTCGGACCGCTTCTTCTTGCCAAACATGGCGCGCCTCGTCTGACGCCCAGGGGATCGATCACGCTGACCTCGGGCATCGCAGCCTATCGTCCGGCGGCGAAAGGTTCGGTGGTGGCAGCCGTTAATGGGGCCCTTGGCTCACTCGCCTACGCGCTTGCCGTCGAACTGGCGCCGATCCGCGTCAACGTCGTCTCGCCGGGCTGGGTCGACACGCCGATTTGGGATGCCGTCGCCGGCAGCGGAAAGACGGCTGCGCTGGACGGCATGGCAAAGCGCCTGCTCGTCGGCCGGATCGGGCAGGCAGCCGACATTGCCCACGCCATCACGTCCCTGATGCATAACGGCTTCATCACCGCAACGGTGCTTCATGTCGATGGTGGCCAGCGGCTGGTCTAGCAATGGCCAAATTTCGCGAACCATTGCGAGGAACAGCCGCAACACCGGCGCTTGAATGCGCCGGTGGCGCCATACCATGGTGACCGGCGTCACCGGGCTGCTTCCGACCCAAGGCAACACGACGATATTGGCATCGGCCGCGGAAGCCACGAGACGAGGAACCAGCGCGCATCCAAGGCCGGCTGCAACAAGGCCCCGTATCGCACCCATGCTGGCGAACTCGCCGACGAGTTTTGGACGGTCAGGCAATGTTGCCGCAAACGTTTCGTCGAACATCCGCCTATAGACGCAACCGGGCTGGGTGACGAGGAAGGCTTCGTCAGCCAGGTCGTCGGACCTTATGGCAGTATATCCGGCCAACCGGTGATTTGCCGGCATTATGACGACGAGCTCTTCCTCGGCTATCTGCTCGCTTCGCAGCTCCGGCGCCGCCGCCGGGACGGCTCCGAAATGGAACGATACGTTCAGCGCCCCGCTTGTCACGCCGGCACGCAACCCACTGCTATCGTTCGCCCTGAGGTCCAGTTCCACATCGGGATGGCGCCGATGGAATTCCCCCAGCAAAGCCGGCAAGCGTGTCGAGCAAAGCGTCTCCAGGCCGCCGACCGTCAGGCGACCGGCAACCGTACCGCTCGCGTCGGCGACAGCGGAACGGGCTTCGTCCGCAAGGTCGAGGAGATCGTTTGCGTAGTCCAGCAGGCGCTGTCCTGCCGCCGTCAGCTTCAAGCCACGCCGTGACCTGTCGAACAGCGACGTGCCCAGATCGGCTTCCAGCGCCTGGATCTGTTCGGTCACGCTCGATTGGGCAAGATGAACCCGCTCGGAGGCGCGCGTGATGTTCAAGGTGGTGGCGACCGCCACGAAGGTCTTGAGATGTCTAAGCTGCATGTCTTGAACCCGTCGTATAGGCATAGGCTGCTTTGAACCGGGACCGCAAACGTGAAAAGGCCGGGAACATCGCCCGGCCTTTTTGTCTCGATAGGTGAAGCTTACTCCGCCGGCGCTTCCGCAACGTCCCGGCTGCGGCCGAGCGTTATCTTGGCCAGTGTGAAGGAGATCGCCGCGCACAGCGTGATGCCCGCCACCATCGGCAGCGGCGTGCCGTCGAAAAACACGCCGGCGACGCCCATGGCGACAGCGCCGATGGCGAAGTGCAGCGTGCCCATCAGCGCCGAAGCGGTGCCGGCGATCTCGCCATGCTCTTCCATGGCCAGCACCGACGTTGTCGGGATGACCAGGCCGAGAAAGCCGTAGCCGATGAACAGCAGCGCCGCCATTACGTCGAGCCGGTCGACACCCGATGCCATCACCGCAAACAGCACCACCATCGTCGTCGCATAGCCCGTCACCGCGACGCGCACCACGCGCTGCAGCCCAAACCGCTCCGATAGCAACCCGGTCAGCTGCGACATGCCGATGAAGGCAACCGCATTGATCGAGAAGAACACGCTGTAAACCGAAGGCGACAGGCCATAATGGTCGATCAGGATGAAGGACGAGCTCGACAGATAGACGAAGAAGCTCGCAATGCCGAAGCCGGCGATGGCTGTCAGGCCAAGGAAGTTGCGGTCGCCCATCAGGAAGCGGTAGCCGGAAAGTGCCGTCCCGAAGGACGAACCGGCGCGCTCTTCCACCGGCCGCGTCTCCTTGAGAGAGGTCGCCAGCAGGATGGTGGCGAGCACGGCCGCGCCCGTCACCGTCCAGAACACGGCGCGCCAGCCGAAATTCTCGATGATCTGGCTACCGGTCAGCGGCGCCAGGATCGGCGACACCGAAAACACCAGCATCAGCAGCGACATCAACTTGGCGGCCTCGGTGCCGGTATGCAGGTCGCGCACGATCGCGCGCGGCACGGCCATGCCGGCGCTGGCGCCGAGCCCTTGCAGGAAACGGAAGGCGATCAGCCATTCGATCGAGGGAGCCAGCGCCGAGCCGACGCCGCCGACCATGAACAGCGCCAGGCCGCCGTAGAGCGGCAGCTTGCGGCCGACCATGTCGGAGATCGGTCCGACGACGATCTGGCCGAAGCCCATGGAAAGAAAGAAGATCAGCAGGCTCATCTGCACCGCGGCAGTGCCGGCATGCAGATCCTCGCCTATTGACGGCAGGGCCGGAAGATACATGTCGATGGCAAACGGGCCGATCGCGGACAATAGGCCGAGCACGACCGCAATGCGGAGGAATTTGGCGTTCATGATAGCAGGCTCTTTCGAATTCTGGTTGCCGCCGAGGACCGGCGCGTAACCCTAGGACGTTCCATCCCGTGGAGTTCCGACTCTTCTGCGGAACGAAACTCCCTTCGTGCAGTCCACAAATTTAGACAGGCTTGTCTAATTCGTCAACCACCTCTATATAGTTTTGCATGAAGGCCAACGTTTCTCCTGACATTTTCCAGCCACGGGGCCATGAGGCCAAGCGGATGTCGATTGTCGACGCCGCCACCTCGGTCTTCTGCCGCGAAAGCTTCGCCGGTGCCAATATCGACATGATTGCCGCCGAGGCCGGCGTCTCCCGCCAGACCATCTACAACCATCACGGCGACAAGGAAAAACTCTTCGTTGCCATCGTCCGCGACCTCACCGAACGTTGCAACGCCGGCATCTTTGCCACGATTTCCACTTTTCCCGATCAGCCGAAGGATCTCGAGGCCGACCTCATCGCCTTTGCTGTGCGGATGACCCACAACTGCATTTGCAACCGCGACGGCAAATTCCTGCGCAAGCTGATCCAGACCGAGGGCGGGCGCTATCCCGAGTTGTTCGCCGAATGGCGCGAAGAAGGACCGGGCAGGACATGGCCGGCGATCGCCGCCCGCTTCGCCCGCCTCGCTCATGCCGGCTTCCTTGATATCGACGATCCCGACGTCGCAGCGCGCCAGTTCATGGCGCTTGCCAATGCCGAGTTGCAGACGACGTTCATGCTCGGCGGCACACCGACCGAGGACGAGGTGGTGCAGTCGGCGACAAATGGCGTGCGCACCTTCCTGCGCGCCTTCGGCAAGCGGCAGCCTGTGGCTGGTAAACACGGCGCGCTCGCCAGCGCTTGACGATCAAAGCCGTTTGACGATCAAATCGTCGCCGATGGGCTTCGCTTCCGCACGCAGGCGATCTATATCCGGTTTACGCCGCGCTCAAGCTTGATTACAGCTATCAGGACGATTCAACGGAACCCGACAGCCACATGGCCGACGACCACATCCGCTACGACATTCTGGCCCAGGAGGCGTTGCGCGGCGTCATGCGCAAAGTCCTGGCCGAGGTCGCGCGCACCGGTCTCCCGGGCAACCATCACTTCTTCATCACCTTTCTCACCGGCGCGCCGGGTGTGCGCGTATCGTCGCGGCTGCGCGAGCGCTATCCCGAACAGATGACCATCGTCATCCAGTTCCAGTATTGGGACCTGAAGGTGAGCGACACCGGCTTCGAAGTCGGGTTGTCGTTTTCCGACGTGCCGGAGAAACTGGAAATCCCGTTCTCGGCAGTGCGCGGCTTTTACGATCCATCCGTCAACTTCGAGCTCGAATTCGACGTCAAGACCGATACCCCGGCGGAACAGGAGACAAAGGCCAAGCCTGCTCCCGAGCCGCTGGCCATCGTCGCCGAGAAAAAGCCTGAGACGAAGAAGAAAAACGCTGAGGTGGAAAAGAAGCCTGCCGCGGCCGACGCCGGTGCCAAGGGCGCCGACGTGGTGTCGCTCGACGCCTTCCGCAAGAAATGAGCCGACGGGCGGCGTGACATGGCCGAGATCGTCAATCTCCGTCAGGCACGCAAGCAGAAGGCGCGAACCGAGAAGGAGCGCCTGGCCGAGCAGAACCGGGCGCTGCATGGCCGTTCCAAAACCAGCCGGGATCGCGACCGCCTGATCGCCGGCAAGGCCGATAAATTCGTCGCCGGCCATCGCCGCGAAAAATCGGGCGATTCGGACAAATCCGATGCTTGAAGGTGAATAGGATCGTTGCGTGAGCCCGGTCGAAAAGCGCTCGGTCACGATTCGCGGCCACCGCACCAGCTATTCGCTCGAAAAGCCTTTTTACGACGACCTGATCGCTATTGCGGCCGTGCGAAAACTGACGCTCGCCGCGCTTGTCGCCGAAATCGACGAGAGCCGCCCGCGCGATGCGAACCTCTCCTCGGCGCTCAGGCTCTATGTGCTGGATTGGGCCAAGCGCGGCAAGTTTTAGCCTTCAGGCAACGCTATCCTGTTTCCTGCGCCGGATACGGAAGCCCAGCAAAGCCGAGCGGTCGCGTTCTTCGGCCTGTTTCTTCGATCTGACGCGCATCAGGTCCTTCCAGCCGACATAGCCCACCAGCCGGGCATTTTCTCGTGTGACGACCGGCAAATGGGACACGTTCGCCATCAGCAGCTTGTCGGAGAGACCCTCGAGATACTCATCCGGATAGGCCAGCGTGACCTTGCTGCCGGCCAGCAGTTCGCCAAGCGTCGTCGTGCGGTGCTTGCCGGTGCGTCTCCAGCGCAGGATCGCCGGCGGGTCGATGACGCCAAGCACGTGGCGCTCTTCATCGACGACCGGAAAGCTCGGATGTCGTGTCTCCGGGGCCGTCAGGAACGCTGCCGCGCCGTGCAGCGTCATTGTCGCCGGCACACTCTCGACGTCGCTGGTCATCACCTCGCGCACCCTGGTCAGGGCGAACGGATCGACACGGTATTCGCGAACCATGTGATGCCCTCGCCGTGCGATTTTTTCGGTGAGGATCGAACGCTTCATCAACAGCACGGTCACCGCGTGCGCAGTGGCAGTTGCCGCGATCAGCGGCACCAGGACATGGGTGTTGCCGGTCAGTTCGACCGCAAAGAAGGTGGCGGTCAGCGGCGCACGCATGGTGCCGCCCATCGTCGCCGCCATCGCCAGCAGCGCCCAGAAGCCCGGATCGGCGGCCGGTAGGAAGCCGGCGAGGACCGCGCCCATCGCCCCGCCCATGATCAGCAGCGGCGCCAGCACACCTCCCGACGTTCCCGAGCCGAGTGCGACCGACCAGATGATCGCCTTCACCACCAACAGGGTGAGCGCAGCGGTCGCTATGGTGCGGCCATCCAGCATGTCGGCGATATTGTCATAGCCGACGCCGAGCGCCTGCGGCTCGATCAGCCCGCCAATGCCGACCACCAGGCCGCCGAGCATCGGCCACCACATCCAGTGGATGGGCAGCTTCTGGAAACCGTCCTCGCAGGCATAGACCATCTGGGTCAGCAACCCCGATAGCAGCCCGGCTGCCATGCCGACCAGCACCCAGCCGGCAAGGGCTGGAAATGAAACCTCCATGCCGCCCTGAAACGGGAAGATCGGCCCCGGCAGGTGCAGCATGGTGCGCTCGACCTCGGCAATAACCGCGGCGACCGCTACGGGAATGAAGCTGCGCGGCGTCCATTCGAAGAGCAGCAATTCCACCGCAAGCATGATGGCAGCGATCGGTGTTCCGAACACGGTGGTCATGCCGGCCGCCGCACCCGCCACCAGCAGCGTCTTGCGTTCATTGTCGCTGACCGGCAGCATCTGCGCGATTAGCGAGCCGATGGCGCCGCCGGTCATGATGATAGGCCCTTCCGCGCCGAATGGCCCACCGGTGCCGATCGAGACTGCCGACGACAACGGCTTCAGGATTGCCACCTTGGCGTCGAGCCGCGAGCGTCCGAGCAGGATCGCCTCGATGGCTTCGGGAATGCCATGGCCGCGAATCTTGTCGCTTCCGAAGCGAGCCATCACACCGATGATCAATGCCCCGATGACCGGAACAAATACCGAGGCATAGCCAAACGGCGTATCCTGCAGTTTCAGGTCGGCGAGCGTGAACTGGCCAAAATAGGCGATGTTCGTGGCAAGCCGGATCAGCTTCAAAAGGGCAATGCCGGCAAACAGCCCCACCGTCGCCACCACCACCGCTATGCCGGCAATGAGCAGCACCCGGGCATCGGTGGTAAAATCCCGCAGATGGCCCGGGTTGGCGTGATCGGACTTCATTTGCAAACCTTGCTTTCTGACGGCGTGCCGACTTGCGGATGGGTCGCCGGCCGTGCCACCGATGATGGCGGGCACGAGCCATGTTGGTGCGTTCTGTATCGTAACACGATATAAATGTTCAAGGCCCGTTTGCGGCTTTGTCGGAAAGGATTCGATGGCAGACACTTCGAAGCCACAAAAGCGCGGCGCAACGATCGGGCCGGCCGATTACCAGAGGCTGTCCGAATTTCGTTACCTGATCCGCCGCTTTCTCGAATTCAGCCAAATCCAGGCGCAGGAAGCCGGCCTGACACCACGCCAGCATCAGGCCCTGCTTGCGATCAAAGGGTTTCCCGGCGGAGGGCCGGTGACCATTGGCGACCTCGCGGAGCGCCTGCGCATCCGCCATCACAGCGCAGTGGAATTGGTCAACCGTCTTTGCGAAGCCGGGCTCGTCGCGAGGGAGCACGACGAGGAGGACCACCGCCGCGTGCTGCTGCGGCTGACCGAGCGCGCCGACGACAGTCTCGCCGATCTGTCAGCCGCTCATCTCGACGAACTCGGGCGGATCGAGCCGATGCTGAAGCGCTTGCTTGCTGGACCCGATATATAAAGGATACGCCGTCACCCGCCATTCAGCGATTTTAGCAGATCGTCGATCGACGAGGGATCGAACTTGAGCTTTGGCGGGGGCTGCACTGGCGGTGGCACGTTATTTGTGGCCGGTGGCGCCCGTTCCGCTCGCTCCGCCGCGGCCTTGCGTTCGGCGTCGAGCCTTGCCTTCTCTTCCGAGGCGATCCGCAACGCCTCTTCCGCCCTTTGGCGTTGCTGTTCTTCGGCCTGCGCGGCTTCCTCGGCAGCCTGTTGCGCCGCCTTGGCTTTGGCTTCAGCATCCGCTTTGGCCTTTGCAGCCGCCTCGGCTTTCGCCCTCGCCTCGGCTTCGGCCTTCGCTGCTGCATCCGCCTTCGCCTTGGCTTCGGCCTGCGCCCTGGCCTCCGCTTCGGCTTGGGCCTGCGCCTCGGCTTCGGCCTTTGCCCTGGCGTCCGCTTCAGCCTTCGCCTTGGCTTCAGCCTGCGCCCTCGCCTCCGCTTCGGCTTGGGCCTGAGCCTCGGCTTCGGCCTTTGCCCTGGCGTCGGCCTCAGCCTTCAGCCGCGCCGCTTCCTCCTCCTGCTTGCGCCGTTCCGCCGCCGCTCTTTCACGCTCGGTTTGCAAGGCAGCGTAGTAGCGCACCTCACGCCGCAGCCTTTGTTTCTCGAGCAGTGCGGCTTGCATGGCTTCGACTCGCTGCTGCTCCTTTTCCAGCGCACGCTGGGTCAGGAACTGGGCCAGCGGCTCGCTGTCGAACTGCCGTTTGGTGGCGCCGAACGGACCGTCGACGCTGAAATTCAAAATCGGTTCGGAGCCGACCAGCGCCTCATCGCCGGGTCGATAGGCGATCTCGCCCTTGGCATCGACGGTGCTGGTGTTCAGATCGGCGGTGATGTCGGCGGACAGCGTCGCGCCCGGGCTTTCCAATTTGACCGGCGGTGCTCTCAGCGTGCCGCCGGCGATGGTGAAGGCAATATCGGTGTCCTGCGCCGGAAAACTGCCCGCCGCGGCGATCTGCGGCACAAAACCGGCAGTCTTCGATGCGTCGATATCGCGCCCGATCGGGTCGGCCTTGGCAATAAGTGCGCCAAAGGCATCGGGATTAAAGCCGGCAATAGTCATACCCTTCAGCGTCGCCGTGCCGGAACCGGACAGCGCCGCGACCATCGCGTCGACCGATTTGCCGCTGGTCGAAAGCGCCGTCGAGAAATCGCCGCTTCCGCTGATGCCGGCCTCCGGCAGCACAGCTGTCAAATCGGAGCCGGCGAGTTTCATCTGACCGGAGAAAAGCCCGGTGCCGTCATTGTTCTTGAGCTCGAACAGGCCACTCAACTCGCCCCCGAGGAATTTTGCCTTGAGGTCGGAAACACGGATGCCCTCCTGGTCGAGCTGCAGCGAAAGCGCAGCGTCATAGGCGGTGGCAAGCGGGCCGGCGGCAAGCGACGCCGCCGTCAGATCGAGATCGGCGGTAAATGGCAGACTGGATTTCTGGCTGAACGGTGCCGTCGGCCAGGTCCTGTCATTGACAAGGAAAGCCTGGTCGCCGAACAGCATCACCGCCATCGGATCGAGGTCCAGTTCGTCCAGCGACAGCGCGCCGGCAAGATGCGGCAGCCCCTCTTTGATGTCGATATTTACGTCACCGGAAACCGCCGCTTCGTTGACGGCGCCGCTGAGTCCGCTCAGCACCAGGAGACCATTGCCGTAGTCGGCATCGGCAGCAAGCGACGTCGACATGCCGGTCTCCATGCCGGGCAGGCCGACGCCGGTCGTCATCAGCCATGGCGAGATGTCGGCCGTTTCAAGGCTGACCTTGCCCTTGGCGGCCGCGCCCTGAGGCGTGTCGGCAATTGTCCCGTCGAAACCAGCTTTGAAGTCATTGCCGGCCAGGCTGAATCGTGTCGCCAGGCCGCCGCCAAGCGTGCCTTTGGCCGAGACGTCGGTGGTCGCCTCGCCGAGCATGCCGAGCGGCAGTGCCGGCAGACCGTAAAGCGCCAGAAGCGCGGTGGCGTCGGCGTTCCTTGCGTTGAAGGTCAGCGTCACCGGCGCTTCGAGAGGCCGGTCGAGCGCCCCTTTGCCGGACAACGACGCCGAAAAGGCCGAGCCACCGGCCTTGCCCTGTGCGCTCATGGCCAGTCCGGTCGTACCATCGCCATTGTCTGCGGCACTCGTGACCGCGTCGATACGCGCATCCTGGAACAGCTCGGGATAGGCAGCAGCGCGCTCCGCCAGCCACTTCAGCACCGCATTGTCTGGATAATGCTGGACGGCGACGTCGATCAGCGGCTTGAGGTCGACGGCGACCACCGAGGCGTCGAGCTTGCCGGTCGGGCTCGCCGGGAAATCCTTGATCCGGCCGGTGGCGCTGATCGAGGCGCCGGCAAGTCCGCCGACCGACAGGCGGTCGATCTCAAGCAGCCCCTCACGCAATCTAAGTGAAGTATCGACGCTATCGGCGGTCAAGCCGCCGGCGCTGACCGGCCCGGCCTTGATTTGGAAATCGAGGTCGCGATCGGAAAAGCGGTTGGCGCCCTTGTCGCTGACGAAGATCGAGGCGAAGGCAGCGAGCCCATCGACGTCGAGTTCGCCACCTTCGAGTTGCATCAGCACCGATGGACGGGTTTCGTCGGGCTGGTTGGAATCGATGCGGCCGGAGAACTTCGCCTTGCCGAGGATGAGTTCGAGATCGCTGAAGGCCTGGTGTTTTTCGCTCAAATCCACCTTGGCCTTGAAGCCGGCGGCCGGCAAACGGCGGATCGCCTCGTCGACGTCCTTCGACAGCCAGGCGGCAAAGCCGGAGGGCTGCGCCACCGCCAGAAGCAGCGATCCGGTGAAACCGAAATGGTCCTCGACGCTGACCATGCCATTGGCTTCCAGCTTGGCGCGACCGGGCAGCGTGGCGGCCAGCGATTTTACCGCCCAGCCGCCTTCGGCCGGCTCGGCGGACAGATGCACGTCGCGAACCGTGGTGTCGCCTGCGACCACCGCCGGCAGTTTCACCTCGACCGTGCCCGGTATGGTCGGCTTCGGCAGATCGAGCAGCGCCTCCTCGAGCGCCGCCACCCGTTCGGACAGCGTCAATCCGGCCCCGGCCGCCGCCCCGACGGCCTCGTCGAACTGCACCTGCGCGCCATTGGCCTCGATAGAGAAATGCGGCTTCAGCCCAAGGTCGACCGCAGCCTTGCCGTCGGCGGTGTAGGGATTGTCGAGCGGCCCGGTCTCGAAGCGGAATTCGTCGACGCCGAGCTTCTGGTGGTCGAGCGAAAACTTGCCGTTCAGCCTGAAGCCCGGGTCCGGTTTGCCGGCGCTGACCTTCAGCGCCTCGCCGCCGGTGCCGCGCGGCCGCGCCGCGGTTCGGTCTGCGCCCGATATCTTGAACTGGCCCGAATAGACGGCGGCGCCCTCAACGAGGCCCACATTGCCGTCGGTCTCGATGACCAGCGGATAGGCATCCGGATCGGCCTTGAGCCTGAGCCGCATTTGCCCGTCCGGTTCGGCCTTGCCGGTGGAAGCGGCGATCGTGGTCCGCAACCCGTCCAGCAACAGTGAGCCGTCCAGCCTCCAGGGGCCGGCCAGCGACTTGGCCGAGATCGTTGAGTTGATCTCGGAAATAAGATGGCTGCGCCCGCCGGCGGCGTGGCTGAGCGCGATCTGTCCTTCCGTCACCGTCAGCTTCTCGATGGAAATCTGACCGGGATCGAAGGGCGAGGATGGCCGTATAGTCCAGTCGACCGTGCCGTCGGCGGCGATGTCGATCGTCGCCTTCGGCCGCACCAGCCGCATGTCGAAGATTAGCACTTCACCGCGCAGGAATGGCGCGAGTTCTGCATCCATCGAAAAGGTTTCGACGGTCATCGCCGGCTGGCCGTTGGGGCCACCGGCAACGGCGACATTCGAGAACGTCACCGAGGGGAACGGCAGCAGCCTCGCCGTCGCATCGCCTTGCACGGTCACCTTGCGACCGAGGACGGCACTGGCCTCGCGCTCGAAATCGGCACGGTAACCCGTCCAGTCGACAAAGTACGGCACCACCAGCGCCGCACACAGCACCAGCACAAGAAGCCCACCGAAGATCACGAACAGGCGTGCGAGCATCAGCTCCTGGATAGTTTTGGTTGAAAGTCAGTGGCACTCTACCCGCATCAGCGTGTCGATAAAGAGGCAAATGGGGGCACGGCAGCGGCCTGAAGGTCAGTCCTTTCCAGGCAATATCTTGCCGGGGTTCATTATATTCAGCGGGTCGAGCGCCTTCTTGATCGTGCGCATGATGTCGACGCCATGGCCAAGCTCGTGCCGCAGGAAGCCGATCTTGCCTTGCCCTATGCCATGCTCGCCGGTGCAGGTGCCGTCCATGGCGATGGCGCGCATGTTGAGCCGCGCCACGAATTTTTCCGCCAGCGCGATCTCCTTCGGATCGTTCACGTCCATCAGCACCAGCACATGGAAATTGCCGTCGCCGGCATGGCCGACGATCGGCGCGATCAGGCCCATCTCGGCGATATCCACCTCGGTCTCGGTGACACATTCGGCAAAGCGCGAGATCGGCACGCAGACATCGGTCGACAGGCCCTTGGCACCCGGCCGCAGCGTCAGCGACGACCAGTAGGCATCGTGCCTGGCCTTCCACAATTTCGTCCGCTCTTCGGCGACGCTGGTCCACAGGAACGGACCGCCGCCATTTTCCTCGGCGATCACGCCGAAGGTTTCGGCCTGCTCGGCGACGCCGGCATCGCTGCCGTGGAACTCGACGAACAGGCACGGGCTCTCCGGATAATCAAGCTTCGAATAGGTCTTCATCGCCCGCATCTGCAGCGCGTTGACCAATTCGATGCGCGCCACCGGAATGCCCATCTGGATGGTCGCGATCACCGCATTGCACGCCGCCTCGACACTGGCGAACGGGCAGACGCCGCCCGAAATCGCCTGCGGAATGCCCTGCAGCTTCAACGTCAGCTGGGTGATGATGCCGAGCGTGCCTTCCGAGCCGATCAGCAGCCGTGTCAGATCGTAGCCGGCCGAGCTTTTCTTGGCGCGCTTGCCGGTCGTCACTGCTTCACCGTCGGCCATCACCGCGGTCAGCGACAGGACGTTTTCGCGCATCGTGCCGTAGCGCACGGCGTTGGTGCCCGAGGCCCGCGTCGCCGCCATGCCGCCGAGCGAGGCGTTGGCGCCCGGATCGATCGGAAAGAACAGGCCGGTGTCGCGCAGGTGCCGGTTGAGGTCCTCGCGCGTCACGCCGGGCTCGACGGTGCAATCGAGGTCCTGGGGATTGACTGCAATGATGCGGCTCATGCGTGACGTATCGAGCGAGATGCCGCCGCCCGGCGCGTTGGTGTGACCTTCCAGCGAAGAGCCGACGCCGAAGGCGATCACCGGCACGCGATGCGCCGCGCATGCGCGCACGATCTCCTGCACCTCCTGCGTGGTCTCGGCAAAGGCGACGCCGTCCGGCGCCTGCGTCGGAATATAGGTCGTGGTGTGCGCGTGCTGGGCGCGGATCGCCTGGCCGGTCTGGAATCGCTCGCCGAGCCGCTGCTTGAGGATGCCGAGCACGGCGGCAATGCCTTCTTCGTTGCGCTCGACCGGATTGAGGTCGCTTAGAGCCATCGATTCCTCCGCGAATGGACCAGCGTCCACCCTTGTTCTGCTTCTACGGATGCGTAGTCTCACCAAGCACGCTCTGTCCAGTCCACGCTCACCCCGGCATGACGAGAAGGAAGTTTCCGATGCCCATCCCCGCCCCTTTCGTCTCTCGCGCCATGGACATCGAGGAGGCCTGGATCGACTACAACGGCCATCTCAACATGGCCTATTACAACGTGCTGTTCGATCGTTGCTCCGACGAAGCATTCGAGATGATGGGGATGGGGCCGGATTATGTGAAAGAACGACGGCTGACCATCTACACCGCGGAAGTGCATGTCTGCTACGTCCAGGAGTTGCATCTCGACCACAAGGTCACGGTCTCGTTCCAACTCCTCGACCATGACGAGAAGCGGCTGAGGGCCTATCAGGAAATCCGGCATCGCGACGGCTGGCTTGCCGCCACATCCGAAACGCTGTCGCTGCATGTCGACATGGCTGGCCCGAAGGTAGCGCCCTTCCCCGCCGACGTCCTGGCCAGGGTGGAAGCGATGCGCGCCGCCCATGCCGCCCTGCCGATGCCGGAGCGCGCCGGCCGCTCGATCGGTATTCGTCGTAAGCCGGCTTGAACCAAGAGAGCGCTTGAACCACCGGCCAACCGCCGTTAACCTTACCGAGGTTTTAACGTGAACAAGCCGAATTGAGACGTTGAACGACTCAGCGCGGCGTTGGAAAACCATCCGCATCGAATTGCGATACGGGCGGCGGAGCAGCAGCGGTTCGGGGAACGTGCATGAAAACCGATATCAAGGTCGAAGCGGACAGGCTGGCGGCTGACCCACGCATCACCGACTATGATTTCTGGCGCTCGCTGAAGAACCTCAACAACGAGATCTTCCACATCGCCAACAACAACGAGCCGATCCCCTTCGCCATGATCCGCTGGCGCGCCATCCTGAAGCAGGCGCGGATGAAACGCGGCCACGCCTGAACGGTGCGGGAAGAAACAGACCGGTCGTCCGGTTTGCATTTCTGATGATGTGCTGACGAACGATCCCAAGCGTCAAGGCTGGCGCTTCACGCCCCCAGCGGCGATCGCGGCACCACCGGCGACGACTGGATGATCGCCGTGTTGGTCATCGCAAATGGGATGATGCGGTCGATCACCCGTTCGAGCTCGGCCACCGAGCCGACATGCGCCAAAGCGATGAAACAGTCCTCGCCGGTCACCCTGTCGCATTGGGCGATTTCCGGCAGCTCGCGGATGATCTCGGCCACGACGGCCAATTGGCCCGGCACCGGCCTGATGCGCAGCCATGCCGACAGCTTCATGCCGAGCGCGGCCGGATTGATACGCACCGTATAGGCCTCGATCACACCGCTTTCCTGCAGCCGCTTGATGCGCTCGGCAACGCTCGGCGCCGACAGGCCGACCGACCGCGCCAGTTCGGCGGTGCTGGTGCGCGCGTCCTTTTCCAGCAGGCGCAGGATTTTCAGGTCCGCCGGATCCAGATCGCTATTTTCATTTCGAAGGCGTTTCAGCGGAATACTCCTTGATTTCGGAAAGCAAATAGCCGCAATGACCGGCCATCATCCATATCAATGGCAAAAATCGCCTGCGATACTGATCCCATGCAAGATCGGACGCAAGCCCCAGCAGCAAGTCCGGCACTCGCCGGCCCCGCCTTTACCTTGGCAAACGCGGTCCCGCCGCATCTCTGGTTCGGCGTCAGCGCCGTGTTCCACTATCTCGGACCGGCCTTCGCGGTGCTGCTGTTCCCGCATGTCGGCGTGCTCGGCATGGCTTGGCTGCGCATCGCCACCGCGGCACTCGTCTTTGCCCCGTTGACCCGGCCATGGGCGGTCTTCGCCCGCGCCGATCGCTCGACGCGGTTGTTGCTTCTGGCCTTCGGCGTCTGCCTTGGGGTGATGAATTGCTCGTTTTACCTGGCGCTCGACCGGCTGCCGATCTCGCTGGTGGCGGCGATCGAATTCGTCGGCACCATCGCCGTTGCGCTTGTTGGCCTCAGAAGCCCGCGCAATCTCGCCGCCCTCGCGATCGCTGTCGCCGGCACCCTGTTGCTGATAGACGTCAAATGGTCGAGCGATCCCGTCGGCCTGTTCTGGGCCTTCCTCAACGGCATGCTGTTCGTTGGCTACATCGTGCTCGGCCACCGCGTCGCGCGCGGCGGCGCCGGCGATGGCATCGTCGGGCTGGGTGCCGCCATGGCGGTCGCCCTTCTCGTCGTTCTGCCGATCGGTTTCGCCGATGCTCTGCCGGCTTTCTCGGCGCCGCCGCTGCTGCTTGCGGCGGTCGGCGTCGGCATCTGCTCGTCGGTCATTCCCTATATATGCGACCAGCTTGCCATGTCGCGGCTGCCGCGCTCCAGCTTCGCGCTGATGCTGTCTTTGCTGCCGGTCACCGCGACGTTGATCGGCGTCATCGTGCTGCGGCAGGTGCCGAGCCTCACCGACTGCGTTGGCATCGCGCTGGTGGTGGCCGGCGTCGCCCTTCACAAACCGGCGCCGGCGCCCACCTGATCAGTTCAGCTTCTCCTTGAGGAAAGCGATCGTCCGGCCCCAGGCGAGGTCAGCCGCCTTCTTGTCGTAGCGGGCCGCCGACGTATCGTTGTTGAAGGCATGGTTGGCGCCTTCATAGACATAGACCGAGTATTCGACATGAGCCGCGTCGAGTGACTTCTTGAAGGCATCGATGCCGGCATTGGTGCGGGTGTCGAGGCCGGCATAATGCAGCATGAGCGCGGCCTTGATCTTCGGCACGTCCTCGGCCTTTGGCTGCATGCCGTAATAGGCGACGGCGGCGGCGAGGTCCGGCGCGTTGACGGCCAGCATGTTCACCGTGCCGCCGCCCCAGCAGAAGCCGACGGCGCCGACCTTGCCGTTGCCGTCCTTGTAGCCTTTGAGGTAGGCGACCGTTGCGACGGCATTGGCGGCGACCTGTGCTGGATCGAGCTGGGAAAACAGGTCACGTGCCCTGTTTTCATCGTCCGGCGTGCCGCCGAGCGGTGTCATGAAGTCCGGCGCGAGCGCCACGAACCCTTCCAGCGCAACGCGCCGCGCCACGTCGCGAATATGCGGGTTGAGACCCCTGTTCTCATGCACCACGATGACGGTACCAAGCTTGCCGGTCTGGTCCGCCGGCCTGACCAGATAGCCCTTCATCTCGCCGCCGCTGCCGGGATAGCTGATGTCCTCGCCTTTCACACGCGGATCGTCTTCCGCCACGATTGCCGCCTGGGCCGAGTTCGCCGCCAGCAGCGGCGCGATCGCGGCAGCTGCCGCACCCGATCCGGCAAGTCTGGTCAATTGCTCCATGAAGCGCCGCCGGTCGAGCGTCAGATGCGTGTATTCGTCATAGGCATCGATCATCGCCTGGGTAATGACAGGCTTGGCGGCAGTGGGTCCGGCAGGTGTTGTCATGGCGCGCTCCTCGTGGGCCCCCGCGGCAACATAGAGCCGAAGCTTGCCTGGTCCAGTCACGGCGGAGTGAGGCTGCCAAAAGTCCCTGCACGACGACCGTGATGCCCGGCGCCGCACTGTCGTTAAATTTTGGTCCTTTGTGGCAATGCTAAATGCACGCGCCACGATGTAAAAAGAAGTTACCGGGCTATGCCTCATTCGGGCCATCTGGCGAACTAGAATGGCCATTTGGCGGGAAAAGAATGCCTGATTGACGACGAAGGAATATGCCATGACCTTTCCCTCCCCGCTTCTGGCAAGTGGGTTCGCCCTCGCCGCTGTGGCTTTGCTGGCGCTGCGGTTCACTGCCTTCACCGCATTCAAACGATCGTTGATCCAAATCCGCGCCAACCGGCACCCGCCCGCAAACACCAAAGCGTGAGGAAAGGTCATGGACGTTCAGGACATCATCAACACCGTCTCCCAGAAATCCGGTCTCAACCAGGCTTTGACGGAAAAGATCGCCGGCACGATTTTCTCGGTGCTCGAACACGAGGCGGAAGGCACGACTCTGTCCAGCTTCTTCGCCAAGATCCCGGGAGCCGACGCCCTGGCCAAGCAATATGATGTCATGGCTCCCGGCGCGGCTTCCGGTGGTGGCCTCCTGTCCTCGCTGGAGGGCGCGCTCGGCGGCGCTCTCGGCGAAAAGACCGGCGCGCTGATCAACGGCGTCGCCATACTCAAGGCATCAGGCCTTACGCTGGCACAGATCAGCCAGGCCGGCACGATGCTGGTCCAGCAGGCCGAGGCAGCCGCCGGCCCGCAGCTGACCAGTGAGGTACTTGCATCGGTACCCGACCTGAAAGGGCATCTCGGGCTCTGAAGGAACTTCTCTATTTCGGCAGCGTATAGGCCATCACATAGTCGCCCGGCTTGGTACCGACCGAGCCGTGGCCGCCGGCAACGATGACGACCAACTGGCGCCCGTCGGCTACCGTGTAGGTCATCGGTGTCGACTGCCCGCCCGCCGGCAGCCGCGCCTGCCAGAGCTGTTTGCCGGTCGTCAGGTCATAGGCGCGCACATAGTCGTCGACCGCCGCACCGAGGAAGGCGACGCCGCCGGCAGTGATCATCGGCCCGCCAATGCCGGGCACGCCGACCTTGAATGGCAGCGGCAATGGCGTCATGTCGTAGACGGTGCCGTTGCGATGCTTGTAGACGATCTTTCCGGTCCGAAGGTCGGCACCCGCCACATAGCCCCAGGGCGGCGCCTGGCAGGGAATGCCGAGCGGCGACAGGAACGGCTTCAATATTACTGCGTAAGGTGCACCGTCATTGCGGTTCAGGCCCTGTTCGCTGCCCTTGGTGTCGCCGGGCGGCGGCACGTCGGCGCGCGGCACCAGCTTGGAGATGAACGCCAGGTATGTCGGCATGCCGAACATCACCTGCCGGACCGGATCGACTGCCACGCCGCCCCAGTTGAAGGTGCCGAAATTGCCGGGGTAGATCAGCGAGCCCTGCAGCGACGGCGGCGTGTAGCGGCCCTCATAGCGCAACTTCCGGAGCTCGATCCGGCAGGCCAGCTGGTCGAACATGGTGATGCCCCACATATCCGCGCCGGTCAGCGGTTTCGGACTGAAGCTGAGATCCGAGACCGGCTGCGTCGGCGAGGTATGGTCGCCTTCGATCGCGCCGCCCGGCGCCGGCACTTCCTTGACCGGAACGATCGGCTCGCCGCTGCGCCGGTCGAGCACATAGAGGTCGCCCTGCTTGGTCGGCCCGACCAGCGCCGGCACCACGCCACTTTCCGTGGTGATGTCGACCAGCGTCGGCTGCGCCGGCACGTCCATGTCCCAGAGATCGTGGTGCACGGTCTGCCGCACCCAGCGCAATTGTCCGCTGTTGAGATCGAGCGCGGTGATCGACGAGGAGAATTTCTCGTCATTGGCGCTGCGCCCGGCGCCGAGCTGGTCCGGCGTCTTGTTGCCGAGCGGCACATAAAGCAGGCCGAGCTTTTCGTCGGCGCTTGCCGTCGACCACATGTTGGGCGAGTTGTTGGTGTAGGTCTGGCCCGGCGGCAGCGGCGTCGTCTGGTCCGGATTGCCGGAATCCCAATTC
Organism: Mesorhizobium sp. M0904; assembly: GCF_040319475.1. Classification (NCBI taxonomy): domain Bacteria; kingdom Pseudomonadati; phylum Pseudomonadota; class Alphaproteobacteria; order Hyphomicrobiales; family Phyllobacteriaceae; genus Mesorhizobium; species Mesorhizobium sp. M0904. The sequence goes on along the minus strand of NZ_JAMYOC010000009.1, from coordinate 141,825 downwards.
CACAACAGCGCGCCGGTGTCGGCATCGTAGGCACGGATGACCCCGGACGGCTCCTGCGTCGAATAATTGTCGTTGACCGCGCCGCCGACGATGATCTTGTTGGCGACGATCAGCGGCGCCGAGGTCGAATAATAATAGCCCGGCTTCGGATATGGCATGTTGGCGAGCAGGTTCAGCGTGCCGCCTTCGGCAAATGTAGGACAGACCTGGCCATTCGCCGCGTCGAGCGCGATCAGCCGGGCGTCGGATGTAGGCAGGTAGATGCGCGTGGCGCAGGGCTGGCCGGCAGCGATCTTGGCGTCGGCATAATAGGACACGCCGCGGCAGGTCTGGTGCTGGCGGTCCTTGTTGAGCTTGACCTGCGGATCGAAGCGCCACTTCTCCTTACCGCTCGCGGCGTCGATGGCGATGGCGAAATTATGCGGCGTGCAGATGTAGAGCGTGTCGGCGATTTTCAGCGGCGTCACCTGATAGGTCGTCTCGCCGATGTCGTCGGGCCCTTTCACGTCGCCGGTGCGATAGGTCCAGGCCGGCTGCAGATTGGCGACGTTTTCGGGGGTGATCTGGTCGAGCGGCGAATAGCGCTGGCCATAGGGCGTACGGCCGTAATAGTGCCATTCGCCGGGCGGCACGTTGCCGCCGAGATCGGCCGTCGGCGTCACCTTGTCGGTGTTGAGTTCACCCGTAATATCCTTTGGATCGACCGTCATCGAATAACCGGCGACGGCAAGCGATGCCAGCACGGCGAGGATAAGTGGTGCGCGTCCGTCGGGACCGGTAAGCCCGCGCCGCGCCCATGGCGTCAACAGCCATAGCGCGACAAGCACGATGATGCCGCCGCGCGGACCGAGTTCCCACCAGTCGAAGCCGATCTCCCAGACCGCCCAGGCGAGCGTGCCGAGCACGATCGCCGCGTAGAGCCACAGCGCCGTGGTTCTGCGCCTGTAGAGCAGCCAGGCCGCGACAAGGAAAGCTAGACCGACGATGACGTAGTACCAGCTGCCGCCCAGCGTCACGAGCCAGATGCCGCCGCCGCCAACCGCCAGGCCGATGAGGAAAAGGATCAGGGAGGTAATGACCACAGCCAAGACGGTGCTCCTTCGACTGGTGCGCTCCGCGACACGTCCATGGGCAACCCCGCATTGCGTTCCTGCCCCCACGCAACTTTCTCCGGCCCGCTTCCCCTGTCAAGCAAGCTCGGCGTTTTACGGTGCCGACCCTCAGCAAGCCCGGCGTTTTGGTTAGCGGACCCATTCAGATTGTGAGTCTACCGACTGGACAGAGAACAAAACGGAGACACTTCTGGCCTTTCGCTGCCGAATCACTACATTCGGGGAGAGATGTCCGGCTTTTCGGAAGACATGCCCTTTTTTGACGAACCGAACGCGCGGCCCGTGGCCCCGTCGGGCATTGCCGCGCGCGCCATGGCTGCCCGCAGCAACCAGAACAACGCGCCCGATTATCTCAACGGCCTCAACCCCGAGCAGCGGCTGGCGGTGGAAACCACCGAAGGCCCGGTGCTGGTGCTGGCCGGCGCCGGCACCGGCAAGACGCGGGTGCTCACCACCCGCATCGCCCACATCCTTGCCACCGGCAAAGCCTTCCCTTCGCAGATCCTCGCCGTCACCTTCACCAACAAGGCGGCGCGCGAGATGAAGCAGCGCATCGGCCTGTTGATCGGCGAAGGCAATGTCGAGGGCATGCCGTGGCTCGGCACCTTCCATTCGATCGGCGTCAAACTGCTGCGCCGGCACGCCGAGCTGGCCGGGCTCAAATCCGACTTCACCATTCTCGACACCGACGACGTGGTGCGCCTGATCAAGCAGCTGATCCAGGCCGAAGGGCTGGACGACAAGCGCTGGCCGGCCAAGCAGTTCGCCCAGATGATCGACGGCTGGAAGAACAAGGGCCTCGGTCCCGCCGACATCCCCGAGGGCGATGCCCGTGCCTTCGCCAACGGCAAGGGCCGGGAGCTCTACAAGGCCTATCAGGAGCGGCTGAAAACGCTGAACGCTTGCGACTTCGGCGATCTCCTGTGCCATCCGATCCGCATCTTCCGCGCCAATCCGGACGTGCTGAAGGAATACCACAAGCGCTTCCGCTACATCCTCGTCGACGAATATCAGGACACCAACACCGCCCAGTACATGTGGCTGCGGCTCTTGGCGCAGCGGCCGCAATCCTCCCCCCTTGAGGGGGAGGTGCCCGCGAAGCGGGCGGAGGGGGTTGCCGCAGAAGGCACCGCTAGAGCGTCGAGCACTGCCGCCGGTAGGTCGAGCACTGCCGCACGGACCCCACCCGACCGGGCTTCGCCCGGCCACCCTCCCCTCAAGGGGGAGGGAAGCCCGCGCCTGTCCACCGTAAATATCTGCTGCGTCGGCGACGACGACCAGTCGATCTATGGCTGGCGCGGCGCCGAGGTCGACAATATCCTGCGCTTCGACAAGGATTTTCCTGGCGCCACCATCATCAGGCTGGAGCGCAACTACCGCTCGACCGCGCACATCCTCGGCACCGCCTCCCACCTCATCGCCCACAATGAGGGCCGTTTCGGCAAGACGCTGTTCACCGAAAAGATCGCCGAGGACGACGAGAAGGTGCATGTCCACGCCGCCTGGGATTCCGAGGAGGAGGCCCGCGCCGTCGGCGAGACGATCGAGGCCTACCAGCGCCAGAAGCACAATTTGAACGATATGGCGATTCTCGTCCGCGCCTCCTTCCAGATGCGCGAATTCGAGGACCGCTTCGTCACGCTCGGCCTCAACTACCGCGTCATCGGCGGCCCGCGCTTTTATGAGCGGCTCGAGATACGCGATGCGCTGGCCTTCTTCCGCGTCGTCGCGCAAGGCGCCGACGACCTCGCTTTCGAGCGCATCGTCAACGTGCCGAAACGCGGCTTGGGCGAGGCCACCATCCGCCAGATCCACGACACCGCACGGGCGCTGCGCATCCCGATGCTGGAGGCGGCGGCAAAACTTGCCGAGAGCGACGAGCTGAAGCCGAAGCCGCGCGCGGCACTGCGCGAGGTGTCGGCCAATTTCGAGCGCTGGCAGAAGGCGCTGGAAACCACGCCGCACACCGAGCTCGCCGAGACCATACTGGAGGAGAGCGGCTACACCGACATGTGGAAGAACGACCGCTCGGTTGAAGCGCCCGGTCGGCTCGAGAACTTAAAAGAACTGATCCGCTCCATGGAGGAGTATGAATCGCTGCGCTCTTTCCTCGAACATGTCGCGCTGGTGATGGACGCCGAGCAGAACGCCGAGCTCGACGCCGTCAACATCATGACGCTGCATTCGGCCAAGGGCCTCGAATTCGAAACCGTCTTCCTGCCCGGCTGGGAAGAAGGCCTGTTCCCGCACCAACGTTCCCTCGACGAGGGCGGCCGCTCAGGGCTGGAGGAGGAACGCCGCCTCGCCTATGTCGGCCTGACCCGCGCCAAGAAGAACCTGCACATCTGGTTCGTCTCCAACCGCCGCATCCACGGCCTCTGGCAATCGACCATCCCGTCGCGCTTCCTTGACGAGCTGCCGGAAGCCCATGTCGAAGTTTCCGAGAGCGGCAACTCCTATGGCGGCTACGGCAATGCCTATGGTGGCGGCTCGTTCGCCTCCGGTCGTGGCGGCCAAGGTGCAGGCAGGCAGAACCCTTATGGGGCATCGCGCTTCGACAACATCGGCGGCAATAACGGCGCCGAAAAATCCGGCGCTTTCTCCAGCACCTATGCGACGCCGGGCTGGCAGCGCGCTCAAGCCAACCGCACCGAAGCCACCGACCGCAATTGGGGCACGCGCTCCGGCCATCAAGTCGAGCGCATCGGCTATGGCGAAACCGACTCCGGCTACGGCGCCGGCCGCACCTCGGTCAAGGGCCGCACCATCGACGGCGAGCTGGTCGCCAAATCCGTCGCCGACACGCCGTCCCCCTTCAGCGTCGGCGACCGCGTCTTCCACCAGAAATTCGGCAACGGCAACATCTCGGCCATCGAAGGCAACAAGCTGACCATCGACTTCGACAAAGCCGGCCAGAAACGCGTACTGGACGGATTTGTCACGGGAGTGTGAGGCCGCCGGTCACCGATACCGCGCCTGGTTCCACTTATGGCCGAGCAGCGACAGGATGATGATCAGCCCGTTGAAGAACTGGACGTAGAAGCCGCTCAGTCCAGCCGCGACGACGCCGGTCTGGATGAAAGAGACCGTGACCGCGCCGATCGCGCCGCCGACGACCGTGCCGATGCCACCCCAGGTCGGCGTGCCGCCGACGAACACCGATGCCAGCACCGGCAGCAGGTATCCGTCCCCCGCCGTCGGCCACCAGGTGAAGTTGATCATCACCGAAAACGTGCCGGCGATCGCAGCGCCGATGCCGACGAAGACGAACACTTTTACGCGCACGCGCTTGACGTCGATACCCATCTGCTGGGCGCTGTCTGGATTGTCGCCGACCACCTTGACCTGCGCGCCGAAGCGGTGGCGGTTGTAGAGCAGCGCCGACAGCACGACGAAGCCGACGGCCCAGAAGATCTGCACCGGAATGCCATAAAGCTGGCTGGAGAAGATCTTGTAGGCCCAGCTGTCGGCAAGGCCGGTCAGTGCCGTCGACCTGCCCTCGTTGATGATCTGGATCAGGCCGCGCAGCAGGAAATTCATGCCGAGCGTGGCGATCAGCGACGACAACCCGCCATAGACGACCAGGGAGCCGACCAGGAAGCCGAGCAGCATGCCGGTGACCATTGCGGCGGCGATGCCGAGGAACGGGTCGTAGCCGGCCTGCACGACCAGCGCAAACACCCAGGAGGCAAAGCCCATTGTCGCCGGAAACGACAGGTCGATCTCACCACAGGTGACGACGAAGACCAGCGGCACAACTACGAACAGCGCCACCGGCAGCGTGGTCAGCACGGAACTGTAGAGATACCAGGTGGTGAACACGATCGGGTTGGCGATCATGAACACCGCCATCATGACGATGAACACGGCAAGCGTGCCGAGCGAGGCGCGGTTGTCGAGGATGAACCCGCGCAGCCAGTTGTCGGACGGGTGTCTCCACTCTTTCCCGGCGGTTTCGCCATGCGTGCCGCCGAGGGGGCTCTGCAGATCGGGTTCCATGGTCTTGCTCATCGTGCCGCCCTCCCCGCATCGCCCGCGTCGTGCAACCCCGGCAATCCGCTGGGGTGGGCGACGTCTTCCATGAAATTGATCAGGTCTTCGGCCGATTTGACCTCGCTGCGGTCGGCGGTGAGCGCGACCTTGCCGCGATCCAGCACCACGAAGCGATCGGCGATATCGAAGACGTGGTGGATATTGTGGCCGATGAACAGGATCGAGCGCCCGCTCGCCCGCACCTGGCGCACGAAGTGGAAGACCTTGGCGGTCTCGGTCAGCGATAGCGCGGTCGTCGGTTCGTCGAGGACTATCAGCTCCGCCTTCTTATAGATGGCCCGCGCGATCGCCACGCCCTGGCGTTCGCCGCCCGAGAGCTGGCCGACGATCGACTGTGGCGTGAACACTTTCGAGGTGAAGCCGATCTCGCGCATCAGCCGGCTCGCCTCCGCGATCTCCTTGTTGACCTTCAGCCAGCCAAGCCAGCCGGTGAGTTCGCGGCCCATGAAGATGTTGCGCACGATTGTCTGCTGCACGGCGAGCGCCCGGTCCTGGAACACCGTCTCGATGCCGGCGTCGCGCGAGCGCGCAGGGCTCCATCCGGTCACCGGTTTGCCGCGGACGAGAATCTCGCCGCTGGTCGGTTTGACCACGCCGGACAGGATCTTGATCAGCGTCGACTTGCCGGCGCCGTTGTCGCCGATCAGGCCGACCACCTCGCCGCGATCGACGCTGAGATTGACCCCACCCAGCGCATAGACCTGGCCGTAGGACTTGCTGATGTCGCGCAGTTCGATGATGCGTTCGGCCATGGCGATCCTCGCTTGATTGTCGCGTGCCGGCCTTTTCGCCGGCGGTCCCGCCGGCCGGGCTCGATCCCGGCCGACGGCTTGGGAGGTTAGCGCAGCGCCTGCTTGGCGAGCTCGGCGACGATCTCGTAATTCTGCGGCGTGACGAAGCCGGCGCCGGTGTCGACATTCATCGGCGCAAGGCCGAGCACCACCTGCTGGCAGAGGCTGAGGATCGGCAGATAGCCTTGCAGGAACGGCTGCTGGTCGGCCGTCAGTTGCACCCAGCCGCCCTTGAAGCCCTCGACGATCTGCGGGCTGGTGTCGAAGCCGAAGTTGAAGATATCGCCGGGCTTCCTGCCCGCCGCCTGCATGTAAGTCGGGACGTTGCCCAGCATCTGTCCGCCGGGATAGCCAACCGCCTTGACATCGGGATTGTTGAGCAGTGCCGCGGTGATCACCGGAATGGCCAGATTGGGGTCGGAAGCCCATTCGCCGCTTGGCGGCGAGGAGAGCTGTATGACCTCGACGCCCGCTTCCTTGAGGGCAGCGACCGTGCCGCGCTCGCGCGCCCCGCGGCTCTCGTTCTCGAACGGGCCGATCATGATCGTCTTGTCGCCGGCCTTGAGCCCGGCCAGCTTGACCGCCTCGGCGCCGAGCGCGCGGCCCTGCTGCTCCTGCTGGGCGCCGACATAGCCGCCGCCGAACGCCGCCGTGACCTTCGGCACCGGCACGTTCTGGTACATCATCTTGATGCCGTCCTTGTGCGCCTGTTCGGCCAGCGGCATGATCGAAGCGTCGCCCGGGTGGCCCATCATGGCGATGCCGCCGGGCTTGACCGCGACAGCCTCGCGCAATTGCTGCACCATCTTCTCGACATCCCACTGGGAAAAGATGTAGTCGACCTTCGGTCCGAGATCGGCTGCCGCCTGCTTGGCGCCATTGTAGACGATGGTCCCGAAGGCATCGCCCTCGGCGCCCCCGACGAAGAAGCGGATATGGACATCCTTGCACCACTGGGCATCGAGCGCCTGCGCCGGCAAGGTCGAGAGTGCGGCGGCGAGCGCCATCGCGGCCGCCGCGACGGTCGAGCGCAGAACTGTCCTTCTCATCGTAATGCTCATGCACTTATCCTCCCTTTGTTCCCTCGCTAGCCGAGGGGTTTTGACGATCGCTTCGGCATTGCGCCGCAATCTTTCGCTGGCCGGCACCTCCCGCCGGCTTGTCCTGTTTTTATGCATGTCGTTATCGCAAAACCGCTGGGCACTTTTGCGCGACATGCATTAGCCTCACACCGGGTTCGGCAGGTAGCTCGCGCCTCCCCGGCATTGTTGGAGATAATCCAGTGCCCGCGCCTGGCCGGTGATCTCAAGATCGCCGCGGTAGACCGGGTCGTGCCAGCCCTCGATGTCGATGGCGCCCTTGTAGCCGGCCAGCCGCAGCTCGCTGATCACCCGCGTCCAGTCGCTATCGCCGAAGCCAGGGGTGCGCATCTGCACGAACGGCAGGCGACCGAACACGCCATGTTCGCGGATCACGTCCCAGCGCACCGTCGCGTCCTTGCCGTGGACGTGGAAGATACGCGGCGCCCATTTGCGGATCTGCGGGATCGGATCGATCAGATAGACCAGCTGGTGGCAGGGCTCCCACTCCAGGCCGAGATTGTCGTCCGGCAATTCGTTGAACATCAGCTCCCAGGCGTCCGGATTGTGGGCGATGTTCCAGTCGCCGCTGGCCCAGTTGCCGTCCATGGCGCAGTTCTCGAAGGCGATGCGCACGCCCTTGTCGGCGGCCCGCTTTGCCAGCTTCCCCCAGACCTCGCGGAAGCGCGGCAGGCTGTCGGGCAGCGGCTTGCCGCGGATGCGGCCGGTAAAGCCGCTGACCACATTGGTGTCGAACAGATGCGCGTTGTCGATGATCGTTTCCCACGCCTGGAGCACGCCGCGATCGACTTCACCGCTCTCCAGCGGGTTGCCGAACACCCCGATTGACGAGACGACGACATCGGCATCGCCGATCGCCTCGCGGATCTCGCCTGCCAGCCGTGGAATGTCCTTGCCGCCCAGCGTCTGCCAGAAGAACGGCTGGATGCTCTCGAAGCCGAGCGGCAGAATCTGCCTGACATAGGCGGCCGGGTCGTCCAGATTGGCCCGCACCATTGTGCCGATCCTGATGTCGAGCAGCGGGTTTGGCATCATGATCCTTTCTGTGCAGCGATGGCGACCCGGCGCCCGGTTTCGGCGCTCTCGATCGCAGCGAAAACCATGGCCAGGCTTTTGATGTTGTCGGCGCCGCGCGTCTCCGGCGCGGTGCCGGTCTCGACGGCGCGGACGAAATCCTGGATGATGCCGAGATGGCCGCCGACGCGATCTGCCGGGTCGAGCGGCGGCACGGCTATCGATTCGGTGCGGTCGAACAGGCCTTCACGGACCGGCCGCACGACTTCCGCCTTCAACCCGTCCGCGCCGTCCCAGACAATGCTGCCGCGCTCGGCGACGATCCGCCATGTACTGTCCCAGCTGGTACGGAAGCCGGCCGCGCACCAGCTGCCGGCATAGGTGAACAGCTTGCCGCCGCCGAGGTCGAAGCTTGCGGTTGCCGACGACCCTTGCCGATACCAGGAATTGGCCGGCTCCCACTCCTGGCAATAGACGCCGGCCGGTTCGCCGGCCACCATGTAGCGGGCCGCATCGAATGTGTGGATCGCCATGTCGAGCAGCAGCACATGGCGCATCTCTTCGCGAAAACCGCCGAAATGCGGCGCAACGAAGAAATCGGCGTGGATGCTGGTCGCAGCACCAATAACGCCGGAATCGAGAAAGCGCCGGATGCGCCTGACGTTGGCGACATAGCGGCGGTTCTGCACGACGGCATGGATGCGGCCGGCGCTGCGGGCCGCCTCGACAATGGCACGCGCATTGTCCGGGCTGTCGGCCAGCGGCTTTTCGGTCAAGAGATGGCAATGGTGGGCAAAGGCGGAAAGCGCGACCTCGCGGCGGGCGGCGGGAACCACGACGTCGAATACCGCGTCGGGCCTGGTCTGGTCGAGCAGGGCGTCGAGCTCGGTTCCGATGACGGCGCCGGAAAGCTCGTATTCGCGCGCCCTTGCCCGCGCCCTTTCGGCGTCGAGATCAACCAGGCCGACAATGGCGAGCCCGTCGATCTGCTTGGCCGCATCGAGCCAGGCCTTGCTCATCGCGCCGCAGCCGACCAGGACGACATTGATCATCCAGCACTCCTCCCTCTCGGCCCCTCCAGACCGATCGTCACGGCGTTCACGGCAGGGCCGCAAACGTTGTTCCGTAAACGTTTACGAGAACACACCCGATGGCGTAGAATGTCAATTGGCCGATAGCGAAAAACGTGATGCCGGCTTGGCCTGAAGAGCGGCCGGTGCTAGCCAAGCAAGGGGAGAACTGTCCTTTGGCGTCCAGTATTCACGACCTTGCGCGTCACCTGAATATTTCCATCGGCACGGTGTCGCGCGCGCTCAACGGCCGCGCCGACGTCAATGCCGACACACGCCAGCGCGTGCTCGATGCGGCCAAGAAGCTGAATTATTCGCCGAACCAGTCCGGCCGCAGCCTGCGGCGCGGCGCTACCCATTCGATCGCCTTCATGCTGCAGCCGCATCCGGGCGACCAGGAATATGGCGAGCCGTTCTTCATTCCGTTCCTGACCGGGTTGCAGGCCAAGCTCGCCGAAAGCGGCCTCGACCTGATCGTAGTGATGGGCGCGCCGGGCGACTATCAGCAGGAGCGCCTGCGCCGTGTCGTCGAGACGCGGCGGGCCGATGCGGTGGTGCTGGCCTGGACGCGGCGCGAGGACGAGCGCATCGACTATCTGACCCAGGCCGGTTTCCCGTTCGCAACGCTCGGCCGCAGCCGCTCCGGCGGCGATTCCTATCCCTCGCTCGACCTCGATTTCGAAAAAGCCGGGGCTGACGCGGTCGATCGTCTCGTCGCGCGCGGTCACCGCCGCATCGCCGCCATCCGCCCGTCGCTCGACCTCAATTTCGGCTATCTGTTCCTCGCCGGCTATCGCAAGGCGTTGCGGCGGCACGGCATCGAGTTCGACCCCGAACTGATCGCCGACGGCTTCATCAACGAGGCCGGCGGCTACGCCGTGACGCCGAAGGTCATGCGCTCCAAGGACCCGCCGACGGCCATCATCTTCAACAACGACGCGATGGCGCTTGGCGGCTGCAAGGCTTTGGCCGAGGCGGGCATCAGGCCCGGCCACGACGTCGCGGTGATCGTCATCGTCGACACGCCGCTTTGCCGCTATTTTTCGCCGGCGCTGACCGGCTTCCGACCGGCGCTGGAGCCGATGGGCGAGCGGTTGGCCGAAATGCTGCTGGCATCGATTCCGGCTTACGCCGGCGCCGAAGGCGCACGCATCATCCGTGAAGTCTGGCCGCTGGAACTGATCGCGCGCGACAGCGATTGAATCGCGGCACTTCCCTTCTCCCCTTGGGGAGAAGGTGGCCGAGCCCACGGGTCTTGCCTTCGGCAAGCCAGAGGACAGGCTCAGCTCGGTCGGATGAGGGTGCTCCAGCTCGGCACCGAGGCACTCCGTCCAGCACCCCTCTTCCGTCTCGGCGCTGCGCGCCGATCCACCTGCTCCCACAAGGGACGAAGGAACAAGCGCCCTCTGTCACGCAAGTATCATGTTCGCGTCCTAGACCTTTTTCGGAAAGCGCTGGCGGCATGTCGATGCGACGCCCGCTTCGGCTGTTTTGTCACAAAGAGGATTTCCATGAAAAACCTGCACCGAAACGCGTCCCTCGCGGTCGCGCTGGCGATGTTCACCGCCTTGACTCCGGCCTTGGCTGAAAACGCAGCGACCGTCGGCGGCGTCAGCTTCGTCAACAAGGGCCTGGTCGGTGTCGGTCGCATCCCGGCCAGCCAAAGGGACAAGTTCGGCGAGACGTTTGGCTCCGGCTCGGGCATGGCGATCGACGCTGCCGGCTGGACGCATGGCGCCGATGGCTATAAGGGCTCGCTGTGGCTGCTGCCGGATCGTGGCTACAATGTCGTCGGCACCACCGATTACCGTCCGCGCATCAACACGATTGCCATCGAATTCGCCCAGATCGCACCGGGTGCGGCACCAGCCGCCGGCCAGGAACAGTCGGGCCTCAAGGCAACCCTTGCCGACACCATGCTTTTGACCGACGACAAGGGCGCCGACGCAACCGGCCTCGATCCGCTCAACGGCGTGCGCGCCGCGACCGACGACATGCCGATCCTGCCCGAAGCCAACGGCAAGCTCGCGCTCGATAACGAGGCGATCGTGCGGCTGCCCGACGGCACCATGTTCATCTCGGACGAATATGGTCCGAACATCTACCACTTCTCCGCCGATGGGCGTCTGATGTCGGCAACGCAGTCGCCGGCGGCGCTTGTCCCGATGCGTCATGGAACGCCGAACTTCGCGTCCAACAATCCGGGACCGGGCGCGGCAGACCCAGATCCGACGGATCCCGAAACCGGCCGTCAGAACAACCAGGGCCTCGAAGGCATGGCACTGACGCCGGACGGGAAGTTCCTGATCGCTGTGCTGCAATCGGCCCCCAGACAGGATGGCGGCGATTCCGCTTCGACGCGCCAGAACACGCGCGCGCTGGTCTACGATGCCTCGGATCCGGCCCAACTCAAGCTTGCGCATGAATATGTTGTGCCGCTGCCGGTGTTCACCGATGCCAAGGGCAAGACCAAGATTGCCGCGCAGAGCGAAATCGTGGCTCTGTCGGACAAGACCTTCCTGATGCTGGCGCGCGACAGCGGCAACGGCCAGGGGGTGAAGGGCGACACCTCGCTCTATCGCGAGATCAGCGTCGTCGATGTGTCGGCGGCAACCGACATCGCCGGCACCGAGTTCGACAAGGACAAGCCGGTTGCGCCCAAAGGTGAGCTCGATCCCTCGGTGACGCCGGCCAAGCTGACGCCGTTCATCGACATCAACGACAAGACCGAGCTCGGCCACTTCGGGCTGCACAATGGCGCGCCCAATGACCGCAACAACCTTTCGGAGAAGTGGGAGGCGATGTCGGTGGTGAGCGTCCTCGATCCAACACGGCCCGACGACTATTTCCTGTTCGTCGCCAACGACAATGACTTTCTCACCCAGGACGGCTTCCAGGTCGGCGCGGCCTACAAGGCCGAAGATGGCGCCGATGTCGACACGATGTTCCTGGTCTATCAGGTCACGCTTCCAGGCCTAGCCGGGAAGTAGCGACACCCCCAGGCAGGCGGACGCGCCGAACGCGTCCGCCTGCCTGGCACGATCGAACGGTCGGGCCCTTCAGTTGCGGCTCGCCGGCACAAGGATTGTGTTCTAGTGGGTTTGCAAAACCTAAGACTGATGATCCGTCGAAGGCACTTACCTCAACATCTCCGCGTCCTTTGGCACGCCCGCATCGATCGGCTCGGCCGTCCTGTCCGACACGGCGGCGATCTTCCCGGCGGCCGACAGGTTCGGGCGCACGAAGACCGGCGCGACGCCGTCGACGCGGCTGTAGAGGTCGATAATGTCCTGATTCATGAAGCGCACACAGCCGGAGGAAGCGTTCTTCCCGATGGAATCCCACTCCGGCGTGCCGTGCAGCCGGTACATCGTGTCCTTGCCGTCGCGGAAGAGATATAGCGCGCGTGCGCCCAGCGGGCTGTGCGGGCCGGGCGGCATGCCGTCCTTGTATTTCGCAAGTTCCGGCCGGCGCTGGATCATCTCCGGCGGCGGCGTCCAGACCGGCCACTTCTTCCTCGCCTGAACCACGGCGCTGCCGGTCCGAAACCGGCCTTGCCGAGGCTGACGCCATAGCGAATTGCCTTGCCGCCGTCGCGCACCAGATAGAGGAAGTGCTCGGAGGTATCGACGACGATCGTGCCGGGTTTTTCTCCGGTCGGATCGGACACGATTTGGCGCACGAATTTCGGATCGACCTTGGCTACCGGGATTGCCGGCAGTTGATAGCCCTCGTCGACGCGCGCCGCATACATACTTGCGGCATCGCCGAAAGCCGGATCGCTTGGCGCCGCGGTCACTGGCGGCGCCGCTACGTCCGTCGTGGTGCACGCCGAAAGAGCCACGGAGGCCGCGCCCAAAGCGGATGCACCAAGAAACGCACGCCGGTTCAGGCGCTCAAAAAACAGCGGAATATCGGACATGAACCCCCGGCTTGCCCATGAGATCTAGGAAAGATGCGGCCCCACGCGTGCAGGATCAATATACGATTCCGGAAGCTTTGAGAACATGATTGGATCAAGGCACGCCAGGCGGAATTCGCAACGCTGCGTCGACCTGTCTCGTTAAATCGGCAATCATTGCGGACCGGACTCAAGATAGCCTTCGCCGAGTTGCCTGCCATGGACGACAAGATGCCCGCACGCCGGCGGACCAGCGACCTCACCAGTGGACCTATCCCGCGTACATTGCTGCTGTTCGCCCTGCCGGTGCTCGGCTCCAATGTTCTGCAGTCGCTCAACGGCTCAATCAATGCCGTCTGGGTCGGTCGTTTCCTCGGCGAAGCGGCGCTGACCGCCACGTCCAATGCCAACCTCGTGCTGTTTCTCATCCTCGGCACCGTCTTCGGCATCGGCATGGCGGCGACCATCCTGGTCGCGCAATCCGTCGGCGCTCGTGACCTGCCCGAAGCCCGGCGCATCGTCGGCACCAGCGCCACCTTCTTCTTCCTCGTCTCGGTGGTGTTCGCGGTCTGCGGCTGGACCTGGGTCGATGCGATCCTCGATGCACTCGGCACGCCAGCCGATGCGTTGCCGCTGGCGCGCTCCTATCTGCGCATCATCTTCCTCGCCGTGCCGATGATGAACCTGCTCTCCTTCGTCATGACGGTGCTGCGCGGCGCCGGCGACTCGCGCACGCCCTTCCTTTTTATGGCGCTGGCCGTCGTGCTCGACGTCATTTTGAACCCGTTGCTCATCCTCGGCATCGGCCCGTTCCCCGAACTCGGCATCGCCGGCTCGGCCGCCTCGACGCTGATCGGCCAGACGGTAAGCGTGGTTGCCATCCTGATCGTGCTTTATGCGCGCAAGCACCCGCTGCGGCTGGCCGGCGCCAATCTCGCTCTGCTGCGGCCGGACCCGGCGCTGCTGCGCATTGTCGTCTTCAAGGGCGTGCCGATGGGCCTGCAGATGATCGTCGTTTCGGCCGCGGCGCTGACGGTGATGGGCATGGTCAACTCGTACGGCTCGCAGGTCGCGGCTGCCTACGGCATAGCCGCACAGCTCTGGACCTATATCCAGATGCCGGCGCTCGCCATCGGCGCCGCGGTCTCGTCCATGGCGGCGCAAAATGTCGGCGCCGGGCGCTGGGACCGGATTGGCCGCATCGCCACCTCCGGCGTCGGCTTCAACCTTGTGCTCACCGGCATGCTCGTCGCGCTGCTGTTCGTATTCGATCGCGCGGTGCTCAGCCTCTTCCTTGGCAGCGACAGTGCAGCAATCGACATCGCCACTCACATCAACAAGATCGCGTCGTGGTCCTTCATCCTGTTCGGCATCACCATCGTGCTCTTCGCCACCGTGCGTGCCACCGGCGCGGTGATGCCCCCGCTGATCATCCTGGTGATCTCGGTGCTGCTGGTGCGCACCAGCTTCGCCTATTTCTTCCGAAGCGTGATCGGCGAGGAAGCTCTGTGGTGGAGCTTTCCGGCTGGCTCTATAACCTCGCTCGTGCTGGCCGCGGCCTATTATCGCTTCGGCCGCTGGCGCAGCCTGCACATGATCGAGAGCCGGCCGGCTGCCGGCGAACCGCCGGATACCGGCCTCGGCGTACCGCGCCAGCGCGCGCACCTTTCGCCCGAGACACCGAACGGCTGAAAGGTCGGCTCAGCGCGCGTATTTCGCGCCAAACCCGAGGGCGACCAGGGAAAAGACGACAATCATGCCGGCAAAGGCCAGGCTTGCCACGGTCGCGCTTGTCATGGTCGACAGAACGCCGATGCCGATGACCGGCAGCGCGTTGCCGCAAAAACAGCAGATGAAGAATGCCGAGACCACTTCGGCGCGCCGGTCCGCCGGCGCGATCTCGTTCACCACTTGCAAGCCGCCGCGATAGCCGAGCGCTGCCGCCACGCCGCACAAGGCGGTCCCGGCAATCATTATGGCCATCGAGGCGAAGACCTGCGCCGCAACAATCAGCGCGACGGTTGGGATCATCAGCGCAAGCGCCGCGAACATCGCGGCTCGGCTCGAAAGACGTGCCGTCACTACAATGGTGGCGGCCGTCACGATTGCCAATTCAAAGAACAGAGCGCCGGCTTCGGCATGGTTGGTTACCTGCAGCTGCTGCGCCAAAATGCTCGGTGCGAGTGCTGCATAAAAGCCGACCAGCGCCATTGCGCCAAAGCCGGTCACCGCCGGCGCAACGAAACTTGCGCGGATGTCATCGGGCACGGAAAGCCGCGGCCGCATCGAAACGTCAGCCAGTTTCCCCGGCCGCGAAACGGTTTCCCGCGTGCGCCAGACCAGCAGGGTTACAGTCGCGAGCATCGCCAGGTAGACGACGAATGTCAGCCTGAGCGGCCAAGGCGCGTATTCGGCGAGCAACCCGGCCCCCAGCGCACCGAGGCCGAGGCCGAGAAAATTGGTGCTGGTGGCAATCGTCGCCGCCTGTGACTTGTCGTCGGTCGGGAGCAATTCGGCGAGCCAGGCGGTGCCGGTGCCCGCGCCGACGCCGATTCCCAGTCCGCTCAGAATTCGGGCGATGTCGAGCCATGCGACATTTTCGGCGAACAGGAAAACCACCGCGCTGACCACGGCCACCGCCATCCCGGCCAATGCCATTGGACGACGCCCGATGACATCGGACACACGCCCCAACATCAGCAGCGCCGCCAGATTGCCGATGACATAGACGGCGTAGACCAGCGTCAAAGTGATCTGTGAGAAGCCGAAGACCTGCTTGTAGATGATGTAAAGCGGCGTCAGCGCCGTGCTGCCGGCGAAAAGAGCCGCGATCATAGCGGCCACGGCCGCTGCAGCGCGGCCGCCGAGTTCGTAATCGCGCGTCATGACTTGAGCGTGAGCGGTCATTTTTTCGACCTTTTGCTGTTCGGGATCTGACATCCTAACGCCTTTTTCGCGTCAGCCGTTCCCCCTCCCCGGCTTGCTCCTGACAAGTTTGGCAGCTTTGCCGATGGCGCTGAGCGAGATCCTCTTTTAACTTCGGCGGATTGTCAGGGGAGATTCATGGGCAAGGGACGAGTCGAGGCATTCACCGATGGCGTGGTCGCTATCATCATCACCATCATGGTGCTGGAATTGAAGGTGCCGCATGGCGAGGATTTTTCCGCGCTGGCACCACTCTGGCCGATATTCCTCAGCTATGTGTTGTCCTTCATCAATGTCGGCATCTACTGGAATAATTTGCACAACATGTTCCATACCGTGCAGCGGGTCGACGGCCGCGTGCTGTGGGCGAACCTCAACCTGCTGTTCTGGCTATCGCTGATGCCGGCGACGACAGCCTTCATGGGTGAGAACCATTTCGCGCCGGTGCCGGTTGCTGTCTATGGCGTCGACCTGGCGCTCTGCGCCATCGGCTTCAACATCCTCACCATGGCCCTGCATCGACTGCACGGCAACGAGACTCTCTTCGCCAGGGCGTTGGGCAATGACCTCAAGGGAAAGATCTCGCTGGTCCTCTATCTTTCCGCCATCGCGCTGACCTTCGTCAATCACTGGATCGGTGTCTCGATCTATGTCCTGGTGGCGATGATCTGGTTCGTGCCGGACAGACGCTTCGAGCGGCTGATCGAGAAATAGGCCCCGTCTAGCCTCGCATTGCTTTCAGCTTTTCCGCTACCGAAGCGGCAAGGTCGGCGTAGCGCTCCTCCAGCCGCTCGGCCGCCTTGATCACTGAAAAATCATGGCCGAATTTTTCCAGCGCCATGCGCAGCTTTTCGACGAATTCGGCCTGTTTTTCGAGCGCCGAAAACAGCGTCATAACTTGCGCTTCGCTGATGTCGGGATTGGCAAGCATTTGCGGCACTTCGCGGCTCATCTGGTCGCCGGTGGCGGTCTGTTCTTTCAGGATCTCGATCCAGTCGGTCAATCGTCAGTCTCCTTTTTCGATATCAGCATGCGCAGCGCCCGCCGATGCGGTCAACCCGAAGATGCCGGGACCGGCTTGCGCGAGCCTTTTTCCGCGCTAAGTTCGCCGCGGCCAGAACAGGAGAAAATCATGACCACCGACGCCGAGATCCAGACCGCCCTGCCTGCACTTGCCTCCGGCAATGTCGCCGTCATTACCGGCGCGGCCAGCGGCATCGGCCTTGCCGCCGCCAAACGGCTGGCGGCGATGGGCATGAAGATCGTGCTGGCCGATATCGGCGGCGAACGCCTTGATGAGGCTGCCCGCGCCGTCGCTGCTATTGGCGGGCAGAGCGCCGTACTTGCCGTCGCCACCGATGTCTCGAAGGCCGAAGACCTCGACCGGCTGGCCGAACGGACATCCGGCACTTTCGGCGACGTGTCGCTGCTGATGAACAATGCCGGCGTCGGCAATAACCCCGGCAAGCCCTGGGAGAACCGTGACGCCTGGAAGCGGCTGCTGGACATCAATTTCTGGGGTGTCGTCCATGGCGTAGAGGCGTTCGCGCCACGCATGCTGGCGGCGGGAAAGCCCGGCCTGATCGTCAACACCGGCTCCAAGCAAGGTATCACCACGCCGCCCGGCAACCTCGCCTACAACGTCTCCAAGGCTGGCGTGAAGACCTATACCGAGGGCCTTGCACACGCGCTGCGCAATGAGCCCGGCGCAAACGTCGCGGCGCATCTGCTCATTCCGGGGTTCACTTTTACCGGCCTGACCGAAGGCGCCACCGAAAAGCCGGCCGGCGCCTGGACCGGCGAGCAGGTCATCGACTTCATGCTGGCCTCGCTGCTGCGTGGCGACTTCTACATCCTGT
This sequence comes from Mesorhizobium sp. M0904, assembly GCF_040319475.1. Lineage (NCBI taxonomy): Bacteria > Pseudomonadati > Pseudomonadota > Alphaproteobacteria > Hyphomicrobiales > Phyllobacteriaceae > Mesorhizobium > Mesorhizobium sp. M0904. Next base: position 124,000 of record NZ_JAMYOC010000009.1, on the reverse strand, counting down.
GTCCCGATAACGAGGCGACCCGGTCGATGGACGAAAAACGCATGGCGTGGGCGATTGGCGACATCATCGAGAATCGTCCTGCTCTGTCGCGCTGGCACCCGGACTACAAGGAAGCCTTTGCAGCATTCATGGAATGATCCCGCGACCGTTCGGGCAGGAACCCGGACAACAAGCTCGCTCACGCCGCCGCGTGCTTCTTCGCGTTGCGCTTTTTAGCCACCGCCTTGGATGCGGCCATGTCGGCGATCTGTTCGTCGTGCCGCTTCGCCGCGCGTTCACATTTGGCGCGGATTTCCTCGAGCTCGGATTCGGTCAGGTGCTCGATGCCGATAAAGGTATTTTTGGCTTTGCTGACGCGGATCAGCTCGTCAAGCTTGGCCTGGATCGCCGCGCTGTCGCGGTTCTGGGTGTTCTGGATGAGAAACACCATCAGGAAGGTGACGATCGTGGTGCCGGTATTGATGACGAGTTGCCAGGTATCGGAAAAGCCGAAGACCGGACCGCTTACCGCCCAGACCACAATGATCAGGAAACAGACGGCAAACGTCGGCGGCAGACCGGCAAGATGGGCGATATAGTTGGCGATCCTGGTGAACAGCTTTTCGATCATGGCAGGGAGAAACAATCGGCAACTGCTTCGAGTTCCCTGCGAGGAGGAATTCACTGTCAAACCGTGCACGCGCCGCGCTCGCAACGATCAGGTAGCGTCGTTTTCCCAGCGGTCGAGGAAAGCCTCGATGGGCAAGGCCTGCATGTCGGGGACTGCCCTGGCCAGTTTCTCGACCGGCCAGTCCCACCAGCCAAGACGTTCGATCCGGGCCGCAGTTCCCGCGCTGAAGCGCTGCCGCAATGGCCTGGCCGGAACGCCGGCGACGATTGCATAGGCCGGCACGTCTCGCGTCACAACCGCATTGGCACCGACGATCGCGCCGTTGCCGATCACCATGCCAGGCATGATCACGGCGCCATGGCCAATCCAGACATCATGGCCGATGCTGACGGGTCTCGCCCGCCGCCGGTCGCGGAATGCCTGATCGACACCCAGCCAGCGGAAGTACTCGTTGGGCCGATAGCTGACTTTGTGCTGCGTCAGCCGCTCGACCGGATGCTCCAGCGCATTGATGCGGCTGTTGGCGGCAATCGAGCAGAATTTGCCGATCGTCGTATAGATCGCCTCGGCATGCCGCTCGAAGTAGGAAAAGTCGCCGACCATCACCTCGCGCAGGATGACCCGCTCGCCGATCGATGCGTAGCGTCCAAGCTTGCAGGCCTTCAGTTCCGCCGTCGGATGGATGCGCGGCTCGGGATCTTTCAGGACAAGGTGTTCGGGACGGTCCATGCGGGCGCTTTACGCCCGCGCGCATAGTCTCGCAAGCCGAGTGCAGCGCCGCGCATCCGTTTGGACGCGCCAAGGACCCCGGAGCACCTTCAGTCTCTATTTCGGCTTGCCGCTGGTCCACACCACATTCTGGCCGTAGAGCGGCACGGTGGTGACCGACATTTTTGCCGAGCCATCCTGCACCTGGCGCGAATGCGAGAGGTAGATCAGCGTCTCGTTGGCCTTGTCGTAGATGCGGTTCACCACCTGCTTTTTCCAGATCAGGCTGATGCCTTGCTTGAACACCTCCTCGCCGGCCTCGCTCATGTCGATGTCCCCAATGGTGATCGGCCCGGTCTGGCGGCAGGAGATCGAGGAATCGGACGGGTCCTCGAACCAGTTGCCTTTCTGCAGGCGGTCGATCATGCCACGGTCGAAATAGGAGACGTGGCAGGTTACCCCCTCGACCTTCGGATCCTTGATCGCCTCGACGATGATGTCGTTGCCGAGCCAATCGACGCCGACCTTGCCGACTTCCTCGGCGGCGGCGGCGCCAGCGCCAATGACAAGGCATGCGGCCAACGCGCCGCCAATCAGTTTTCGCAAAGAGGCCTCCTGCGGTTCGAATTTTGCCGACCTCAGGTGGGACGAACGGCCGCGCTTTGCAAGCAGATCTCCTCCCACAGCATTGCCGGTTGCGGCAACGCGACATCTTTGCGTCGGCGCGACCGAACCGCTAAGAGTGTTCGCCAAGCCAGGGCTTCATGGCGCCAATCCGGCGCCCGATGGAAATGACGACGGACTTCACTGATGATGCGTTCAATTCTGGTCGGTATTCTCGTCCTGATGGCCGCTGGCATCGGCTGGCTAACGTTCGACTGGTACCGCGGACATTATGGCGGCGAGCCGTTCGGCGCGCCGTTCACGCTGGTCGACCAGAAGGGCGCACCGGTCACCGAAGCCGCCTTTCGTGGCCACCCCAGTGTCGTCTTTTTTGGCTTCACGCATTGCCCGGAAGTCTGCCCGACCACGCTTTTCGAGTTGGCCGGCTGGCTGAAGACGATGGGCGACGACGGCAAGAACCTGCATGCATATTTCGTTACGGTCGACCCGGAGCGCGATACGCCCGAAATCATGAACACCTATGTCAGCAATTTCTCCGATCGCATCCTCGGCATCACCGGCGATCCCGATAAGGTCCACGCCATGGCCAAGTCCTTCGGCATCTACTGGAAGAAAGTCGACACGAACGACGGCGACTACACGATGGACCACACCGCTTCGGTGCTGCTGCTCAACGGCAAGGGCGATTTCGCCGGCACCATTGCCTATGGCGAAAGCCCGGACGCCGCCATCGCCAAGCTCAAGCGGCTGGCGGCGGAAGGTTGACGTATCCGGGAATGACGCAGACGCGTTTGTATTTCACCGCGGGCAAGATCGAGGCTGATCGCATCTTCGCGGCGCTCGGTGCGGCGTTCGACGAAGAGGGCCTGCCGGTTGCGGTGCTCGAGGTCGACGAGGACCGCGATATCCACGAAGTATCGCTCTATGCCGACGACGACGTCGATGCGGTCGAGGCGCGGCTTAGGGACATCCTGGCCGGACTGTCGCTGTCGAAACCGATAGAGCGAGAAGCGCTGCCCGACATCGACTGGGTGGCGCGCTCGCTGGAGGGATTGAAGCCGGTACGGGCCGGGCGCTTCTTCGTCCACGGCGCGCATGACCGCAGGAAGCGCCACAGCGGCGAACTCGCCATCGAGATCGAGGCCGGCCTTGCCTTCGGCACCGGCCATCACGGCACCACCGCCGGCTGCCTCGAAATGCTGGAGCAGGTCATACAGCGCGAGCATCCGCGCAACGCGCTCGACCTTGGCACTGGCAGCGCGGTGCTCGCCATCGCGGTGGCCAAGCTCGCGCATGTTCCGGTGCTGGCAACGGACATCGACCCGGTCGCCGTCAAGGTGGCCGCTGCCAATGCGCGGCTGAACCACGTCAAGGGGCTCATTGAAGCGGTAGCGGCGCCCGGTTTTCATCATCCGATCTTTGCCGCGCGTGCGCCCTTCGACCTGATTGTCGCCAACATATTGGCGCGGCCGCTGATGCGTCTGGCGCCGCAAATGGCTGGGCGTATCGCGCTCGGTGGCTCGATTGTTTTGTCGGGCATCCTCGAGCGCCAGCGCGATGCGGTAATCGCGGCCTATGTCGGCCAGAAATTCCGGCACGTCCGCACCTTGCACCGCGAGGGCTGGGTGACGATTCACCTCAAGCGCTGAGGCGCGACGCTTTCAACGCAAGCCGGAACCTGCTCGGACCTAGCGCGAGTTCGCCGCTTTCTTCAGCTGTTCGCGATCGTAGCCGTGAGCTTTCAGCGTTTCGTCATCAAAGCCAAGCAGAACGCCGCTCACATACCGGCTCGCTTCGCGCTGGCGAGCTTCGATCAGCGCTTTCACAGCGTTTCTGAAAAATCCACGTCTGGCTGAAATCGAGGACATGACGGTCTCCTTTGCAGGGCAACAGGACTTTTCCTCCACGTTAAGAAGGTAAGCTCTGCTGACGCTTTTTGAAATCGCCGATTCTGCATGGCCTCCATGCACAAAAAGACACTGTGGCGACCAGGGATGATCGTTCCGAAAATCGATTCCGATTTTCGAAGTCATGCGCTACGGTCGCGCCAGCATTCGAGGAGAGCCGACATGTTCCAGACCTTCGATTCCGCCGGCGATCCGGCCGTTGGCAAGCCGCGCGTGGCAATGCTGCGCCAATGGTTGGCGACGAACGGGCTGGATGGCTTCATCGTGCCCCGCGCCGACGAGCACCAGGGCGAATATGTCGCCGACCGCTCGGCACGGCTGAAATGGCTGACCGGTTTCAGCGGCTCGGCCGGTGTCGCCATTGTGCTTGCCGAGCGCGCCGTCATGTTTGTCGACGGGCGCTACACGCTGCAGGTACGCCAAGAGGTCGATCTCGACATCTTTTCGATCGAGAGCCTTGTCGACAACCCGCCGGCCAACTGGATCAAGGACAATCTCGGCAAGGGCGTGCGATTGGGCTTCGATCCGTGGCTGCATACGATCAGCGACGTCAAGGCGCTGAAAGCCTCGGCCGAGAAATCCGGCGCGATACTGGTGCCGCTCGAAGAGAATCCGATCGACGCGATCTGGCAGGACCAGCCCGGGCCGCCACTGGCGCCGGTCGAGATCCACCCGATCGGCTTTGCCGGCGAACTGGCTAAGGACAAGCTGGTGCGGCTGGCAGCGGCCATCGAGAAGGACGGCGCCACCCATGCCGTGCTGACCGATCCCTCCTCCATTGCCTGGGCGTTCGACATCCGTGGCGGCGACGTACCGCACACACCGCTGGCGCTCGGCTTTGCCGTGCTGGCCGCCGACGGCTCGCATCTGCTTTTCATGGACCAGCGCAAGTTTTCGCGCACCGTTGCGGCCTACCTGACGCAGCTCGCCGAATTGCACGAACCAGGTGAATTCGAATCGGCAATCGTCACCCGGGCCAAGGGCGGCGCAAAAATCGCGCTGGACCCGGTTCTCGCGGCGGACAAGCTCAGAATGCTGGTCGAGGATAATGGCGGCACCGTCATTGCCACGGCCGATCCGGCCCGCATTCCACGCGCAACAAAGAACAAAGCTGAGATCGCCGGCGCCCGCGCCGCACATCGCCGCGACGGCGCCGCGGTCGCCAAGCTGCTGTGCTGGCTCGACCGCCAGAAGCCCGGCACGCTCGACGAAATCGCCGTTGTCACCAGGCTTGAGGAGACGCGCCGTCAGACCGGCGAAGAAACGCAGATGCCGCTGCGCGACGTATCGTTCGACACCATCTCCGGCGCCGGCCCTAACGGCGCCATCATGCACTACCGCGTCTCCCGCGCCACCAATCGCAAGCTGGGGGATGGCGAGCTGTTCCTGCTCGATTCCGGCGGGCAGTACCAGGACGGCACCACCGACATCACCCGCACCGTGCCGATCGGCGCGCCGACCGAAGAGATGCGCGAACGCTTCACGCTGGTGCTGAAAGGCATGATCGGCATCTCCATGCTGCGCTTTCCCCAGGGCACGCGCGGCTCCGAAATCGATGCGGTGGCGCGCCTGGCGCTATGGAGACACGGCTGCGATTTCGCCCATGGTACCGGGCACGGTGTCGGGTCCTATCTTGCCGTGCATGAGGGCCCGCAACGTATCGCCAAGACCGGCACCGAAAAGCTGCTAGCCGGCATGATCCTCTCCAACGAGCCCGGCTATTACAAGGAAGGTTCCTTCGGCATCCGCATCGAGAACTTGATTCTGGTGACACCGGCCGAGGCAATCGAGGGCGGCGACATCGCCATGCACGGCTTCGAGACACTGACGCTGGCGCCGATCGACAAGCGGCTGGTCCGATCGGACCTTTTAACCCGCGACGAGTTGCATTGGCTTGACGAATACCATGCGCGCGTACTGGCCGAGATTGGACCGATGCTCGACGGCGAAACGCTGGCCTGGCTGGAAAAAGCAACCGCCCCTCTGCCGCACGACTTCAAGCAATAGCCGCGGCCGCAACGCCGAGTGACAGACTTTGCTCCGCAAGCAGTCCCTGCAAAGCCGTGACGTTGGGAGAATCGGCTCCCTTGCGCCAAAACAACACCGTGACGGCGTTGTCTTCGTCAGCGGGCAGTTCGTGCAGCTTTAGCCAGTGGCTCTCTGGGAAACCCGAAAGCACACTTTTCGGCATCAGCGCTATGCCCATGCCAGCCACCACGCAACCAAGGATGGCATGGTATGAACCAAGCTCGATGGTTTTCTCGGCCATGAACCCTCTTCGCGCATACCATTGTTCCAGCCGCCGGCGGTGCGGGCAGCCGTGCTCGAAGGCTATCATTGTTTTGGGCATGTCCAGGCGGTCGTCGATCGAAACGCGCGATGCCGCCGAGACAATGACCAGCTGCTCGTGAAATGCGGGCAGCTTTTCGAACGGAGCGTCGGCGATCGGCTCGGCGGCGAACGCTGCATCGAGGTCGCCGGCAAGCATGGCCGTCGCGAGAACCTGCGGATTGCCGGTGCGCAACTGGATTTCCACGTCGGGATGACGTGCGTGATATTCGGCGAGCAGACTTGGAAGCCGTGCCGCGGCGGTGCTCTCCATGGCACCTAGGCGAAGCGTGCCGCGCGGGCGTGGATCAAGCATCGCCGTTCGCGCCTCCTCTGCAAGCGCCAGTAACCGATCCGCATACCCGACCAATTTGTGACCGGCGGGCGATACGTGCAGGCGCTTGCCCTCCCGGATAAACAGCTGCACGCCGAGATCCTCTTCGAGCTGCCGGATGCGTGTGGTCACGTTCGATTGCACGCGAAACAGTTTTTCCGCCGCCCTGGTGATTCCGCCCTCGCGCACCACCGTGCGGAAGATGCGCAGATCGGCCAAGTCCATACATCTCTCCTGGAGAACATAACGATCTTAATTATTCATTTTAGCTGATTATGCCTTTCCCGTAAATCGCCGGTGTAGCTGCCGATGAACACGGCAAACCTGGGGAGATGGAAATGTCGCGTGAGCCCTTCGGCATCCAGCCGACCGATCTAAGCGCATTGACGCCGAAGCAGCGCGAAGCGCTCTATAGCGACGCCGTCCGTCGCGCCCACCAGAAGAGATCGGAGGCGATCCGGCTGAGCCTGTCGCGGGTCAGCGCCGCAATAGTCGCTGCGGTAAAGCGCATGTGTGCTCTCGCCGCCAAGGCAAAAGTCGATCAGCCGACGACCTGCCGCGCGAGGATCAGCACGGCAGCACCCGCCAGGAACATCGCCATAAGGCCGCCGCGCAGCGAGACCAGGCCGGCGACGACCAAGGCCCCCCATTCCGCCGGTCCGGCGCTCAGCGCTGCCGGCGCCACCAGCGTGGTCAGCACCGCCGCCGGCACGGCGTTCAGCCCGGCCTCAACACGCGGATGGATATGGTCGAAGCGTGAGATCACCAGATGACCGCCAATGCGTGTCAAATAGGTCGCGATCGAAGCGGCGACGATGATCCACAACGTCGTGCTCATGGCCGTACCTCCACGCCGCTGTGGCGGGGCGGCAGGATGACGGCGAGCAGCACGCCGGCCAGCGCGCCGATGGAGACATGCCAGGGCGAGCCGACCGTCTTGTAGGCAATGATGGAGGCGGCAGCGCTTGCGACGACCACCGGCAGCCACAGCGGCCGCTTGCGGAAGCTCATGACCAGGCCGAGAAAATAGATCGGCAGCAGGAAGTCGATGCCCAGCGCGTGGGTGTCGGGAATAAGTTTGCCGAACACCGCCCCGAGCGCGCTTTCGATGACCCAGAACACATAGACCGGCAGCCCGAGCCCCATATACCAGGCAAAGCCGACGGTCTCGCCGGCCTCCGCCTTGCGCTCGGCCACCGCGAACTGCGGATCGGTCAGCACGAAGTAGCCTATCGCCTGCTGCACCAGCGGCCAATGCGCGATTCGCCGGCCTATACCGGCCGAATAGAGCACATGGCGAAAATTCACGGCGAAGATCGACAGCACGATCAGCCACGGCGCGACATGCTGGCCGAACAGCTCGATGCCGACCATCTGGCTGGCGCCGCCGAACACCGTTGCGCTCATCAAGAACGCCTCGAGCACGGAGAACCCGTTGTCGACGGCGAGCGCCCCGAACAGCAACGCAAACGGCGCCGACGCCACCACGACGGGCATGCTCAGCCGCACGCCGTCCCAGAAATCGCCTCTCGCACCGTTTTCGGAGATTGCTTCCGCCAACATCGACCGCTCCTTGGGAAGGGCCGTATGTAGAGAGGGCGGTCCGGCTTGTCACACCAATTCGCTTGAGGCAAGCGATCAGCGGAAATGATAGCTGAAGCATCGCGGCAAGCTCGCTTCCGTGCTTAGCGCTGCGAAGCCTTGCCTTCGATCGCCCTGCCCCAGTCGAGCAGCGGTTTTGCCCGCATGACGAAGTCGACGAGTTCGTCGACCAATCCAGCTCCGTAGATATCCGCCGGCTCGATTGCGTGCCGGACGGCGAAATGACGGTTGCGGATGGCGGCCACGAGATCGGGCTCGATAACGTGCTCGAAGCCGCGCGGCGTGCGCTTCATACAGCCGTCCGGGTCGAGCTCGAGACCATTCTTCTTCAGCGCCGCGACGAGCGTGCGGAACTCAGCGGGCCGCTTTGCGATGGCGTTGCGCAGCGCCAGCAATAGCTCCGGTCCGGGCTGCCACCAGGCAACAGCGGCAAAGCAGCGCTCGAGCCCGATGTGAATGTAAAACACGCCCTGTTCCATCTTGGTGCCGTCGGGCGAAAGGATCGCCGACAGATGCCGGTTGTAAGGCCGTTTGTCCTTGGCGAAACGCACGTCGCGATTAATCCGGAACAGCGACTTCTTGCGGTCGCCGCGCAGGCCGAGCCCCAATGCCGTGAAGCGCTCGGAGAGCGCCTCGACCAGATCGCCGAAGGGATCGCGCAGGTCCCGCTCGAAAAGATCGCGGTTTTCCAAAAACCACTCCCGGCTCTGATGAAAATCCAGTGCCTTGAGGAAGGGAATGGCCTTGTCACCAAAACCATTGAATTCAGCCGGCATCACGCGCCCTTGCCGATCCGCTCAAGCCAGGCATCCTCATCGATGACTTCGATACCGTGTTCGGCAGCCAGCTTGAGCTTGGAGCCAGCACCGGGCCCGGCGACGACGAGGTCGGTCTTCGCGGAAACTGACCCAGCGACCTTCGCGCCGAGACGTTCAGCCATCGCCTTGGCCTCGGGGCGCGTCATCTTTTCGAGCGTGCCTGTAAACACGATCGTCTTGCCGGCGACCGCACTATCGGCTGAGACGTTCACGATGTACGGCTTCGGGTGGACCTGTGTGAGCAGCGCTTCAAGCACGGCGTCGTTGCGTTCATTGCCGAAGAAATCGCGAAGAGCGCCTATCACCGTATCGCCGATGCCGTTGATCGAAGGAAAAACGGTGTGTGGATCGGCTGCCGCTGCTGTCTCCTTGCCAATGCGGATCAACTCCTCGATCGTCGAGAAGGTTCGGGCGAGCACAGCGGCCGTCGTTTCGCCGATATGACGGATGCCCAGCGCAAAGATGAAGCGATCAAGTTCCGGTTCGCGGCGAGCGTCGATGGCAGCGAAGAGCTTGTCGAGACCTTCATAGTTGCGTTCCTCGACACCGCGTACATTCTTCCGCGTTTTGCCCGATGCGGCCTCACGCTGTCTGGCCTGCTCCTCCCGCCGCTCCGCCAATGCCTTGATGACGGCGGGACGGCGATCCCGGAGAGTGAAGATATCGGCTGCTGTCTTGACCAACCCGGCATTGAAGAACAGGTCAATGTTTTCAGCGCCCAGGCCTTCGATATCCATGGCGCCGCGTGACACGAAGTGACGCAATCCTTCCACGGCCTGGGCGGGGCAGATCAGCTCGCCGGTGCAACGTCGGCGGGAATCTTCCTTGCCGGTCTTCTCGTTGATCTCGCGCGTTGCCGGCGAGCCGCAGATCGGACATTTGTGCGGGAATTCGTAGGGCACGGCATCTGGCGGACGCTTGTCGACCACAACGCTGACGATCTGCGGAATGACGTCCCCCGCCCGCTGGATGACCACCGTGTCGCCGATACGTACGTCGTTGCCGTCGCGGATCGGCTGGCCGTTGCTGTCCAGACCCTTGATGTAGTCTTCGTTGTGAAGCGTAACGTTTTCGACCACGACGCCGCCGACCGTGACGGGCGCAAGCCGGGCAACGGGCGCCAGCGTACCGGTACGGCCGACCTGAATGTCGATCCTGCGCACGGTCGTCATCGCCTGTTCGGCCGGAAATTTGTGAGCGATGGCCCAGCGTGGTTCGCCGGTGACGAAGCCCCATCTGCGCTGCAGCTCCAATTGATCGACCTTGTAGACCACGCCGTCGATGTCGTAGCCAAGCGATGAGCGCTGGGCCTCGATGAGGTGATAATGCGCGATCAGTTCGTCGACCGACTTTGCCCGGACCATCAGCGGACTGACCTTGAACCCCCACTCCGCGAATTTTTGCACGGAATCGTATTGGGTCGGAGCTGGATCCTTCGAAGTATAGCCCCAGGCGTAGGCAAAGAATTTGAGGTTGCGGCTGGCGGTAACGGACGGGTCCTTCTGACGGAGCGACCCGGCCGCCGTATTTCGCGGATTGACGTAATCCTGGCCGCCGATCGCCGCCGAGCGTTGCTTCAGCGCCTCGAATTCCGCGTAGGTCATATAGACCTCACCGCGTATTTCGATGACCTCGGGCCAGCCCGATCCCTTCAAGGTCTTGGGAATGTCGGCGATGGTCTTGAGATTGGCGGTGATGTCCTCGCCGACGACGCCGTCGCCGCGCGTTGCCCCCTGCACGAACACACCGCCTTCATACCGCAGGGAAGCCGATAGCCCGTCGATCTTCGGCTCAGCCGTGAAGGCGATGTCCAGATCCTTGTCGCGGTCAAAGAATCGCCGGCCCCGTTCTATGAAGTCCGCGACGTCCTGGTCGGTATAGGCCTTGGCCAGGCTGAGCATCGGCACCGCGTGGCGCACCTTGGCAAAACCTTCCGCCGGCGGCGCGCCGACCCTGCGCGAGGGCGAATCCTCGCGTACAAGATGCGGGAACCGCTGTTCGATGGCGAGGTTGCGCCGGGTCAGCGCGTCATATTCCGCATCCGTGATTATCGGCGCGTCCTCGCCATGGTAGCGCCGGTCGTGCTCGGCGATCTCCTGCGCCAACCGCTTCAACTCGCTTGCCGCCTCGCTGTCGCTGAGCGAATCGACTGGTTTTTCGTCCATGCACTGCTCCCTCCACGGTGGCGCGACACAATAGAACAGGATTCTCTCATCAGGGAGAGACCAGACGCCGAAAATCATTCCTGAACAGCAGGATGGCGCCATCCCCTGACTCAGGTCGCGAGCGCCGGAAACGAACTCGTCTGGAGCAATTCCAGGAAAACTGTGAAACGGTTTTCCGTCCGGAATTGCGCAAAACAAAGAGGTAGAGCGGTTCGGCGTTTCCGTGAAGGATGAACCGCTCTAGGCTGCCGCGGTGTTCTCCCGCAGCAGCCGCTCGGCCGCCGCGCGCGCCTCGTCTGTAATGGTGGCGCCGGCGAGCATGCGTGCGATCTCTTCCTGCCGTGCCGCCCGGTCCATCTCGGCGATGCCGGTCGAGACGCGGTCGGCACCGCCTGATTTGGAGATCAGGAAATGCGTCGCCGCGCGCGCCGCCACTTGCGGTGCATGCGTGACCGAAAGCACCTGCACGCGTTTTGCCAGCCGCGCCAGCCGCTGGCCGATGGCGTCGGCAACCGCGCCGCCGACGCCGGTGTCAATCTCATCAAAGACCAAAGTCGGCGCCGACCCGCGATCGGCCAGCGCGACTTTCAACGCCAGCAGGAAGCGCGAAAGCTCGCCGCCGGAAGCGACCTTCATCATTGGGCCGGGCCTGGTGCCGGGATTGGTGCGCACCCAGAACTCGACCTGGTCGATGCCTTCTTCCATCCGGCTCTCGGCATCGCTTGCGATCTCGACGATGAACTCGGCCCGTTCGAGCTTCAGCGCCGGCAGTTCGGCCATTACCGCCTTGGTCAGCCCGACGGCCGCCGCATGGCGAAGCGACGACAGCTGGGCCGCCGTAATGTCGTAGGCCTGGCGCGCCGCTGCAGCCTGTTTCTCCAGCGCATGCAGGCGCTCCTCGCCGGCGTCGAGATCGGCAAGGTCGGCAGCCATGCTGTCACGCAATTGCGCCAGGTCATCCACGGCGACGCTGTGCTTGCGCGAGGCGGCACGCAGCGAAAACAGCCGCTCCTCAGCCTTCTCCAGCCGCTGCGGATCATATTCGGTCGCGCGAAGTGCTGCTTCGACGCCCGACTGCGCCGCGTCGAGCGACAGCATCGCTTCGTCGAGCGATTTGACGACGTCCTCGAGCAGCCCCGGCGCTTCGGTCGCCTTTCGCTGCAGCCGCCTGAGCAGGCTGGCCAGTTGCGGCAAGGGCGAGGACGGGCCCGAGAGCACATCCTGCGCATCGTGGATTTCCGAGGCGATCTTTTCGGCACGCATCATCGAGGCGCGCAGTTCGGCCAGTTCGGTCTCTTCGCCCGGTTGCGGATCGAGCCTGGTCAATTCGGCGACCGCAGCACGCAGATAATCGGCCTCACGGGCAGCTGCCTCGACTTTGGCCCGGTGCCGTGAAAATTCCTGCTCGCAGGTACGCCAATGCCGCCACGCCTCGCCGGTTGCCCGAGCAGCGCCGAGATGGCCGCCGAAACTGTCGAGCAACTCGCGATGGGCGCCGGGATCGACCAAAGCGCGCTCGTCATGCTGGCCGTGGATCTCGACCAGCGCACGGCCGATGTCGCGCATCAGCGTCACGCTGGACGGCTGGTCATTGACGAACACGCGCGTGCGGCCGTCAGCCGTCTGGACGCGGCGCAGGATGATGTCGCCGTCGTCCTCGATGGCATTCTCGGCAAGCAGCATGCGAGCCGCGTGGTTGCGCGGTACGTCGAACACGGCGATGATCTGGCCTTGTGCCGCGCCATGCCGCACCAGCGAAGCGTCGCCGCGGGCGCCAAGCGCCAGCGACAAAGCGTCGAGCAGGATAGATTTTCCGGCGCCGGTTTCGCCGGTAAGGACCGAAAGGCCGGACGAGAAGTCGATGTCCAGCTTTTCGATCAGAACGATATCGCGGATCGACAGTCTGGAGAGCATGGTGACGCGCCGCTCAGGCGCCGGTGATCAGCTTCCCGGCCTTGGAGATCCACGATCCGGCATTCTCGCGCGGCTCGAGCCCACCACTCTGCAGGAGCTTGTAGGAGTCCTTGTACCACTGGCTGTCGGGATAGTTGGTGCCGAGCACGGCCGCAGCGGTCTGTGCTTCCGACGTCAGCCCCATCGCATAGTAGCTCTCGGTAAGACGCGCCAGCGCTTCCTCGACATGGCGTGTGTTGGAATAGTTCTCCACGACGTTGCGGAACCGTTTGACGGCCGCGATGTATTCGCGGCGCTCGAGATAGTAGCGGCCGATCTGCATCTCCTTGCCTGCGAGCTGATCGTTGGCGAAGCGGATCTTCTCCTTGGCATCATCGACATATTCGGAAGTCGGCCAGCGCGTCACCAGGTCCTGCATCGTCTGCGCGGTAAGACGCGCTTCCTTCTGGTCCTGGGTGACGTCCTTGATCTGGCGGTAGTAGCTCAGCCCGATAATATATTGGGCATAGGCTGCATCGTCGGTCGACGGGTAGAGGGTCAGGTAGCGCTTGGCCGAACCGATCGCCTCATCGTAATTGCCCTGACGGTAGTCGGCAAAGGCACCCATCACCATCGATTTGCGGGCGAATTCGGAATATGGATGCTGGCGGTCGACGGCATCGAACTTGCGGCTTGCCTCCTGCAGTCGCCCGGCATTCAGATTGGCGAGACCCTGATTGTAGAGCACGTCGGCCGGCTCGGTCTGATCGACATAGGTCGACAGGTCGACGTCCTTCTCGGACGACATGCAGGCCGACAGAAACAGCGATGGAACGACCACCGAAAGCGCCAGGAAAACAGCCCGCCGCAGCGCCTTCGATTGACCAACTCGCTTGAAAAACATGTTTGGATTCCGCCCTTTCGGCGTCATTTCAGTCGACGGCAGCAGCCATAAACCATAATTGCCTTGCCCGGCAACGCTATCCCCGGCCAATCGCACATTTTTGTGGCGGTTTGGCGCCACCTGGAAAGCCGTGTAATTTGGCCGGCCAGTGATGCATCCATGCAACACAGCTTGACCGCAACGTGGGCCGTAAGACCTTAAGAATCAGATCATCCAGGGCGCATAGAGGGGTGCGTTGACGGCGCTCATCTCCGCGGTACGCCCGCGCTCGCGGCGCGTCGTCTCGACGATCTCGAAAGCCGAACGGTCCGACAATAGACGGCGCAGCGCAGCGGCGTTCAGCCTGTGGCCACCACGATAGGAGCGGAAGCAGCCGATGAACCGGGCGCCGGCGAGCGCCAGATCGCCCATCGCATCCATGGTCTTGTGGCGCGCGAACTCGTTCGGATAGCGCAGGCCTCCGATGTTGATCACGCGGTTGTCGTCGCCGATCACCAGGGAGTTTTCCAACGAGGAGCCGAGCGCATAGCCGGCCGCCCACAGCCGCTCGACGTCCTTCATGAAACCGAAAGTGCGGGCCCGCGCGACGTCACGCCGGAAAATGTCGGCGTTCATGTCGGATGCAAAAAGCTGGCGCCCGATCGCCGGGCTTTCGAAATCGATCTCGATCTCGAAGCGCGTGCCGTCATAGGGCCGGAACTCCGCCCAGCAGGCGCCGTTCTCGATACGAACCGGCTTGACCACCCTGATGTAGCGACGCTTGACCGGCAGCGTTTCGATGCCTGCCTGGTCAATGGCCTCGACGAACATCACTGCGCTGCCGTCGAGGATAGGCACCTCATGGCCATCGATTTCGATGACGAGATTGTCGATCCCAAGCCCGAAAAGCGTCGCCATCAGGTGCTCGACGGTGGCGATGTGCTCGCCTTGCGGATCGCCGAGCATGGTGCAGAGGTCGGTGGCACCGACCTCGGAAACGAGCGCGCGAAATTCGTGGCTTCCGTTTGCATTCGAAAGCTGGAAGACGACACCCGTATCGGCGTCTGCCGGCAGGAAATGGACAGTGACCGGATTGCCACTGTGAACGCCGATGCCGGTCAGCGTCGCACGCGATTTAAGTGTCGTCTGATAGTCGTGCAAAACAATCCCCATAGCCCGTACTGCCTAGGTCCGCTTCATCTGCCCTGAGGGCGCGGCTCTTAATTGATCGGCAGGCAGGGCCACTTCCCCGAGACTCCCAGCAAACCGACTTTGGTCGGTGGCGAAGATAATGGTCCCGCGGGGAGACTCCAAATCACGGTTTCTTACTCGTTGTAACCGCGGCCCAGCGCGGGATTGCCGCATAAGTCTTTGTTTTAAAAGTATTTTTAATATTAACAGGCGAACAGTTTCCTGCTCGCCTGTTAACAACTGTTACGAACCGTTAACAGATCAATTGGCCTGTCGGCGCAGGAAGGCGGGAATCTCCAACTGATCGTCTTCCTGGACAGCCCGGCTCTGCGGCGTCAGGCGGCCCTGCTCATCCAGCTGGCCGCGACGCGGTGCGTAAAGCTGCGGATCCTGGCTGGCTAGGCGGCGCACTTCCGCCGGCGCCTGGCGCAGTTTCGGTTCGCGAGGCTGCGCCGGCTGCAGTCTTGCAGGTTCCTCTTCGCGGCGGGTCAAGCCGTTGGTCAGGCGCTTGAGCAAGCCCATCGGGCCGCTGTTCTCGTGGTCGGCCGGGCGGGCCTTGGCTTCCACTTCGGCCTTCACCTGCGGCGGGAAATCCTCGACCCGCGGCATGCGCTGGGGTGCCGCGGCAACCGGCTGCGGCATTTCACGATGCGGAGCGGGCTGCATCGCTTGCTGAACCGCCGGCTGCATCATTGGCTGCGGCTGAGCGGGAGGCGCCTGGAAGATCTTGCTCTGCGGACGGAAGTCTTCCGCATGGGCGACCGGTGCCGGGCGGGCCTGCGCCATCGCTGCCGCATTCGCCTCGGCGAGCTGAATGGCCTCGGCGACCGGATCGGCAGCACGTGGTTCATAGATCGGTTGCTGGACAGGCGCCGGGCGCATTTCCGTGACCTGGGCCGCCGGGCGGCTGACCGGCTTCGGCGGAGCCGCGCGGATGGCGATCGGCGCGGCAGCGATTTCGGCCGCCGATTTGTCGATGCCGGTGGCGACCACCGACACGCGGATAACGCCTTCGAGTTCCTCGTCGAAGGTGGCACCCAGAATGATGTTGGCGTCCTGGTCGACCTCTTCGCGAATGCGGGTTGCGGCCTCATCGACTTCGAACAGGGTCAGGTCGCGGCCGCCGGTGATCGAGATCAGCAGGCCCTTGGCGCCCTTCATCGAGGTCTCGTCGAGCAGCGGGTTGGCGATGGCGGCTTCAGCCGCGGCCATTGCGCGGCCCTCGCCCGAAGCCTCGCCGGTTCCCATCATCGCCTTGCCCATTTCGCGCATGACCGAGCGGACGTCGGCGAAGTCGAGATTGATCAGGCCTTCCTTGACCATCAGGTCGGTAATGCAGGCAACGCCCGAATAGAGCACCTGGTCGGCCATGGCGAAGGCATCGGCGAAGGTGGTCTTGTCATTGGCCAGCCGGAACAGGTTCTGGTTGGGAATGACGATCAGGGTGTCGACGCATTTCTGTAGTTCCTCGATACCCATGTCGGCCGTCTTCATGCGGCGCTGGCCTTCGAAGTGGAACGGCTTGGTGACGACGCCGACGGTAAGGATACCCTTTTCGCGGGCAGCGCGGGCAACGACGGGAGCCGCCCCGGTGCCGGTGCCGCCGCCCATGCCGGCAGTGACGAAGCACATATGCGTGTTGGAGAGATGATCGATGATCTCATCGATGCACTCTTCCGCCGCCGCGCGCCCGACTTCAGGCTGCGATCCGGCGCCGAGACCCTCGGTGACATGCGCGCCGAGCTGGATCAGCCGCTCGGCCTTCGACATCGTCAGTGCCTGTGCGTCGGTGTTGGCCACCACGAATTCGACGCCGCGCAAGCCGGCGGTGATCATGTTGTTGACGGCATTGCCGCCGCCGCCGCCGACACCGAACACGGTGATGCGCGGCTTGAGCTCGGTGATGTCCGGCTTCTGCAGATTGATGGTCATTGTCTTCGTCCTTTGCCTTTCCCGCCGCTTCGCCGCCGCGGCCGCCTATGGGGCTGTCCCCGTCAAATTAAAAACTGTCTCTCAACCACTGACTCATTCGATGCAGTTTTCCGCCTGTTCCGGTCATCCGAAGACCGGAAATTCCCTTCGCCGGGCGGCTCTCGAAGCTCGCCATCTGCGGGTAGATCAGAAGCCCGACGGGCGTCGAAAAAGCCGGCCCCTTGGCCGCCTCGGGCAGGCCTGCCACGCCAAGCGGGCGTCCGATGCGCACATTGCGGCCGAGAATGCGGCGTGCTGCTTCGGGCAGGCCGGCAAGCTGGCTGGCGCCGCCGGTCAGCACCACACGCTTGCCGACGGCATTGCCGTAGCCGGACTTGTTCAGGCGGTCGCGCAGCAATTCCAGCGTCTCGTCGATGCGGGCGCGGATGATGCGTGTCATCACCGAGCGCGGGATCTGCAACGGCACCTCGCCGTCCTCGCCGATCGGATGGATGGAAACCAGGTCGCGGTCGTCGGCACTGCCAGGCAGCGCCGAGCCATGCATCACTTTCAGCCTTTCGGCGGCATCGAGCGAGGTCGACAGGCCCTTGGCCATATCCAGCGTGACGTGGTTGCCGCCGATCGCGATGGCGTCGCCGTGGACGAACTTGCCTTCCGAAAATACCGAGATCGTCGTCGTGCCGCCGCCCATGTCGATGCAGGCCGCGCCCATTTCGAGCTCGTCGTCGACCAGCGCGGCAAGCCCGCTGGCATAAGGCGTCGCCACCATGCGCTCGACCGACAGATGCGAGCGGTTGATGCAGAGCTCAAGATTGCGCAAAGGCGCCGCGTCGCCCGTCAGCACGTGCATGTCGACGCCAAGCTGGTCGCCAACCATGCCGCGCGGATCGCGCACACCGCGCTCGGCATCCAGAGAAAAGGCTACGGGAAGCGAATGGATCACCTCGCGCTCGGCCCGCAGAGCCTGCTTGGCGCCGGCGGCAAGCACGCGCTTGATGTCGGCCTCGTCGGCCTCATGGCCGCCGAGATTGATGGTGGCCGAAAAAGCCTCGCTCTTCAACCGGCCGGCAGTCATGTTGACGATCAGCGAATCGACCGTCAGTCCCGCCATGCGTTCGGCGGCGTCGACGGCAAGACGGATGGCGTGCTCGGCGCGGTCGAGATCGATGACGACGCCCGATTTCACGCCTTGCGATTTCTGGTGGCCGATGCCGATCACCTGGACGCGATGCGAGCGTCCGCGCAGCAGCTTGCCATCCTCGCGCGGCTTGAGCTTGGCCACCACGCAGCAGACCTTGCTGGAGCCGACATCCAGCACCGTCAAGATGCCGGACCGGCGCGCCGAAGCATCGCTATTGCCGCCAAGCCAGCTCATATTTTCGTCTCCGGCTTGCGCTTCAGCATCTTGGGCTTTTCGTTGAGCGCGGCCTCGCGCTGTGTCGCCGCCTCCGGCGTCAGCTGGACGACCAGACGATCGGAAAGGCGCATGTCGACGGCAGCGATGTCGCGCGTCAAAAGCCCGTTCTCGTGGTCCATCCTGACCAGGTCGGCAATCGCCTGATCCTCGCCGTCTTCGGGAAGTTTGATCGTGATGCCGTTTTCAAGCTTGAGATCCCAGCGCCGTTCGCCGATGCGGATATAGCCCTTGATCCGCGCGGCGAGCTCCGGATAATTCTTGATCTTCGCTAGGAAATCCGGCGCTTTGGCCGGTGCGCCGGTGCCGATGATCAGCGGCAGCAATATCTGCTTGCCGCCGGAGAACGGCGCAATGACGGCGCCGGATTTCTCGATGACCGAAAGCGCGCTGCCTTGCTGCCACAGCGCGAACGGCTCGCGCTCCTCGACGCGCACTTCCAGCGTATGCGGGTAGACCTTGCGCACTGCCGCGGCTTCGACCCAGGGTAGCGTGGTGATGCGTTCGCGCGCGGTTTCGGCGTCGAAGCCGATCAGCGAGGTCCAGCCGTCGAGTTCCAGCCTGTCGAGAATATCGATCTCGGATGTTTCGCGGTTGCCGACGACCTTGACCTGATCGACGGCAAAGCCGGTTCGGGCGGTGACACTCTGGACGATGGCGTCGGCATGTCCGCCGAGATAGGCGCCATAGGCACTGCTCGAAATAAGCAACGCCGCCGACAGCATGGCAGCGCAATAGGGCGGCGCTTCGAAGTCGCCCTCGCCGAGGCGCGCCAGCACGCGCACCGGCCGGCGGAGCAGGCGCGGCAGCACGAAATGGTCGAACGACAACGGCATGCCGAACAGCGCCGGCCCGGCCGCGCCCTTCCCCCTGCCCTGTCCCCACTTCAACGCAGACACGAAGCGTCCTCCACCATCCAACTCAACAAATCGCCGAACGAGTGTCCCGCTTGCGCGGCGATTTCCGGCACCAAAGACGTCGGCGTCATGCCCGGCTGGGTGTTGACCTCGAGCCAGACAATTTCGCCGTTTTCGGAGTGACGATCGTCATAACGGAAGTCCGATCGGGAAACGCCCCGACAGCCGATAGCTTGATGAGCCTTGAGTGCCAGTGTCTGTATTTTTTGGTAAATATTCGGTGAAAGTTTTGCCGGGCATTCGTGTTTTGATCCTCCCGCGACGTATTTTGAATCATAGTCGTAGAAGGAATGGCCGGTCGGGATGATCTCGCAGACACCGAGCGCCACATCGCCCATCACCGCGCAGGTCAATTCCCGCCCGTGCACATAACGCTCGACCATGACCGTATCGCCGTATCTCCACTCGGACGAGCCGATGATCTGCGGCGGATGCGACTGGCCTTCATGCACGATGACGACACCGAAGCTCGACCCTTCGTTGACCGGCTTGACCACATAGGGCGGCTTCATCGGGTGCTTGTTCTGGATGGCGAAGCGATTGGCCACCTTCGATTCCGCCACCGGAATGCCGGCCGCCTTGGCGACCTTCTTGGCCTGTTCCTTGTTCATCGCGAGCGCCGAGGCAAGCACGCCCGAATGCGTGTACGGAATGGCGAGGTACTCGAGGATGCCCTGGATGGTGCCGTCCTCGCCGAAAGGGCCGTGCAGTGCGTTGAAGACGACGTCAGGCTTGAGCGCGCTGAGCACCGAGCCGATGTCGCGCGAGACGTCGACGCGGGTGACCTGGTAGCCCTCTCCCTCGAGCGCATCGGCGCAGGCTTTGCCCGACGACAGGGACACGGGCCGCTCGGACGAGAATCCTCCCAGAAGGACGGCCACGTGCTTGCTTGTCATTCCCCGTCATTTCCTCTCGCAGCAGGCCTGCACTATCGTGCATGACCCGAAAAGCATCGCGCACACTCATACGCGCCGAGCAACTTCGCTCCGTGTTTCCGCAACATTGAGTCCGAGTCTCCCGGCAGGTTGCCCCCCAGACGGAAACGCGAGCAACGCGTCGAAACGACTCAAATCAGGAAACGCTTCAGGGCAGAGAATCAGAGAGTTGATTCGCTGGCAAGTGCTTACGATTCCGATGGATTCACTTTCCGCAAAAACGGCAGCAAAATGTGAATTCATGAGTCCGAAAAGCAACGGCGGTCGACTTGCCTAAAGCAACTGCCCGAGAAATTCCTGGACCGCATGGCCCGGCCGAAAATTACCGATGCGCTTGATCTCCCACTGCAGCCGGATGCCCGATTTTTCGAGCACGCGCGCACGCACCGTCTCACCGAGATATTCAAGCTCGTAGCCGGTGGCGGTTCCGGTGTTGATCATGAAGTTGCAATGCATCGGCGACATCTGCGCCCCGCCGACCATCAGGCCGCGGCAGCCGGCCTTGTCGATTTCCTTCCAGGCCGAGGTGCCCTCGGGATTCTTGAAGGTCGAGCCCCCGGTTTTTTCGCGGATCGGCTGCACGGTCTCGCGATGGTTCTGGACAGCATCCATCGCGGCCTTGATCGCCGCCTTGTCCTCGGGAACGCCTTCGAGCAGCGCCGATGTGAAGATCAGCCCCGACGGCGCCGCTGAATGGCGATAGGCATAGCCCATGTCGGCATTGCTCAGCGTATGAACATTGCCCTTGCGGTCGAGTGCCCGCACCTCGACCACACGCTCGCGTGTCTCGACGCCATTGGCGCCGGCGTTCATCCTCAGCGCTCCGCCAATGGCGCCGGGAATGCCGTGGTAGAAGTGAAAGCCACCAATGCCGGCCTCGTAGGCAACGGCCGCAAGACGCTTGTCGGGCGTTGCGGCGCCCGCCTTGATCATGGTCGGCGCAATTACTTCGGTCTCGCCAAAGCCTTTGGCCGAAAGCCGGATGACGAAGCCCGCAATGCCGCCGTCACGGACAAGCAGGTTCGAGCCGACGCCGACGATGGTCAGTGGTATTTCCTCGGGCACCGCCTTCAGGAACGCGGCAAGATCGTCCTCGTCGGCCGGCTGGAACAATGCGTCCGCGAGCCCGCCGGCTCGAAACCAGGTGATCTTGTCCATCTCGGCATTGGGCGTGATGCGGCCGCGCAGTCCGGCAAGCCGGTCGCCAAGCTTCTCGATCAACGCCTGGCCGCGCATCATGAGATGGTCCCGCCGAGTTCCTTGGGCAGCGCATAGGCCCATTGAGTGATGTTGCCGGCGCCGAGGAAAACGACGAAATCGCCCGGCTTCGCCACCTCGCGAACGATCGGCCCGATCGCCGCCGGACCTTCGATGTAGCGTGCGTCGCGATGGCCGCCGGAGCGGATGCGCGACACCAGTGCGTCGGACGTAACGCCGTCGATCGGTTCCTCGCCGGCCGCATAGACGGGCGCCACCATTACCGTATCGGCGTCGTTGAAGCAGACGGAAAACTCGTCAAACAGATCGCGCAGCCGGGTGAAGCGGTGCGGTTGGGTAACGGCGATGATGCGGCCCTTGGTGGCGCTGCGCGCAGCCTTCAGTACCGCCGTGATCTCGACCGGATGATGACCGTAATCGTCGAACACATCGACACCGTTCCACGAACCGGTATGGGTGAAGCGCCGCTTGACGCCGGCGAAGGACGACAGGCCCTTCTTAATTGCCTCAGCCGGAAGGCCGAGCTCATGCGCGACGGCAATCGCCGCCGTCGCATTGGAGACATTGTGACGTCCGGGCATGGGTAGCCGCAGACCTGATATCGTTATCTGGCCGTGCGTCTTGCGATCGCGGATCACCACGTCGAATTCCGAGGTCGGGCCGTCCATGCGGTGATTGGTGAAGCGCACGTCGGCCTGCGCATTTTCGCCATAGGTGATGACGCGCCGGTCCTCGATGCGGGCGACCAGCGCCTGCACCTCGGGATGGTCGGTGCACATCACGCCGAAGCCGTAGAACGGCACATTCTCGACGAACTGACGAAACGCCTCGCGCACTTTGTCGAAGGAGCCGTAATGATCGAGATGCTCGGGGTCGATATTGGTGACGACGGCAATCTCGGCCGGCAGCCTGAGGAAGGTGCCGTCGCTCTCGTCGGCCTCGACCACCATCCATTCGCCGTCGCCCATGCGGGCATTGGTGCCATAGGCATTGATGATGCCGCCATTGATCACCGTCGGGTCGAGCCCGCCGGCTTCGAGTAGCGTCGCCACCATCGAAGTCGTCGTCGTCTTGCCATGCGTGCCGCCGATCGCGACCGCTTGGCGGAACCGCATCAACTCGGCTAGCATTTCGGCGCGCCGCACGATCGGCAGCAACTTCTCTCTCGCCGCCTTCAGTTCCGGATTGGATTTCTTGATTGCGGTGGAGACGACGACCACCTCGGCCTCGCCGAGGTTTTCGGCCTGGTGGCCGACGAAGCATTCGATGCCCTTGTCGCGCAGCCGCTGCACATTGGCGCTGTCGGCCTGGTCGGACCCTTGCACCTTGTAGCCGAGATTGTGCAGCACCTCGGCGATGCCGCTCATGCCGATGCCGCCAATGCCGATGAAATGCACGAGGCCGATCGTCTGTGGCATCTTCATTCGTGCGTCTCCTTCCTGAATTCCGAAACGGATTTCCTGGACGCAATAGCCTCTGTCAGATCGGCGAGCAACCGCGCGGCATCCGGTTTTCCGGATGATTTCGCCGCCGCGGCCATTGTCGCCGCCCTGCCCGGATCATCCATCAAGGCCCCGATCAACGCAGCAATGTGCTCGGGCGAAAGCGTGGATTGCGGATGCACCTCGGCGCCGCCCGCTGCCGCAAGGGCCGCCGCATTCGCCGCCTGGTCGTGGTCGAGCGCGTGCGGATAGGGCACCAGCAGCGCCGGCCGGCCGATCACCGCGATTTCCGATACGGTCGATGCGCCGGAGCGCGACATCACCAGATGCGCCGCCGCCAGCCGCTTTGCCATGTCGGTGAAGAACGGCGACACCTCGGCCCCAATGCCAAGTGCGGCATAGGCGGCTTTCACCCGCGTCACATCGTCGGCGCGCGCCTGCTGTGTGATCGCCAGCCGCCTGCGCTGTGCGTCGGAAAGCCGGGCGATTGCCGCCGGCACCGCGTCGGAAAAGAACTGCGCGCCTTGGCTGCCGCCAAACACCAGCAATCGGAACGGCTCTTCGCCGGCCGATGCGGCATAAGGTGTCTTCGCCGCCTCCAGCACTTGCGGTCTGACCGGATTGCCGGTGGTCACCGTCTTGGCGCCTGCGGCACTGCTGTCTTCAGGCAGGAACCCACCGGCAATGGCGTCGACGCGGCCGGCAAGCGCGCGGTTGGCGCGGCCCATCACCGCATTCTGCTCGTGGATCAGCGTCGGCACCTTGCGCCGGGTCGCCGCGTAAAGCGGCGGCAGTGTCGGATAACCGCCGAAGCCGACCACGATGGCGGGCTTGATGCTGGCGATGACGGCCGATGCCTGCCGCACGCCGCGCCAGATTTTCCAAAACGCGGCGAGCACGGCAAAAGGATTTTTCGACCCCATCGTCGCCGACTGGATCGGATGGATGGCGGCTGCCGGGAACTGTCCGGTAAAGCGCTCGGCGCGCTCGTCCGTCGCCAGATGCACCGTCCAGCCGCGCCTGGTCAGTTCGTGCGCCAACGCCTCGGCCGGGAACAGGTGTCCGCCCGTGCCGCCTGCCGCCAGCAGGATGACCCCCTTCGCCATCTCACTCCGCCGGCATCGCACGCGGCGACGGCATGAAGCCCAGCTGCTTGCGCTTTTCCGGGCGCTTGCGCGTCAGCGCCAGCACCATGCCCATCGAGATGGCGATCGCGATCTGCGAAGAGCCGCCGTAGGAGATGAACGGCAGTGTCATGCCCTTGGCCGGCATCAGCTGCAGATTGACGGCCATGTTGATGACCGACTGCAGGCCGAAGACCGTGACCAGGCCGCCAACCGCATAGCGGGTGAAATCGTCCTGCTCCTTGAGCGCCGTGTTGAGACCGCGCAGCACGATGAAGCCGAAGATGGACATGATGAAGAAACACATGATCAACCCGAATTCCTCGCCGGCGACGGAGAAGACGAAGTCGGCGTGGCTGTCGGGGATGACCCGCTTGACGGTACCCTCGCCCGGCCCGACGCCGAACCAGCCGCCATTGATCAGCGCCTCGCGGCCCATGTCGACCTGGAACGTGTCGCCCTCGCCGGTCATGAAGCGGTCGATGCGGCCGGCAACGTGCGGGAACACCGCATAGGCGGCGAACACGCCGCCGACGCCGGCAGCACCCAGCGCGACGATCCACAGCCACGGCAACCCGGCCATGAAGAACATCACCCCCCAGGTGCCGAGCACCAGCATGGTCTGCCCCAGGTCAGGCTGCGCCACCAGCAGCGAGATAACCAGTGCAAGCAGCAACATGGCGAACAGATTGCCGGGAATGTCGGGCTGCCGCTTGTGCTCGGCGAACAGCCAGGCGCAGATGATGACGAAGGCCGGTTTCAGGAACTCGGATGGCTGGATCGACAGACCGGCAAGCGACACCCAGCGCCGCGCGCCCTTCACCTCGACGCCGATGTAGAGCACTGCCACCATCAGAAACAGCATGATGCACAGCATGACCAGCGCCATGCGCCGGATCTGCCTGGATTCAAGGAACGAGACAGCCAGCATCACCCCAAGTGCCGGAATGGTGAAGATAATCTGGCGCGTCGCGAAGTGGAAACTGTCGAGCCCGATGCGCTCGGCCACCGCCGGGCTTGCGGCGAAGGACAAAACGATGCCGAGCCCCATCAGCGACAGGAACGCCGCCAGGAACCAGCGATCGATCGTCCACCACCAGGTCGCAACCGGGCTTTTGTCGAGACGGCTTTGCATTATCGTGTCCCTCCGATGGGCATCACGCCATCAATGGCGGTTACGGCCTGCCTGAACGCCTCGCCGCGCACTTCGAAATTCTTGAACTGGTCGAAACTGGCGCAGGCCGGCGACAGCAGCACCACCGCCTCGCCGCTACTATCCCTGGCCGCATCACGGGCGGCGTGTTCGACTGCCGCGGCCAACGTGCCTGAGATCTCGTAAGGCACCGCCTCGCCCAGCGTCGCCGAAAAGGCCGGTGCAGCTTCGCCGATCAGATAGGCCTTGGCGATGCGCGGGAAGAAGCCGCGCAACTGCTCGATGCCGCCCTCCTTCGGCAGGCCGCCGGCAATCCAATGGATACGCGCAAAGCTCGACAGCGCCGGTGCAGCGGCATCGGCATTGGTCGCCTTGGAATCGTTGACGAACAGCACATGCCCTTTGCGGCCGACCTGCTCCATGCGGTGCGCCAGCCCGGGGAAACTCTCCAGTCCGGATTGGATCTCGCCGAGTTCGAGCCCGACCTTGAGGCAGGCGGCGGCGGCGGCCAGTGCATTCTGCGCATTGTGCTGGCCGCGCAAGGAGCCGATGCCTTCGAGGAAGGCGACCCGGCTGTAGCGGCCGTGCACGGCTTCCATTAAATTCGTGCCGTCGGCGAAATAACCGTCGGTCAGGGGCAGGCGCTTGGAAATCCGAATGACCTGCCGGCCTGCCCGCTCCAGCCGGTCGGCGATCTGGGCGCACCAGGAATCGTCGACGCCGATGATTGCCGTCTCGCTGCCGGCCACCAGCCGCTCCTTGATCGAGGCGTAGTGTTGCATCGTGCCATGGCGGTCGAGATGGTCCGGCGTCAGATTGAGCAGGACGCCGGCCGTCGGATTGATCGAGGGGGCAAGGTCGATCTGGTAGGAAGAGCACTCAACCACATAGTGCCGCTCGGGCTGCGGCGGATCGAGCGTCATCACCGCACGGCCGATATTGCCGCCCATCTGCGTGTCGCGCCCGGCCGACTTGAGTATGTGCGCCGTCAATGCCGTGGTCGTCGACTTGCCGTTGGTGCCGGTGATCGCAATGAAAGGTGCTTCCGGCGCCCGCGCCGTCCGCTCGCGGCAGAAAAGCTCGATATCGCCTATGATCTCGACGCCGGAGCCCCGCGCGAGCTCGACAGTCCAGTGCGGCTTCGGGTGCGTCAGCGGCACGCCGGGCGACAGCACGAAGGCGGAAAACCTCGCCCAGTCCGCGCCGCGCAGGTCCGCGGTTGCAATACCGACCGCGCCAGCCTTGGCGACGCTGTCGGGATTGTCGTCCCAGGCCAGCACATCTGCGCCGCCTTCGATCAGCGCGCGCGCCGTGGCGATCCCCGAGCCGCCGAGCCCGAAGAGCGAAACGCGCTTGCCTGAAAAGGATGCGGCGGGGATCAAGCGGCCTCCTATCTGAGCTTCAGGGTCGACAGGCCGACCAGCGCCAGGATGACGGCGATGATCCAGAAGCGGATCACCACCTGGCTTTCGGTCCAGCCGAGCTTTTCGAAATGATGGTGGATCGGCGCCATCAGGAAGACGCGCTTGCCGGTCATCTTGAAATAGCCGACCTGGATGATGACCGAGAATATCTCGACAACGAACAGGCCTCCGACGATGACCAGCACGATCTCGTGCTTGGTCGCCACCGCGACCGTGCCGATCAGCCCGCCCAGCGCCAGCGAGCCGGTATCGCCCATGAAGATGGCCGCCGGCGGCGCATTGAACCACAGGAAGCCGAGCCCGGCGCCGATCACCGCTCCAAGGACCACCGCCAGTTCGCCGGTACCGGGCACGAAATGGATCTGAAGATATTCGGCGAATACCGCGTTGCCGGAGAGATAGGCGATGACGCCGAAGGACGCCGCCGCGATCATGATCGGCACAATCGCCAGTCCGTCGAGGCCGTCGGTCAGGTTCACCGCATTGCCGGCGCCGACGATGACGAAGCACGAGAACGGGATGAAGAACCAGCCGAGATTGACGAGAAACTCCTTGGCGAAAGGGAATGTCAACGATGACGAGAACGGCGCCTGGCCGTTATGCATGATCACCCAGGCGGCGATGCCTGCGATGGCAAATTCGAGCCCCAGCCGCGCTTTGCCGGAAAAGCCGAGATGCGATTGCTTCGTCACCTTGAGGTAATCGTCGTAAAAGCCGATCGAGCCGAACCCCAGCGTCACCAGCATCACCACCCAGACGTAGATGCTCGACAGGTTCGCCCACAGCAGTGACGAACCGATGATGCCGGACAGGATCATCAGCCCGCCCATGGTCGGCGTTCCCGCCTTTTTGAAATGCGTCTGTGGCCCATCGGCGCGGATCGGCTGTCCCTTGCCTTGCCGCAGCCTCAGCGAATTGATGATGGTCGGTCCGAAGATGAACACGATCAGCGCCGCTGTGATCAGCGCCCCGCCGGTGCGGAAAGTTATGTAGCGGAAGACGTTGAAGACCGAGATCTTGTCCGCAAATTCGACGAGCAGTGTTAACATGCGCTTGCGTCCCCCGGACCGATCCTAGGTCTGTCTGCTGGTTGTGGCTTCCGCCGGAAACTTGCCGAGCAATGCCTCGACCAGCTTTGAGAAGCCTATGCCTTTCGACGATTTGATCATAACCACGTCGCCCGGCCTCAACTCCGACAGAAGCACCGGTTTCAGATCTTCCGCGCCGGCGCGGTACTCCGTCCTGATCTCGCCGGGCAAAACGTCGGCCAGCGCCCGCATTTCCGGGCCGCCGAGAAAAACCGTGCGCGTGTCGGTGCCGACGATCAGGTCGGCAAGGGCGGCATGCAATTTCGCCGAATGGCCGCCGAGCTCGAGCATATCGCCGAGCACGGCAATGCGCCTGCCCTCACCCGACACCGGCGTCGTGTTGAGCAGCGCCATTGCAGCGCTCATCGACGCCGGATTGGCGTTGTAGCTCTCGTCGATCAGCGTGATCGGCCCTTTGGGGTGGCGCAACATATAGCGTTTGCCGCGTCCGCGTTCGGGCGAAAGATCGGCCAGCGCCTGCGCAACCCTGGTGACGTCGGCTCCGACCAGATGCGCTGCACCCAGCACCGCCAGCACATTCTGCACCATATGGCGGCCCGGCGCGCCGATCCTGGCGACGATCTCATGCCCGCCAATCTTGGCGGTTATCACGGAATGATCGGCATCGAGTTCGCATTTGATCAGTTTGAAGGTCGCCCGGGCATTCTCGCCGAATCCGTAAACATGCTCGACGCCGGCCTCTTTCGCCATCTTCTCCAGCAGCTTCCAGCGCGCATCGTCGCGGTTGAGAAGGGCGGCACCGCCGGGTTCCAGTCCCTCGAAAACCTCTGCCTTGGCCTTGGCGATCTCGTCCAGGTTGCGGAAGAAGCCGAGGTGAGCGGCCGCGATCAGCGTAATGATGGCGACATGCGGCCGGACCATCTTGACCAGAGGCCGGATCTCGTCCGGATGGTTCATGCCGATCTCGAAGACGGCAAAATCGCAATCCTGCGGCATGCGCGCCAGCGTCAGCGGCACACCCCAGTGATTGTTAAACGACTGGGCCGATGCATGCACGGTACCGACCGCGGAGAGAGCGTGGCGCAGGGCTTCCTTGGTGGTGGTCTTGCCCGCCGATCCGGTCACGGCAATCACCCTCGCCTTTGAGCGTGCGCGCGCCGCAACGCCGAGCTTTTCCAGCGCGACGAGCACATCCTCCACGACGATCATCGGTGCCGTCAGCCGCCCCAGCGACGGCAGCTTGCCCTCGGCGACGACCAGCACGCCGGCGCCCGCCTTGATGGCGGCGGTGACGAAATCATGGCCGTCCATGGCCTCGCCCTTGACGGCGAAGAAGGCGTCTCCCGGCTGCAGGCTGCGGCTGTCGATGGAAATGCCGGCGATGCCTTCAGGCATCGGACCGAGCGGCCGGCCATCCATGGCGGCAACCAGCGCCTCGGAGGTCCACAGATAGCTCACGCCGCTTGCTCCCTGAGCGCCGAGCGAACTTCCTCGTGATCGGAAAAATGCAGCGTCTCGGCACCGATGGTCTGGCCTTCCTCATGGCCCTTGCCGGCCACGATCAGCGTATCGCCGGCGTGAAGCATCCCGACTGCCTGGTGGATGGCCTTGCGCCGGTCGCCGATCTCGATCGCCCCCGGTGCAGCCGCCAGGATCGCGGCGCGGATCGTCTCGGGGACTTCCGAGCGGGGATTGTCGTCGGTGACGATGACGACATCGGCCAGCCTCGTGGCGATCTCGCCCATGATCGGCCGCTTGCCCCGGTCGCGGTCGCCGCCGCAACCGAATACGACGATGACGCGGCCGGTGGTAAAGGGGCGCACCGAAGCCAGCACGTTTTCCAGTGCATCCGGCTTATGAGCATAGTCGACATAGACGGGCGCCCCGTTGGCGGCCGTCCCGACAAGGTCGAGCCGTCCCGGCGCGCCCTTCAATTTCTCCAGCGCCATCAAGGCTTTGGCAACAGATGTTCCAGTCGAAATGGCGAGGCCGGCCGACACCAGCGCATTTGCAATCTGGAAGTCGCCAGCCAGCGGCAAGTCGACTTCATGGAGAACGCCGTCCGCTTCAACCTCGGCGCGCTGGCGGTGGCGCTCGTGCTCGACCCGCTTCAGCCGCAGGAAATCGCCGTGGCGTCCGACCGTCAGCACGTTCAGTCCCGCTGCATGCGCCGCTTTGATCGTCGGCTCCGACCACGGGTCGTCGGCAAAGATGACGGCCGGCGCGCCCTTCGGCAGCAGCGCGTCGAACAGACGCAATTTGGCGCGATGATAGTCCTCGACCGTCGGATGATAGTCCATATGGTCGCGGCCGAGATTGGTGAAGCCGCCGGCCGTAAGCTTGACGCCGTCGAGCCGGCACTGGTCGAGGCCATGGCTGGACGCTTCCATTGAGGCGTGGGTGACGCCGGCCTCCGCCAGTTCCTTGAGCAGCCTGTGCAATGCCACCGGATCCGGCGTGGTCAGCGAGCCATATTCGTTGCGGCCCGGCGCCACCACGCCGGTCGTGCCGATCGAGGCGGCGGCGAAACCCGCCTGCTCCCATATCTGCCGGGTGAATGCGGCGACCGAGGTCTTGCCGCTGGTTCCGGTCACCGCGACCATGGTTTGCGGTTGCTTGCCGAAATAACGGGCCGCACTCTGCGCCAGCGCAAGGCGCGGATCGTCTACGACAAGAACCGGCACTGGCAGCCCGGCGACCGCACTGCCCTTGCCGACCACGATCGCTGTAGCGCCGCGGCTTGCGGCGTCGGCTGCATAGGCTGCACCATCCGCCTTGGAGCCGGTGAGCGCGAAAAAGACGACGCCCTCTGTTACCTGGCGGGAATCCGACGAAATCCCTGTAACCTCCATGTCGAAGGGAGCTGTCCCATCGACAGGCAGGATACCGGCTAGATTTTTCAGCTTCATCGAACCCCGTTCATCGCAACAAAATAGCGCGCAGTTGCCGGCGCGCCCGAAGAATCACTGATAGGAAACCAGCGTTGCACCATTTTCATGGCTGAAATCTGGCTTCACGCCAAGCATGGAAGCCGCACGTCGGATGATGTTTGCAGCCATGATGCCCGCGTTCGAGGCGGCCGTAGCACCCATGCCGGGCTTTTCCGGCTTCGGTTCGTCGGCGATCGTAAGCACTATGTATTGCGGATCGTCCATCGGGAAAGCTGCAACGAAGGCGTTGAAATTCTTTTCCTTCGAGTAGCGGCCGTTGACGACCTTCTCCGCCGTTCCCGTCTTGCCGCCCACCCGGTATCCTGGCACCCGTGCATTGCGACCGGATCCCTTTTCGGCATTGAGTGCATAGAGATAGCGCATGCCCTCGACCGTCTTGTCGCTGACCACTTTCTTGGCCACCGCCATCGCCTGCTCCTGCGTGCGAGGCAGGAAGGTTGGGTCCATCAGATAGCCGCCATTCATCAGCGCGGCGCAGCCGACCGCTGTCTGTAGCGGAGTCGTCGACACGCCGTGGCCGAAGGCGATGGTGATCGAATTGACCTGCTTCCAGACCTTGGGCTCGGTCGGCCGAGCGACTTCCGGCAGTTCGGTCTGCATCTTCTCGAGGATTCCCAGGCGATGCAGGAATTCGCGGTGTCCGTCGATGCCAACCGCTTCGGCTTCCTTGGCAGAACCGATATTGGACGAGTAGATGAACACTTCCGGAACTGACAGTATCCGGCCCTTGGCATGGAAATCATGGATGGTTTGATGGCCGATCCTGATCGGGCGCGACGCGTCGAAGCGGCTTTGCAGCGTTATTTTGCCGGAATCGAGCGCCATGGCGGTGGTGAAGCTCTTGAAGGTCGACCCCATTTCGTAGAGGCCTGCGGACATTCGGTTGAGCCGGTCCTTGTCCTGCGCATTATAGGGGTTGTTCGGATCGAAATCCGGAACGGAGGCCATCGCCAGCACCTCGCCGGTCTTGACGTTGAGCACGACGGCGCCCGCCGCGATCGCGTGGTACTTTTCCATGCCGGTGGCGACCTCGTCGCGCACGATATGCTGGACGCGCAGGTCGATCGAGAGCTGCACCGGTTTCAAGTCCTTGGCCACCGCCAGGCCCGACGCCTGAAGGTCGCTCAAGCCTTGTTCGTCTATGTATTTCTCCATGCCGGAGATGCCCTGATTGTCGATGTTGGTGAGGCCGACAATGTAGGACGAGGTTTCGCCGGCCGGATAGAACCGGCGCTTTTCGGTGCGGAAGCCGAAGCCGGGGATGCCGAGCTGCATGATGTCGGCCTGCTGCTTCGGCGTCAGTTGCCGCTGCAGCCAGACGAAGCCGGCGCCGCTCTTCAGCTTGTTGTATGTCTGCTCGTAGTCGATCTCGGGAAGCACCGTCGACAGTTTTTCGATCGCCTCGTCGGCATCGACGATGCGGCGCGGCTCAGCAAACAGCGACGCCGTCTTGATGTCGGTCGCCAGCACTTCGCCGTTACGGTCGACGATGTCGGGTCGCGATGCCGTCACCCGGCTCTGCGGGCCGCCCGACAGGTCGGGATTCTGGAAACCCAGATAGACCAACCGCCCGGCAATGGTAGAATAGATGCCGAAGAACACCGCCATCGTCATGACGATGCGGGTCCTGCCCTTGCCACCGGTCGCCTTGCGGGCTCCTTCGACGACGATCGATCCGCCCGCACCGGGCTTCGAACCGCGCTTCAGCAGCCTCCCAACCTTTGGAAATCTGGCGGCGATTGGAAATCCGCTGATCATTGGATGATGCCTCCGGTCACCACGGGATCCTTGCCGCCGACATCGGCCATGCCGCCCAGCCGCTGCGATGAAAGGTCCTCGATGTTGACGGGCTTCGCCGGCAGATCGTCCAGCCCGACGATCTGCCGCGCATTGACCGGCTCGAGTCCGAGTTGCGATTTGTAGATTTCGGTGAGCTTTTGCAGTCGCGACGGCTGGGTAAGCAGGCTCCAGTCCGCCTTGAGCAGGTCGATCGTGTCCTCTTCATAACGGATCTGCGCCTGGATCTTGTGCACTGCCGCCAGTTGCTCCTCGGCCTCGCGCTTGGTCTTGTAGGTCAGGGCAGCCGCCGAGACCATGACGGCGATCAGGACTATGTCGCTGGTACGAAACACGTGCTCACCTCTCTCCCGGACGATCGGCGCCGGGAAGCTTTGGGCCAGGCAGTTTTGGCAGGCCGAAAATCGAAAAATCGCCGGCACGCGCCGGCGCCTCTGTACGGATCGCAGCGCGCAGCCTTGCCGAGCGCGCCCGCGGATTTGCCGATATCTCGGCATCGCCAGGCGTCACGCCGCCGCCGTTCTTGGTGAAGGTGGCGGTGCGCGCCTGGACCTCGGGCAGATGCCGCGATCCGGTCGCTGAATCGGCTCTGTCGGCGATGAAGCGCTTGACAATGCGGTCCTCCAGGGAATGGAAGGTCACCACGGCAAGCCGCCCGCCCGGTTTCAGCACGCGCTCGGCGGCAAACAGTGCCTTGGCCAGTTCGCCGAGCTCGTCATTGACGAAGATGCGCAGCGCCTGGAAAACGCGGGTGGCCGGATGGATCTTGTCTTTCGGCACGCGACCGATATGCGTCTCGATGGCATCGGCAAGGTCGAGCGTGCGCTCGAAGGGGCGTTTTTCGCGACGGCTCTCGATCATGCGGGCGATGCGCCCGGCATGGCGTTCCTCGCCAAGAAAACCGAAGATGCGGGCAAGATCGCCCACCTTGAAGGTGTTGACGACGTCGGCGGCGCTCAGGCCCGCCTGCGCCATGCGCATGTCGAGCGGTCCATCGGCCCGGAACGAAAAGCCGCGCTCCGGCTGGTCGATCTGCATGGAGGAGATGCCGATGTCGAGCACGACGCCATCGGCACTTTCAACCTGCTCATCGAGCGTCGAGAACGGTGCCTGGACAAGCCTGAGCTTGCCGCCGGACTGCTGTTCAAGGGCCCGCCCCGCCGCAATCGCATCCGGATCGCGGTCGATGGCGACGACCGAGGCTCCGCTTGCTAGGATGGCCTTGGTGTAGCCGCCGGCACCGAACGTGCCGTCGACGATCACCTCGCCTTTCGTCGGGGCCAGCGCCTCCAGAACTTCGGCAAGGAGGACCGGAATGTGGCGGGCTGGTCCGCCAGCGGCATGAACTTCATCGCCGTCGCCGGCCATCATTCCGGCCGCTCCCCGGGCTTCGTCCCCTGCCGAAGCTGCAAAAGCCGGGCGCGTGCTTCCGTCCCATAGGCGCTGAGCCGTCCGGGCTCCCAGATTTGAAAGAAATTGCCGCGGCCAACGAAGGCCACTTCCGCTGAAATGCCGGTATGCTCGCGAATGAAATCGCTCATCGTGATACGGCCGTCCTGGTCGAGCTTCAGAAACGTTCCATCGCCATGGCAGAAGAACGACATGTCGTCCGCCGTCTGCAGGAACGGGTCCTCCTGGGCGATGCGCTGCTCGTAGCGATCGAGCAGGTCGAGCCCACCGACATCCATCGCCGGGCGATCCAGGCAGCGTAGCGCATAAAGTTCCGAATAGCCGCGTTTCTGCACAACGGCACGGAAATGCGCCGGCACGGACACCCGTCCCTTCGCATCGATCCTGTTCACCGCGTTCGACAGAAACCGGTCCATTGCGCGTTACGGCCGCTTGCGCCGCCGCACCCCTCTGCATCTTCCTGTCCGCGCCGCCCCAGCCCGGTCGGCGTCCAAAACCCACTTCGTTATGACGGGCGAACGCAGGCAAACGCGCAGCCGCCGCGGCTGCCCGATTGGCGTACGCTTCACCCTGACACGGAACGAAGGCTTGAGTATCGGAATGGGATATCATGGGGTGCTATGGGCGTCAACGGGAACAGTCTTCAAAACGCGCCTGCCATAACTGGGGAGAGCAGCTTTGACGGCACTCCCGTCTTTATCCTCTATTAAGCCTAACGAAGCGTTTAGAGCCGTGTGGCCCAACCGGAGCCGACTTGCCGCGGATCGCTGCCGCGCATAGCCTCGGCATCTCCTTTTCCGGTCAGTAACGAGGTTGAAATCATGTCCGAAACAGCCAAGTCACGCGCCGCAGCACTTCCCCATCTGCGCCGCGGCGGGTTGGCCAAGGGCGACCCGATCCCCTTACCCCTAACCATGGCCGCCATCTTTCATGCGCCGGGCGACGCCACCGGCTTCGATCAATATGGCCGCTTCAGCAATCCGACCTGGGATGCGGTCGAGCACATGCTGGCGCATTTGGAGGACGCCCCATGCGTCGCCTTTCCCTCGGGAATGGCTGCCATCTCGGCGGTATTTTTCGGCCTGCTCAAAGCCGGCGACCGTATCCTGCTGCCGTCCGACGGTTATCATACGACGCGAGCGCTGGCAGACCGTTTCCTGAAAGCCTTCGGCGTTGCCTACGATGTCCGGCCAACGTCGAGCTTTCTCGACGGCGGCTTCGACGGCTATCGGCTTGCCTTCGTCGAAACACCCGCCAACCCAGGACTGGACATATGCGACATCGCAGCCGTCGCCGAAGCCGTGCATAGAGCGGGTGCGGTGCTTGTGGTCGACAACACGACGATGACACCTTTCGGCCAGCGCCCGCTCGATCTTGGCGCCGATATCGTCATTGCTGCCGACACCAAGGCGCCAAACGGCCATTCCGATGTGCTGTTCGGCCATGTCGCCAGCCGCGACGCGGACATTATCTCGAGGGTGACCGACTGGCGCGAGACGTCGGGCGCCATCCCCGGGCCCTTCGAGGCATGGCTGGTGCATCGCGGCCTCGAAACGCTGGACGTGCGCTTCGACCGCATGTGCACTTCCGCCGAAATGATAGCGCGACGGCTGAAAAACCATCGCGCGATCAGCGGCTTGCGCTTTCCGGGACTGGAGAGCGACCCATCGCACAATCTTGCCCGCGCCCAGATGGAGCGCTTCGGCTTTCTCATCTCGTTCGTGCTCGCCTCGGAGAACAAGGCCGAGGATTTCATCAACAATTGCGCCTTGATGCAGGCCGCGACATCGTTCGGCGGCGTGCACACGTCGGCCGAACGGCGATCAAAAAGGGGAGATGCCGTTCCGCCCGGCTTCGTTCGCCTGTCGGTCGGCTGCGAGCCGGTGGAAGAGCTTTGGCAGGCGATCGAGGCGTCGCTGGACGCAATCGGTGGCTGAGCCGGCGTCGATCTTGCGCCGGCCGTGGAGGACGCGAACGATTTCGGTCGCCTCTTCGACGACACGATACAGGAGGTATTCGCCGACGATCAGGTGACGGATGCCGGGCGCGATGTCTTCGCGCGCGCAGCTGAGAAGGGATAAGTGGCCACTTGCTGCCAGCGGGCTTCGATCCGATCGAGCAATCGATCGGCCGCAGCCTCGCTGTCTTGCGCGACATGGGTAGAAAACTGCCAGCTGGCCTGTAAGCCGGGTTCTGTATGGCCCTCGCCCCTTGCGGGGCGAGAACGCGGCGGCCATTCATCTTGGGCGCATGTTGCCATGCGCCTCACGCAACCTACCCGGACGGTGAGCCGGAAACAGCCCCCGAGGGTTTCCCCTCGCACCGTCCCTATTCGGTCTTGCTCCCGGTGGGGTTTACCGTGCCGCTCCTGTTGCCAGTCGCGCGGTGGGCTCTTACCCCACCCTTTCACCCTTGCCACGATTGGATCGTGGCGGTTTGCTTTCTGTGGCACTTTCCCTGGGGTCGCCCCCGCCGGCCATTAACCGGCACCGTGTCTCCATGGAGCCCGGACTTTCCTCACCCGCAGCCTTTCGGCTTCGCGGCTGCGGCCGCCCGGCCAGCTGGCAAGGCGTATAAAGGGGTTCGGGCCCGAAAACGCAAACGAAAAAACAAGTTATCCCTTGTCAGGCGGGCGCTCCAAGCGCTGCCAGCTGCACCTTGACCTTGCCGCAATAGGCTGCGGACACCGGGTTCATCCGTGTGGCGGCGTGGCCGGCATTGTATTTCAGGATCGTGCCGCAGGTCGTGCCGCCGCCGAGATCCCGCGCCATGGCAAGGTACTTCATGCCGTATTTGATGTTGGTATCGGGATCGTAGAGACCCTGAACCGAACCGCTATAGCCCATCATTCTTGCCGTCGCCGGCTTGATCTGCATCAGGCCGATCTCGCCGGCGCTGCCGACCTGGTTCGGCTGGTAGTTGCTTTCGATCTTGATGACAGCATTGGCGAGCGACACCGGCACGCCATAGCTGGCGGCATAACGCGCAATGATCGCCGAATACTGTCCGCTGCCGCCGACAACCGCCGCCTGGGGCGCTGGCCTGCTCTTCGGAGCGACTGACGCCGTTGCCATGCGGTCGATGCGTTTGCGGTTACGCTTCACATGCTGTTTGGCGATTGTCTTTCTCGCAGCGGTTGGCCTTTTCGCGGAGACTGGCTTTTTCGTCCTTACCGGGGCCGCTTTTTCCACTTTCGCGATGGCGGTCTTCTCTACTTTTGCACCACCCTTCGGCATGGCGGTTTTGCCGGCTGCGGCACTGAAGCCCTGATCGGCCCGCTGACTCAGCGGTGCGCTGTTTGCCGCACTGAAGGCAAAAGTCATTACGCCGGCAGCAATGGCTGCCGTTAAAACGGTCAATTTCTGCATGTGATCCTGTTCTGTTTGATCCGCACAAAGAACTTCGCGCAGATACCCTCAATCAACATCGGAACATCTGGGGGGATAGACGTCCGACAATCTGTACGGATCGCCTTTGACAATGGAATTGGCGCCAAACAAGGCGACGCAAGTCACTTTGAGTAACAGATTGTAACTTTTAATCTGGCAAAAGGTTATTTGAGAGAGGCTATCCTTACGGAAGCGAGCAGCCTTTCCAGCGTGCGGATCGTCGATCCGTCAGCCACGCCGTCGACCAGGCGCTGCCGGAAATGCCGTTGAAATGCCTCGACCACGATTTCGGTCTGCCGGTCGAAAGCGCCGGTGATCTCGACGCCATAACCATAAAGCGCCAGCATCGACTGCAGTGCCTCAATATCGGCGCCGGTATCGCCTGGCCTCAGCACGGCGCCGCGCCGGATCGGTGCTGCCGGCACAACATGGCCGATGCCGGCGGCAAACAAGGTCTTCCATGGAAATTTCTCGCCCGGATCGACCTTGCGCCCGGGTGCCACGTCGGAATGGGCGAGCACCCGCTGGGCCGGAATGGAATGGCGCTCGACGATGCCGGCACACAGGCCGATCACCGCGTCGATCTGCGGTTTTGGAAAGTTGCGATAGCCGAGCGTATGCCCCGGATTGACGATCTCGATGCCGATCGAGCAGGAGTTGATGTCGCTCTGTCCGAACCACGAGCTCTTGCCGGCATGCCAGGCGCGGTCGCTTTCCCTCACCATCTGAACAATGCGGCCGTCCTCATGGACCAGATAGTGCGACGACACCTCGCTGGCCGGATCGCACAGCCATGCCTCGGCAGCGGCCCCGGTTGCCATGCCGGTGTAGTGCAGCACGATCATATCGGGTCCGGGCATCCCGCGTCTTGGTCCGAAATTCGGCGATACCCTGACCTCGGCGCTCGGCTCGTCGGGCGGAAAGCCGCTCATGCGTGCCGCAGGCCTCGCTCGATCATTTCATAGGCCGCGTTGATCGCCGCCAGCCTGGTCGTCGCGATCTTGATGAATTCCTGCGGCAGGCCGCGTGCGATCAGCCGGTCCGGATGATTGTCGGAAACCAGCTTGCGGTAGCGCCTGCGGACCTCCTCGAACGGCTTCCCACGCTCGATGCCGAGCACGACATAGGGGTCGGCGGCACCCAGATTGACATGCCGCGCCAGGATGCTCTGGTAATGCGCCTCATCGATGCGGAAGATCTCGGCGATCCGGTGCAGGAATTGGCCCTCGCGCTCATGCACCAGCCCGTCGGCCTTGGCGATGTGGAACAGCCCGTCGAGTATATCCTCCAGCATCAGGCAGTTGGTATGGCCCGAACCGCAAAGCTGCGCCATCCGCTCGGCATAGGTTTCGAAACCGGCAATGTCGCGTTTGGCCAAATCGTAGAGCCGCGCCACATTGCGCCTCTGTTCCTTCGGCACCTCGAATATTTCCTGGAAGGCGCGCACCTCGTCTTGCGTGACGATGCCGTCGGCCTTGGCCATCTTGGCCGAAAGCGCGATCATCGCCACCGAGAAGGCGACACGCCGGCGCAAATCGGCATCGCCGGAGAAAACCGTACGCACGGCTTCGACCACTTCGGCGACGCCTGACGACGCTGAAGATGAAACGCGTGTGACGAAGTCGCCGAGGCGGTCCCAAATCGACATGGGGGCTTCATAGGACCAACCACCCATCGCTATCAAGCCAAGACAGTGCCGCAGGGCTGGCCCAATCGATTTGGCGGAATGCCTGAGACGGCTAGCGCTAGTGCTTGCCCATGGAAATCGGCAGACGGAAACCGCTGCACGCAAACCCGCGTCGTCGCACTCGGCCACAATGCGCGGGTATCGTAAGCAGCAGAAAGGCCGGCGTGTGAGGCCGGCCTTTCTTGGTTGTCACGTTGACTACTGCGCCGGGGCAGCCGGCGCAGGTGCCGGAGCCGGAGCCGGCTCGGCAGGCTTGTTGGCGTCAGGAGCAGCCGGCTTCATCGTCTGGTCGGATGCCGGCGGGTTGGTGCTCTGCGTCGTGGTGTTATCGGTGCCGCTGTCGCTGCAGGCCGCAACGCCAAGCAAGGCAAGCGCCGAGACCGACGCAAGAATGAGTTTCTTCATGATTATCTCTCCTCTAATCACGCCACCGTTGCCGGCGACGATCGAGGGCACAATGCATCAGCGCATGATGAGTTTCGTAACGTTGCGTTTCCGCGTGTAACATCAAGCGCTTGGCAGTACAAAGCGTTGAGCACTAACAGGATGCCTAAATGAAAATGCCCGGAGGCGCTGCCATGACCGCAAAATGGGATTTCTGGATCGACCGCGGCGGTACCTTCACCGACGTCATCGGCCGGGACCCGCAAGGCGGGCTGCATCCAAGGAAACTCCTTTCGGAAAATCCCGAAGCCTATGCCGATGCAGCCATCCAGGGCATTCGCGAACTGCTCGGCGTCCAGCCCGGCGCCCCGATCCCCTCCGCGCTGATCGGCGATGTCAAGATGGGCACCACGGTCGCCACCAATGCGCTTCTCGAGCGCAAAGGCGACCGCGTGCTGCTGCTCATCACCAAAGGCTTCCGCGATGCGCTGAGGATCGCCTATCAGGCCAGGCCCGATATCTTTGCCAAGCAGATCATCCTTCCCGAACAGCTCTATGAGCGTGTCGTCGAAATCGACGAACGGGTTCGCGCCGACGGCAGTATCGAGCGCCTGCTCGACATTGCTTCCGTACGCCCGGCTATTGAGCAAGCCAAGGCGGACGGCATCGATGCGGTCGCGATCGTCTTCATGCATGCCTGGAAACACCCCGAGCACGAAAAGGCCGTCGCCAAAGTCTGTCGAAAGCTCGGATTCTCCCAGGTCTCGGTCAGCCACGAGGTCTCGCCGCTGATCAAGCTGGTCGGCCGCGGCGACACCACGGTGGTCGACGCCTACCTGTCGCCCATTCTGTCAAGATATGTGCAGAAGGTGGCGAAGGAGCTCGGCGTCCTCTCCCCCCTCGAGGGGGAGATGGCCGCGCAGCGGCCAGAGGGGGTCATCTCAGAAGGCACCGCCAGAACGTTGAGCACTGCCGCAACGACCCCACCCGGCGGCTTCGCCGCCACCCTCCCCTCGGGGGGAGGGAAAGCCCTCGCCTCATGTTCATGATGTCGTCGGGCGGCCTCACCGCCGCCGACATGTTCCAAGGCAAGGACGCGCTGTTATCCGGCCCGGCCGGCGGCGTCGTCGGCATGGTCGAGACGGCAAAACTCGCCGGTTTCGGCAAGGTCATCGGCTTCGACATGGGCGGCACCTCCACCGATGTCGCCCACTATGATGGCGACTACGAGCGCGCCTTCGACACCGAGGTCGCCGGCGTGCGCATCCGTGCGCCGATGATGCGCATCCACACCGTCGCCGCCGGCGGCGGCTCGATCCTGCATTACGAGGCCGGCCGCTTTCGCGCCGGGCCGGATTCGGCCGGCGCCAACCCCGGCCCGGCCGCCTATAGGCGCGGGGGCCCGTTGGCCGTCACTGACGCCAATGTCATGCTGGGCAAGCTGCAGCCCGAGTTCTTCCCGGCTATTTTTGGACCAGGGCAGGACGAACCGCTCGACGTGCAGACGGTTCGCGAAAAATTCACCGCGCTTGCCGCCGAGATCGGCGACGGCCGCTCGCCGGAAGCCGTCGCGGAGGGGTTCGTCACCGTCGCCGTCGAAAACATGGCCAACGCCATCAAGAAGATTTCCGTGCAGCGCGGCTACGACGTCACCGAATACCTCCTGAACTGTTTCGGCGGCGCCGGCGGCCAGCACGCTTGCCTGGTTGCCGATGCGCTGGGCATGGAGGCGGTGCTGATCCATCCGTTCTCCGGCCTGCTATCGGCATACGGCATCGGCCTGTCCTCTGTATTTGCGTCACGCCAGCAGGCGCTGCTGAAGCCGCTGGTGGAGGACTCCGGGGCGGCGATCGATGAACTCATCGCAACGCTGCGCAAAGCCGTCATCGACGAACTCGCCGCACAAGGCATCGCCGAAGACGCGGTCGCCTCGAAGCCGGTGCTGCAGGTCCGCTATGACGGCACCGATACCGCGCTGCCTGTGAACTTTGGTCACGGCTCGATCGCGCAAGCCAAGACGGACTTCGAATCGGCGCACAAGGCGCAGTTCGGCTTTGTCTACGACGACAAGCCGATGATCGTCGAATCGATCGGCGTCGAAGGTACCGATACCGGCGGCACCGGCCGCGATGAAAGCGATTCAGTTGTTGCAGATATGGCCGCAAGTCCTTCCGGGAACCGGAAAATCTTTGTCGACGGCGTCTGGCGCGACGCTGGCATCTTCCCTCGCGAAACGCTGAAGCCTGGTAACAAGATCGCCGGCCCTGCTTTGATCATCGAGCCGAACCAGACCATTGTCGTCGAGCCGGGCTGGCAGGCCGAGATCACCGCCAAGGACCACGTATTGATGCGGCGCGTCGAGAAGAAGCGCCGGCACGCCGCACTCGGCACCGAAGCCGATCCAGTGATGCTGGAGGTCTTCAACAACCTGTTCATGTCGATCGCCGAACAGATGGGCGTAACGCTGCAAAACACTGCCTATTCCGTCAACATCAAGGAGCGGCTTGATTTCTCCTGCGCCGTCTTCGACCGGAACGGCGCGCTGGTCGCCAATGCACCGCACATGCCGGTGCATCTCGGTTCCATGGATCGCTCGGTGGAGACCATCATCCGGCTCAATGCCGGCGACATTCACCCCGGCGACGTCTTTGCGCTGAACGCGCCTTACAATGGCGGCACGCATCTGCCTGATATCACCGTGGTGACGCCTGTTTTTTCCCTCCCGCTTGAGGGGAGGATGGCCGCGGAGCGGCCCGGTGGGGTCATCTCAGGAGGCACCACAAGAGTGTCGAGCACTGCCGCGGCGACCTCCTCCGCCGCCTTCGGCGGCACCTCCCCCTCAAAGGGGGAGGAACCCCTCATCCTCTTCTACGTCGCCTCGCGTGGCCACCACGCCGACATCGGGGGCACCGCGCCCGGGTCGATGACGCCGCTTGCCACCACCGTCGACGAGGAAGGCGTGCTGTTTGACAATTTCCGCATCGTCGATCGCGGCCGGTTCCGCGAGAAGGACCTGGAGACGCTGCTCACCGACCACCCCTACCCGGCGCGCAATCCGCACCAGAACATCGCCGACCTCAAGGCGCAGATCGCCGCGAACGAAAAGGGCGTCGCCGAGCTGCGCAAGATGGTCGCGCATTTCGGCCTCGATGTGGTCGAAGCCTACATGGGCCATGTTCAGGACAATGCCGCCGAAAGCGTGCGCCGCGTGCTGGAGCGGCTGCCCGACAGTTCCGAATACGAATATCCGACCGACACCGGGCAAAAGATCACAGTGAAGATCACTATCGACCGGCGGAAGCGCGAAGCCACCGTCGACTTCACCGGCACGTCGCCGGTCATGAAGAACAATTTCAATGCGCCAGAGCCGGTCGCCCGAGCCGCGGTGCTTTATGCCTTCCGCGTCATGGTCGAAGACAACATCCCGATGAATGCCGGATGTCTGCGGCCGATCAACATCATCATTCCCGACGGCTCGATGCTTAGGCCCACCTATCCCGCGGCAGTCGTGGCCGGTAATGTCGAGACCTCGCAACATGTCACCAACGCGCTGTTCGGCGCCATGAAGGCGATGGCCAATGCGCAAGGCACGATGAACAATCTCACCTTCGGCAACAAGCAGTACCAGTATTACGAGACGATCTGCTCGGGCTCGCCGGCCGGCCGGATGAACGACGGCCGCGGCTTTGCCGGCACCTCCGGCGTCCACACCCATATGACCAATTCGCGCCTGACCGATCCGGAAGTGCTGGAACTGCGTTTCCCGGTATTGCTCGAGGATTTCCATATCCGCGAAGGCTCCGGCGGCAAAGGCAAATGGAATGCCGGCGACGGCACCAAGCGCATCATCCGCTTCCTCGAAAAGATGGAATGCGCGATCCTGTCCTCGCATCGCAGCCACCCGCCGCGGGGGCTGGACGGCGGCGGTGATGGCGAGACCGGTTCGACCAAGGTCCGCCGCAAGACCGGCGCGATCGAGACGCTGAAAGCCTGCGATCAAACAGTGCTCGA
Source organism: Mesorhizobium sp. M0904 (assembly GCF_040319475.1). Taxonomy (NCBI): domain Bacteria; kingdom Pseudomonadati; phylum Pseudomonadota; class Alphaproteobacteria; order Hyphomicrobiales; family Phyllobacteriaceae; genus Mesorhizobium; species Mesorhizobium sp. M0904. The sequence goes on along the minus strand of NZ_JAMYOC010000009.1, from coordinate 80,700 downwards.
CGCCGGCGAGGCAGTCATTGTGACGACACCCACCGCAGGCGGATTTGGCGAGGCCTGAACTCGCTTCAACAGGTTGTCACCGGCCTGTCATCCACCTGCGTTACCCGCTTGCGGCAAAGCAAACGGGGAATCGCGTTGCCATGACGGACATTTCTGGGGAACTGGTTTTTCGCCGCGGCAAGGAGGTCGGCAAGGCCGTCTACCAGAACCGCCCGCTGTCGAAAGCTGGCATCTCCGAGCGCTTGTTCGCCTTCCTGTTCTCCGGCCTTGTCTACCCGCAGATCTGGGAAGACCCCGAAATCGACATGGACGCGATGCAACTCGGCAAGGGCCACCGCATCGTCACCATTGCCTCCGGCGGCTGTAACATCCTCTCCTATCTCACCCGGTCGCCAGAAAGGATCGATGCCGTCGACCTCAACGCCGCGCATATTGCGCTGAACCGCATGAAGCTCGCAGCGGTGCGTCACCTGCCGTCGCAGGGCGACCTGTTCCGTTTCTTCGGTGCGGCTGGGACCGGGCACAATTCGCAGGCCTATGATCGCTTCATCGCACCGCATCTCGACCCCGTCAGCCGCCATTATTGGGAGCGCCGCAACTGGCGCGGTCGTCGCCGCATCGCTGTCTTCGACCGCAATTTCTACCAGACCGGCCTGCTTGGCCTGTTCATCGCCATGGGCCACCGCACCGCAAAATTCTTCGGCGTCGACCCGGCCGGCATCATGGACGCCAAGAGCATCGCCGATCAGCGCCGCTTCTTCGACGAAGAGCTGGCGCCGGTCTTCGAAAAACCGCTGCTGAAATGGGCGACCTCGCGAAAAGCCTCGCTGTTCGGCCTCGGCATTCCGCCGGCCCAGTACGATTCGCTGATCACCTCGGGTGACGGCACCATGGCCAGCGTGCTGAAGGCACGACTGGAAAAGCTCGCCTGCGATTTTCCGCTGAAGACCAATTATTTCGCCTGGCAGGCTTTCGCCCGCCGCTACCCTAATCCGGGCGAAGCCGCCCTGCCCACCTACCTCGAAAAGCGCAACTACAAGACGATCCGCAACAATGTCGATCGCGTTGCCATCCACCACGCCAATCTGATCGAGTTCCTTGCCGGCAAGGATGCCGGCTCGGTCGACCGCTTCGTGCTGCTCGATGCACAGGACTGGATGACCGACGGCCAGCTCAACGGGTTGTGGGCCGAGATCACCCGAACCGCCTCGACAGGCGCCCGCGTCATCTTCCGCACCGCAGCGGAACCCAGCCTGCTGCCCGGCCGCGTCTCGAATTCGCTGCTCGACCAGTGGCGCTACGAGAACGACGCCTCGCGCGAGTTTTCGGCCTGCGATCGCTCGGCCATCTATGGCGGCTTCCATCTCTATGTGAAGCGGTCCGCATGAGCACGACCGAATTGCCGGCCAGCCATGCCGAACTGATGGACGGTGTCTACCGCTGGCAGCGTCATATCTACGACCTGACCCGCAAATATTATCTGCTTGGCCGCGACCGGCTTATCGCCGGACTGGATGTGCCGGCCGGCAGCACGGTGCTCGAGCTTGGCTGCGGCACCGGCCGCAACATTGTCCTCGCTGCCCGCCGCTATCCCGGCGCGCGCTTCTTCGGCCTCGATATTTCGGCCGAGATGCTGGAGACGGCCACCGCCGCCCTCGCGCGCGAAGGCCTCTCCGGCCGCGTCACCCTGGCGCGCGGCGACGCCACTGATTTCGACGCAAAGGCGCTGTTCGGCGTCAAAAGTTTCGACCGCGTCTTTGTCTCGTATTCGCTGTCGATGATCCCCGGCTGGGAGAAGACGGTGTCTGCGGCACTTGCTGCCCTGTCACCGGGCGGCTCGCTGCACGTCGTCGATTTTGGCCAGCAGGAAGCCTTGCCCAGCTGGTTCCGCACGCTGTTGCGCGGCTGGCTGAAAAAATTCCACGTCGAGCCGCGTGAATCGTTGCACGCGGTTCTGGATTCGGAATCTGCAAGAACCGGCGCAAGCTTCCGTTTCCAAACGCTTTGTCGCGGCTATGCGTGGCTCGCCGTGATCGGCCCAGTTCGATAGCCAGGACGTGTTGAGATTCAGGTCAGGCCGAGTCGAAAACGGGGGGTTCCGAGAACCGAGCGGAGCGTCCTTTAGGGTACGTGAGCACCGGCCTACGCCGGCCGTAGCCTTAACTGCCACGACCGCTCATGAGTGCTTTGGCCCGGCGAAGGCCGGAGCGCAGGAAACCGCCGTTTGCAGGCCGGCATCACCTTAGTATCGATACAGCCTAATGCAGCGCCTTGATCAGCGCCGCCACCATCGCCTGGGGCCGGTAGCCGAGCCTGGCCGGCGTCAGGCCGAGCCGCACCACAACCAGCTGCTCCGAGGGGACGATGGCGACCGTTTGCCCGTCATGCCCCTCCATCCAATAGGTGTCCTTGGGCAGGCCGGCGGCAAGGCCGGCACCCGGGTTTTCTTCGTCGCCCGGTCCTTCGATCCATAATTGCCCCTTGCCGTAGACCTTCGAGGCAGTTGCCGGTTCCCGCATCCAGTCGACGAAGCCAGCGGGCAGTATCTCTTTGCCGTTCCAGACGCCGCCCTGCAGCAGGAACTGGCCGAAGCGCGCCCAATCGCGTGCCGTGGCATAGAGATAGGACGAGCCGACGAAGGTGCCGTGCTCGTCGGCTTCAAGCACCGCGCTGTGCATGCCGAGCGGATCGAACAGCGCGGTCCTCGGCCAGGCCAGCGCCTTGTCCTTGTCGCCGATCGCATCCTGCCATAATCGGGACAGCATCACCGCCGTGCCGCTCGAATAGGAAAACACCTTGCCGACCTCGCCGGTCAGCGCCTTGGATCCGGCAAAGCCCGCCATGTCCGGTTCGAGATAGAGCATGCGCGTCACATCGGCGACGTCGCCATAATCCTCGTTGAATTCCAGCCCGCTCGACATCGCCATCATGTCGGCGAGGCTGATCACGGCGCGGCCATCTCCCTTCCAGGGACCGAACAGGCCCTGGTTGGTCATCGCCAGCTTGCCGTCCTTCACCAGCGTGCCGACGATCGCCGCATTCACCGTCTTGGTCATCGACCAGCCCAATAGTGGCGTCTTTTCGGAAAAGCCGTCGCCATAGCGCTCAGCGACGATGCGGCCGCTCTTGACCACCACCACCGCCCGCATGCCGGCGCCGGTCATTGCTGGATCGTCGAGGACCTTCACGACCTCGGAATCCTGCGAGGCACCGACATCGTCGCCTTCCGGCCACATCGCATCGGGCAGCGGCGCCGGCGTCGGTGGAGCGCCGGCGATAGCCTTGGCGGCGGCAATATCCCCATCGGGAACCGAGGCGCAGCCGAGCCCCTCGCGAGCGACCGCGACACTTTTGCCGAGCGCGCCGAACAGGCCCGCCGAAACCGTTCCCTTCTCCTTGTCCACCGACACTCTCATCAGCTTCAGCAGCGGATGACCCGGCGCCTGCACATCGACGGCGAGCACGTCGTTGGCGTCGCGCTCGGCGATGAAGACGTTCGAGCAGACGATCTTGGCCGCATAGCCGGAACCGACGCGGATCAGTTCCGGCGGCGCGAAATACAGCCAGCCGGCGAGTATCGCGGCGGCCAGCACAGCCAGGCCGAGCAGCCATTTGACGAACTTCAAAAGGATCTGCATTTTGAGTTCCCCCGGCGCGCTCGATCTATGTCATCGATTTGCCGCCATTGTTTCGGCAAAATCGCGGCTCTTGTCGAGCGCCGTCAACCGAATATCAACCATGATCGGCGATCACAGGTGCATGTCGCCCAAAAGCGCGCAGCGGTTTTGGGACCACGACATGCACAGACAAAAGAGCCAAGCGCGTCGAAGCGACGCGCTTGGACAGACCGGGCGATCCTGTGGGGTGACCGTCCGGCGGGGCTTGAATGCATGCGTCCCAAAACTGCGCAACGGTTTGGGAAATGCATGAAACGAAGATCCAGGCGCGTCGCGTAAGTCGGTTTCAGACACGCTGCGCCCGGTCGAGGGGCCACCCGCGGAAAGACCCATCAGCGGCCGGCTGAAACCGGCTCGGGAAGTAGCGATGCGCCGTTTCGCGGTCCTCATCACGCTGATGCTGCTTGGTGCCTGCTCGACGGTCGAGGATCTGACGCCATCGTCGTCCAGTGCCGCGACGGTTGTGGTACGCGCGCCGCGTTTTGCCGATTCCGACCCGCATGAATGGGACAGCGGCGCACCGTGGAGCTATGCCGTCCACGGCACCGACGTCTCCAAATACCAGACCTCGATCGACTGGCCGGCGGCCAGGGCCAGCGGCATCTCTTTCGCTTTCATCAAGGCAACCGAAGGCGGAGACCGGTTCGATGAAGCTTTCAACGAGCATTGGAGCCGCACCAAGGCCTCGGGCATCCCCCGCGCCGCCTATCACTTCTTCTACTTTTGCACGCCGGCCGCGACCCAGGCGCGCTGGTTCATCCAGAACGTGCCCAAAGACAGCTCGGCGATGCCGCCAGTTCTCGACATGGAATGGAACCCGAAATCGCCGACGTGCAAGCTGCGGCCCGATCCCGCCACGGTACGCAGCGAGATGAGCACGTTCCTCGAAATCGTCGAAAAACACTACGGCAAGAAGCCGATCATCTACACGTCGGTCGACTTCTTCGAAGATAATGGTTTGTCGGGTTTCCGCAGCTACCCCTATTGGCTGCGCTCCGTCGCCGGGCATCCGCGCCAGAAATACGGCAGCCATCCCTTCACCTTCTGGCAGTATACCGGAACGGGCGTCGTGCCGGGCATGGCCGGAAACGCCGACATCAACGTCTTCAACGGCTCCGAAGCCGCGTGGAAGAAGTGGTTGCGGCAGAACACCCGTTGACACCGGGCCTGCCGCCTGCTTTTCGACACAGCCAATAACGAATGCCTGCAACCGCTGGTAATCTTTTCGGAAGGATGGCGATGCGATTGCGCTTTGGACTTCTCGCGGCGCTGCTCCTGAGCGCCGTGCCGGCCGCGGCACAGCAATGCGGCGGCGATTTCGAGGCATGGAAGCAGGGCGTGGCGGTGGAGGCCAGGGCGGCCGGCGTCGGCGCTGCCGGTCTTGACGCGCTGGAAAACGCCACCCTCGATGAGAAGGCGTTGGCACGCGACCGCGCCCAGGGCGTCTTCACCCAGACCTTCATCGAATTCTCGAACCGCATGATCTCGTCCCATCGGCTGAAGCAAGGTGCGGCCAATCTGCAAAAATATGCCGAGGTCTTTGCCCGCGCGGATCGCGAATACGGCGTCCAGGCGCCGGTCATTGCCGCCTTCTGGGCCCTGGAAACCGATTTTGGCGCCGTGCAAGGCGATTTTCACACACTGAACGCGCTGGTGAGCCTCTCGTATGACTGCCGCCGCCCGCAGTTGTTCCGGCCGCAGATCGTGCCGCTGCTGATCTTGATCGATCGCGGCGTGGTGCCGGCCGACGTGACCGGTGCCTGGGCCGGCGAGATCGGCCAGACGCAGATGTTGCCTTCCGACTATCTCGGCCACGGCGTCGACGGCGACGGCGATGGCCGGGTCGACCTGCGCGGCAGCGCGCCGGACGTGATCATGAGCACGGCCAGCAAGATCCAGTCGCGCGGCTGGAAGCGCGACCAGCCCTGGATCGAGGAAGTCCGTGTGCCCGACAACTTGCCGTGGGAGCAGACGGGACGCACCAACAAGCTGCCGTTGACGCAATGGAGCCAGTGGGGCGTTACCAGGCCCGACGGCACGCCGCTTCTCGACAACGGCCTGAAGGCCGGCCTGGCGCTGCCCATGGGTCGCAAGGGGCCAGCCTTCCTGACCTACGACAATTTCGACGTCTATCTCGAGTGGAACCAGTCCTTTACCTATGCCCTGACAGCGGCAAATCTTGCCGCCCGGCTGGGGGGCGCTCCGCGATTCGATCCGCGCAACCCCGACCCGGGCCTCGACGGCGACCAGATGAAGGCGCTACAGACCAAGCTCGAGGCCAGAGGCTATGACGTCGGCACCGTCGACGGCATCCTCGGCACCAACACCCGCGAAGCGATCCGCAAGGAGCAGATGCGGCTGGGCTTGCCGGTCGACGGCTGGCCGACGCCGGAACTGCTGGCCAGGCTGTGAGGGTGGTGAATGGTAAAAGAATAGTACCGGAGCCGCACTTGAGCACCAGTTCACTATTCACTATTCACTATTCATTGCCTCGCCAGCAGGAAATCGATAAACGCTCGTAGCGGCGCGGGAACCTGGCGGGAACTCGCGTGATATAGATAAAAACCCGGAAATCTCGGCGACCAGGCTTCGAGAAAGCGGATGAGCTTTCCCGCTTCGATCCACGGCCGGACCTGGTATTCCAGCATGTACGCCACGCCGACCCCATCCAGAACCGCACCGATCATCAGGTCCGTATCGTTTACCGTCAGGCCGCCGCTGACGGCCACTTCCAGGGCACGTTGGCCCTGGGCGAACTCCCAGCGGTAGAGATTGCCGCCGCTCGGCCACTGGAAATTGATGCACTGGTGCTGATGCAGGTCCGCGGGATGGCGGGGTATCGGGCGATGCTCCAGATAGCTCGGCGCCGCCACTGCGGCCATCTCGAGTTCCTCGCTGAGCTTCACCGCCACCATGTCCTTGTGCAGCCGCTCACCCAGTCTGATTCCGGCATCGAAGCGGCCCTCGACGATGTCGGTGAGCATGTCGTCGACGATGATGGTGAGGGCGATATCGGGATAGGCGCGGCGGAAGTCGCCGAGGATCGGCGCGATGAAACGCGTGGCGGCAATGCGCGGAACATTGATGCGCAGCGAGCCTGCCGGCCGGCCGCGTGATGCATGCGCATCGGCGACGGCCCCTTCCAGTTCGCTGAACGCCGGCGCGATGCGGGCAAACAGCTTCTCGCCCTCAGCGGTCGGCGACATGCTGCGCGTGGTGCGGTTGAGCAGGCGGACACCGAGACGCTCTTCCAGCCCGCGTATCGTCTGGCTGAGTGCTGGAGGCGAAATCCTGAGCTTGGCCGCGGCGCGGACAAAGCTGCCCTCTTCGATGATTGTTGCAAATGCCGTGAGTTCGGAAAACTCGGTTCCGCGCATTATGTACCCCAGGCTTAACAAGTCAGTTAGATAATAGGCTATTCTCTGAGCAATAGCATGCCCCTAGCTATCGCTGGAACGCCGCTCGATCGGGGCGGCCGTATCCAGACGGAAGGAACAGCCATGCATCGTCCACTCGAAGGCAAAACCGCACTTGTGACCGGCAGTTCGCGCGGCATCGGACGCGCCATCGCGGAGGGGCTCGCAACCAAGGGTGCTGCCGTGGTCGTCAACTATGTCGGCAACGAGAAAGCCGCCAGGGAAGTCGTTGCCGCCATTGAAGGGAATGGCGGAAAAGCCGTCGCCATCCAGGCGGACGTCTCCAGCATCCCCGACATTCGCAGGCTGTTCGACGAAACCGAAATGCAGATGGGGCCGATTGACATCGTCGTCGCCAATGTTGGCGTCGCCGTCATAAAGCCGCTCGTCGAGGCTACCGAAGCGGACTTCGACCATGTGTTCGGCACCAATGCCAAAGGCACCTTCTTCACGCTTCAGGAGGCCGCGCGCCGCGTTCGCGACGGTGGCCGCATCATTGCCGTCTCCACCGGTGGAACCAAGATGTTTTTCACGCAGACGGCGCTCTATCTCGGCAGCAAGGGAGCCGTCGAGCAGTTCGTCCGCGTCCTCTCGCGCGAACTCGGCCCGCGCGCCGTTACCGTGAATGCGCTGTCGCCAGGCTTCACCGACACCGACCTGCTTCCGGAGCGGGACCGGGCCGTGGCCGCAGGCATGTCGCCCTTCGACCGGATCGGAGCACCGCGCGACGTCGCCGATGTCGCGGTTTTCCTGGCTTCGGACGAAGCTCGCTGGCTGACCGGCGAGAACATCCAGGCCGGCGGCGGAGTAGCCTGACTACCGGGGGGTGAAGGGTGAAGGGTGAAGGGTGAAGGGGGACGATTCACCGAAGCGGACGGAACGCAAGAACTGCTTCCATTCACCATTAACTAATCCGCCATCGTCTCCAGGCTGGCAAACCCCTGCGGTGCATCGCCTTCGTCGAATGGCGTCGCCACCTCGACGAAAGTATCGGGATAGAAGCCGTTGAACCGTGTCCGGAGCGACAGCGAATAGGCGCCGATATGGCCGATCTCGATCCAGTCACCGGTATCGACGGTTTCGGGCAGCCAGAACGGCCGCGACAGTATATCGACGGAATCGCAGGTCGCGCCACAGACCTTGAACGGCACGATGGTCTTGTCCTCGCCATTGCGCGAGCGGATCGCCGGATCGGGGATGAAGCGTGCCGGCAGCGTGATCTTGCCGGTCCATGAATCCGACAGCGACGCCCAGATGCCGTCATTGATGTAGAGCCTTTTGCCCTTGCGCAGCAGCACGCGCACGATCAGCGACAGGCAGCGCGCCACGATCACCCGGCCGGGCTCGGCCACCAGCTGCATCTGGTCGAATTGGTACTCCTGGAGGTCGCCCGACAGCCGCGACATGATCTGGCCGAGCGACGGCATTTCCGGCTTGCGGCTGTTCGGATCATGACCGTATTCGGCGGGAAAGCCGCCGCCGACATCGAGCCCGGCAATGTCGAAGCCGACGCGGTTGCGCACCCAGTCGGCGGAGGCCAGCGCCCGCTCGTAGGTGTCGGGATCCTCGATCTGGCTGCCGACGTGAAAGCACAGCCCGACCTTGTAGCCGGTTCGGTTCAGCCGTTCGGCCAGTTCGACCGCATTGGCCGGTCCGGCGCCGAACTTCTTCGACAGTTCGTAGGCCGCCGAGCCTTTCGTCTGGATGCGCACGAACACGGTGATGGCGCCCGGATCGATGTCGAGAGCCCGCACCACCCTGGTCAGCTTGGTGATCTCGTCCTCATGGTCGAGCGAAATGACGCGAATGGCGTATTTTTCCAGCGCCAGCCTGATGTCCGACTGCGCCTTCACCGGGTGCATGTAGAGCATCTCGGCGTCCGGCGAGACGGCGCGCACGGCGGCGAATTCGCCGGGCGAGGCCACATCAAAGGCGCTGACGCCGGCCTCGACCAGCGCGTTGAGCACGATCTGCTCGCCATTGGTCTTGACCGCATAGGCGGTCTTGCCGGGAAACATGCCCATGAACTGTTTGGCGTCCGCCTTCAGCACCTGCGGGCGGAAGCAATAGATCGGATCGTCCGGGCGAAGCGCCAGCGCTGCCTCGCGGGCATTTTCGAATCGCTGCATGGACGAATCCCTTGACTGAGGCTGCGCACAATTAATCCAAGCTAGCGGCTAATGAAAACAATTCTATGTCTCGCCGCCCTGGCTTCGCGGCGCTACGCCGTTCTGTGCGCCGGTTATGAGCGAGCTAGGCCATCACTCAGGTTTCGGGTGGCCCTTGCCGCCGGACCGGTAGAGCGTGAACAGATGCCTGAAGAGAGCAAGGCATCTCGTCTGGGAGGACGACCAATGGCGATAGCTGCCACCACCACGATGCGCGGGCCGATGGTGCTCAAGGACTGGGCCCAGCTTCTGCTGCTCGGCGCCATCTGGGGCGGTTCGTTCTTCTTTGCCCGCATTGCGGTGTCGGAACTCCCTCCGCTGGTGCTGGTGCTGTTTCGCGTCGCCATCGCGGCGACCGCGTTGCAGCTCTACCTTGCGGTTCGCGGTCCGTCGTTTCGCCTCGCCTTGCCGCATGCCGGACTGTTTTTCCTGCTGGCGCTCGCCAACAATGTCATCCCTTTCTCGCTGATCTTTGCCGGCCAGACCGAGCTCGGCGCCGGTGTCGCCTCGGTGCTTAATTCGACCACGCCGTTCTGGACGCTGATCCTCGCCAACGCCCTGACCAGCGACGAAAAACTGTCGTGGAACAAGCTTGCCGGCATCGCCCTCGGTATCGCGGGGACGGCGGTGATGATCGGTCCTGGCCTTGTCGCCGGGCTCGGCGGGCCGGTCTGGGCGAAATTCGCGCTCATCGGTGCCTCGGTCTCCTATGCGGTTGCGCTGATGATCGCCCGCCGCTTCAAGGGTGTGCCGTCACCGGTCATTGCCGCCGGACAATTGACCTGCTCGACCATCATCATGATCCCGGTCGTTCTGTTCACCTATGACGCTGCCACTCTGTTTTCGGCCTCGCCGCCGGTATGGGCGGCGGTGCTGGCGCTGGCGCTGCTGTCGACCGCCTTCGCCTACATCCTCTATTTCAACCTCGTCGCCTCGGCCGGCGCCACCAACGCCTCGCTGGTCACGCTCATCGTGCCGGCCAGTGCCATCCTGCTCGGCTTGCTGTTCCTGGGCGAGCGGCTCGAACTGTTCGAATTGGCGGGCATGGCGCTGATTGCGCTCGGCCTCGTCACCATCGACGGTCGCTTGTTCGGGCGGCGTTAGAGCATGTTCCCCAACTCTCAGCTCGAAATCGATTCCGATTTCCGCCGCGGTAGCGCTGCCATTCTCGTTGCTGCCCCGGCTTCGCCACAAATTATTCACAGGTCCAACGCCGGCTTTTGACCAAGAGTTTCAATACCTAACGGCAAACGGCAGGTCGCAAATTCCACAATCTCGTCGCATTGCAGCAAAGTTTCTGCTTGCCTGTGGCACAAATGACCCTAGACTCTCGCCATAGCTCTTAAGAGGAGGCTATGACATGGGACTGACGAGGCCGATCAACGCATTGATGATTTGTGCTGCGTTTGCATTCATCGGCGCCCTCATTATGGGCGTCCTTCCATAAGGCCGCTGAGCGGGGGAAGACCAGCACCGAATATTACAAACCATTGAAAAGGCCGGGCATTTTGCCCGGCCTTTTGCATTCCCCCGATCTTTGACATTTCAAAAAGGAGCTTGCCTCCTTACGCCGCGGCGGATCCCGCCGCCTCGACTTCGTGCGACCTGATGCCGATCATGTGGCAGATGGCGAAGACCAGATCGGCCCGGTTCATCGTGTAGAAGTGGAAATCGCCGACGCCGCGCTCGACAAGGTCCAGCACCTGCTCGGCGGCCACGGCAGATGCCACCAGCGCATGCGTTTGCGGATCGTTCTGCAGCCCATCGAAACGCTCGGCCAGCCATGCCGGCACCAAGGCGCCGCACCGCGCCGAGAAGTTGGCGACCTGGGTGAAATTGTGCACCGGCAATATGCCCGGCACGATCGGTATGTAGATGCCGGCCCGCCGTGCCCGCTCGACATAGCGCTCATAGAGATCGTTGTCGAAGAAGAACTGGGTGATCGCCCGCGTCGCCCCGTTGTCGGCCTTGCGCTTCAGCATGTCGAAATCGGTGGCGAAATCCGGACTCTCCGGATGTTTTTCCGGATAGGCCGAGACCGATATGTCGAAATCGCCGGCGCCCTTCAGCGCATCGACCAGTTCGGCGCCATTGGCATAGCCTTCCGGATGCGGCCGGTAAGCCGCGCCGACGCCCTCGGCCGGATCGCCGCGCAGGGCGACGAAACGCTTGACCCCCATATCGGCGAACTCCCGGATCACCGCATCGACCTCGTGGCGCGCCGCGTCGACACAGGTCATGTGCGCCGCCGGCGTCAGCGACGTTTCGTTGAGGATGCGCTTGACGGTGCGGGCCGTGCGCTCGCGGGTCGAACCACCGGCGCCATAGGTGACCGAGACGAATTTCGGCTTGAGCGGCTCCAGCCGGGTGACCGTGTCCCACAGCCTTGCTTCCATCTCGTCGTTTTTCGGCGGAAAGAACTCGAACGACACCCTGACCTTGTCGCCGATGTCGGGACGGCGGGAGAAGCGGAACTGGTTCATCAGGCGGTTTCCCCTATCGGATACGCATTGGCCGGTTGTCTGTCGTTGGAAGGCTCGGCAATCAGCATGCGCCGATCGCGGCCGAGCCAGAGTTTGACGGTGAGCTTGGCCTCGTTGCCACCGCGCGGTTCGAATTCCTGGCTGTCCTCAAGATCGAGGCCGGCCTCGGAAAACCAGTCGGCGATTTGCCGGTCGGAAAAGCCGAGGCGCATATGCGCGTGCTCCTCGCGCAAGAACTCCAGCGTGTGCGGCGCGAAATCGACGATCACCAGCCGGCCGGCCGGGCGCAACAGACGCGCCGCCTCTCGGATGGCGCGGGCAGGATCGTCGAGATAGTGCAGCACCTGATGGATGGTAACGAGATCGAAGGCGTCGCGTTCGACCGGCGGCGCGAAAATGTCGCCCTGCCGCACCTGCGCATTCGAAACGCCGGCCTTGTCGAGATTGGCGCGCGCCACGGTCAGCATTTCGCGCGACATGTCGATGCCGATACCGCGCCGATAGAGCGGCGAAAAGATCTCGAGCAGTCGTCCGGTGCCGGTGCCGAGATCGAGCATCGAGTGGAACGGCCGCTTGCCGACGAGCTTGATGAGAGCTGCTTCGACGGCGCGGTCCGGCACATGCAGCGAGCGGATATGGTCCCAGCTTGCGGCGTTGACCGAGAAATATTCGGCAGCCCGGTCCTGCCGTTTGCGCTTGACCGCGGCCAGCCGTTCGAGATCACGCTCGACCTGCGGATCGGCGCCGCGGATGCCGGAGACCAGCCTGAGCACAAAATCGCGCGAGGTGTCGGAATCCGAAAGCCGGAAGAAAGCCCACGAGCCCTCCTGGTAGCGGCCGATCAGCCCTGCCTCCAGCAGCAATTTCAAATGCCGCGAGACGCGCGGCTGCGACTGGCCGAGGATTTCGGTGAGATCTGAAACGGTCAGATCGCCGCGCGACAGCAGCGCCAATATACGCAGCCGGCTGGATTCGGCAGCCGCCTTCAATGTATCTACCATCGTGTCGAGAGCGACATGCATGCGAGCATTCTCTTTGAAAAGATATAAACATATGTTTATGTCGGTTTTGATAGGCTTGCAAGCGCTATGTCGCTTCCGGACAAGAAAATGACGCATGCGCAGCGGATCGCGCAAAGCCGGATGCATCGAGGCGAGGCCCATGTTCGAAACGCGCAGCGGCGAAAAGCTCCTGGAAACCGACCCGGCAACGATGCCGCCGGATGGCCATGTCGTCTTCATCGGCCGCATCGCTTCGCCTTGGATCACGCGGGAGACTTGCCCCAAAAACATGAAGGCCGCGCGGGAGACGGGACAGCCGGCGCACTTGGTCATCGACCCGCTTTATCGTGAGGGCCTGCTTGGGCTGGAACGCGCCAGCCACGTGATCGTCCTGTCCTGGCTGCACCATGCGCCGCGGCAACTGATTATCCAGAAACCCCGCCATGCCATGGAGCCGAAAGGCGTCTTTTCGCTGCGCTCCCCTGCCCGGCCGAACCCAATTGGGCTGCATGTCGCCAGGCTGGTTGCCGTCGATATCGATACCGGCCGCATCGATCTCGATGCCATCGACGTGCTCGACGGCACGCCGGTCATCGACATCAAGCCCTACTTCGCCTCGACCGATGCCTTCGCCGCGGCGACCATGGCCGGGCGGGACCAGTTGTCCAGATCGGACGGGCAGTGAGCGCCCCGACCGGCCGCCGCCGCGCCATCGCCAAGGCACTGACAGCGCTCGTGCCGCTGGCGCCCTATGCCGACATGGAAAAGATCCGTGCCGATGCCGGCGCCGTGCACATGAAGACCTTGCCACCGAGCATTGCGGTGTGGCTGGCGACGATAGCGCATATTCGCCATGCCCATACCGACTACGAAAAGCTGCTGGCCGAAGGCTATGACCGCGATTCCGCGCGCTTCTTCGTCATCGAGCAAACCAACATCGTGCTCACCCGCTGGCGTGCCACCCGTCTGCTCGATGATGAGGACGAGGAATAGAGCGATGGCAGACACACGCGTCGAGTTCTACGGCGCCCCCCTCTGTCCTGCCGGACATCTCCCCCTCAAGGAGGGAGATTGGCCGTCATCGTCGCTTTCGCCAATTTTCGAAGGGATGCAGGAAAAGTGCGATCCCCGAAGCTGCCAATCTCCCCACTTGAGGGGGAGATGTCCGGCAGGACAGAGGGGGGGCGCTGTCCCGCCGACGTGAGGCCGGCAACATCGGAACTTCAAAGCCAGAAACAAAAAACCGCCTCGGGGGCGGGTCGTCGGCGCCAATTAGCACCATACCGAACCTAGTAGCATAGCTGCCGGCACAAAGCAAGAACAAAATACGCAGCGCGCGGCTTTGACTGGCTTTGCCGCCTTGCCTGGCAAACAATCAGTCCCGGTAAATCCACTGCTCCGGCACGCGCACCGAAATCTCCTCGCCGGCAGTGATCGTGCCGGACTTCTCGACCCAGGCGACGAGCCCGCGCAACCGCTTCGCCGCTTTCGGGAACAGCAGCGCGCCGGCTTCGACGTCGGCCATCCCGGCATGCTCGGCGACCGACCTGCCCGCGATCCGGCAAGGCCCGTTCTGCGCGTCGACCTTGACGGTTGCGCCGCCTTTGAAGAACAGCAGCGTGCCGGACGGCAGCATCGAGAGGTGCGGCAGGCCTTCGATCAGGAGGTTGGCGCCGATCCATTCCGGCTTGATCGCGGCGATGCCCATCCGTTCGGCGACGATTGCCAGTTCGTCCGCTGCCACGATCGACAATTGCCGTTCGTTGCGCATCTCGGTGCCGCGCGGATACCAGGGTTCCCGCCCGCCGGAGCGCCGCGTCGTGCCGGCGTGGAAATCGCCGTCGATGCCGTCGAAGCCGAGTTGCAACTTATCCATTGCCCGTGTCTCGAAATGATCGAACGGTGCGAGGTAAAGCTCTGCCACCCTGGCGGCGAGTTTTCGCGCGGGCACGATCTCGACCGGAGTTTCGGCTTCGGGAAAAAGATCCAGCATGGGTTCGTGCCTCACGTGATACGCGCAATTAGCCGCGGTCAGCTTATCAGGTCCAGTCGAAAGCGCTGATGCTCCGATCAAGCGGACTGATGCGATTTGCCAGGCGCGCTCCGATGCCGGTGCCGTCCGCGCCGAAATAGTCAGAGCATGCGCAACAGCGCGCCGCCGATCGAGTAGCCGGCGCCGAACGCGCAGAGCAGGCCGTAGTCGCCGGCCTTCATGTCGGCATGGTTCTCCGACAGGGCGATGATGGCGCCGGCGGCGGCGGTGTTGCCGAGGCGCTCCAGCACCATCGGCGCGCGGTCATGGTCGACCTCATGACCGAAGGATAATTTCAGGATCATGGCGTTCATCCGCGCATTGGCCTGATGCAGCCAGAAGCGCCGGATCGCTTGCGGCGTCAGCCCGTGCTCGGCCAGGAACTCGACGATGAATTTGTGGCCGGCAACGGTGACTTCCTTGAACACCTTGTTGCCGATCTGCTTGATCAGATTGCCTTCCAGATCGATCATGTACGGATCGTCCTGGGTGGCGCGGGTATAATAACCGAGATTGGTGCGGATGCTGTTCGACATCTGCGTCCAGGTACGCGTATCCAGCACCTCGAATCGGCCCGGCCGCTTCTCGCCCTGGGCGAGCCCTTCGAGGACCATCGACACGGAAGCGTCGCCAAAGATGAAATGCGTCTGCCGGTCGCGAAAATTGAGATGGCCGGTGATGATCTCCGGCGTTGACACCAGCACGCGTTTGTGCGCCCCTGCCCGCACCAGGTTGACGGCGATGTGCAACGCGGCCGCCGCCGACGAGCAGCCAAGCCCCATGTCGAAACCGGCGCCTTTCGTGCCCAGTGCCTGCTGCATTTCGATGGCAATCGCCGGATAGGGCCGCTGATGGTGCGAGGCCGAGCAGATCACCAGGTCGATATCCCCTGGCTTCAGCCCGGCATGATCGAGCGCCTTGCTGGCCGAGGCGATGCCGAACTCGGCCTCCAGCGACAGCGCATCGTCGGGCCGCGCCGGGAAGCGCGGCGCCATACGGGTCGGGTCGAGGATGCCCTCCCGTTCGATGACATGGCGGGTCTGGACGCCCGAGGCATGGACGATGAAGGCACTGTCCGATTTCTGCAGCAGCGGCTCGCCGGACACCTCGCGGCGGACGTTCTCCATGTCCACCCAGCTGTTGAAGCTGGCGACGAGTTCCTCATTGGTGATCGAAGCCTCGGGGATTTCAACGCCGATGCCGCTGATGATGACGCGATGCATTTTCAGTTCGTCCCGTGCGCAGGCGTTGCGGCTCATGTCGGCGCCGCAAAAAGCTCGGCGCAACCTCTTTTGCACCTAGCCAGTTTATGCCGGCTTAAATCAAGTCCCTGGAAACGGTCTAAAAGTTCCTAAGCAGCGCGCCCCGCCACGATGAAGAGACGAGGAAAGCGCAGCAACACCTTGCCGCTTGCCGTTTTCGGATAGGCTTCGTTGATCCTGGCCGTGTAGCGCTTCAGGAAAAGCTGCCGCTCGTTTTCGTCGAGAGGATCGAGGAACGGCTTCAGCCCCGTCGACTTCACCCACTCGACGATCGCCTCGGCGTCGGCCAGCGGATGGTTGTAAATCGTGTGCCAGATATCGAGCCGGTCCGAGAACGGCGACAGAAGATCGTAATAGAACGAGACGGGCGGCAGCGGCGCGCGAGCCGCGCGCTCGAGCTTTTCGGAGAACGGCATCTCGGCCGCCGTCTCGCGCATCAGCCGGTGCGAGGGCTCAGCCATGTTGTCCGGCATCTGCACGGCAAGCGCGCCGCCGGGCGCCAAAAATCCCATCAGCCGCTGGAAGACTGCCGGATGCTCCGGCAGCCACTGGAACACCGCATTGGCAAAGATCACGTCGACGGGTTCGGTCGGCTGCCACGCCGCCGCATCCGCCAGCGCAAAGCTGACGCCGGGCAGACGCACTTTGGCCTTCTCGATCATGTCGGGCGAGGTATCGAAGCCGCTGATTTGCGCCTGCGGCCAGCGCGCGACCAGCAATTCGGTCGAATTGCCCGGTCCGCAGCCAATGTCGACCACCCGGCGCGGTTCTGGCACCGGCACCTGCGCAACGAGATCGCGCGCCGGCCGCGTGCGCTCATCCTCGAATTTCAGGTAGAGGGCGGCGGACCAGTCTTTTCCTGTTTTGAAAGTTAACTTTCCGCCCCGTGAATCTTTCTGTGCCGTCATAACGACTCGCCGCCATGCGTTGATTGACGTTCACGCATATTGCGTAGACCCTTTGACCATGAAAATGGGATTCCAAGAGACTCAAGCAGCATACGACAGCGGTTCGCAAAGCGCGAGAATCTGGACGGAGCGGTGGGCGTCAGAATGGCTATACTGCCCCAACTGCGGGAATTCGCGCCTGACGCAGTTTCCGGCAAATCTCCCTGTTGCCGATTTTTACTGCGATAAGTGCGATGATCAATACGAACTAAAAAGCGCAAAGAAACCGTTCGGCAGAAAACTCGCCAATGGTGCGTATAGCAGAAAAATCGAGCGGCTGAATTCGTCAACGAATCCCAACTTTTTTCTACTCAAATACGATTTTAACCAGCGACTGGTGGAGTCCGTCTGCGTTATCCCAAAACATTTTTTCACGCCAGCAATCGTAGAACGCAGGACGCCGCTCTCCCAAGCAGCACGCCGCGCCGGCTGGATTGGTTCGAATATCCTTCTTAGCCGGGTCCCTGAAGCGGGAAGAATCCACCTTGTCAGAAACGGTGTGATCACCTCGAAAGAAGAAGTTTTGGCAGCTTGGAAGCGAACTGTGTTCCTACGCGATGCGCCCCACGACACCAGGGGATGGCTCGTTGAGGTCATGCGATGTATCGAGTCGATCGGCACAGACGAATTTGACATCGACCAGGCCTACGCATTTGAGCCACAGTTGGCTCTCCTTTACCCGAACAACCAGAATATTAGACCTAAAATCCGTCAACAACTTCAGTTTCTTCGCGACAAGGGATATCTTAGGTTCCTGTCCCGTGGTCGATATCAGGTAGCGCGATAACGCAGGTGATCTACGTCAGATCGTTTTTAGTCAGGTCTAAGAATGGCTTGGTATCTCAACAACTACAGATGTTATAAATGTCACAGGTATTGGGCTACTGATTGGTCCTGCGCCTGTGACGACGAGTGTCCATATTGCCAAGCGCGCAATGCGACAGCCATCGATAGCGTCGATCTGACCAACATTGTGGTTCAAGAGAACGACGCGTTTATAGTCCTTAACTCGCCACCGACGGCAGAACACCACCCCGACTACCGGGAAGTTGCGCGGTTCTCTTCAGCCAAACTCGCCGAGGACTTCATAGAGACACTCGACAGAGAATTCTAAACGAGGCGCACGGACTACCTGGTCAGCCGCTTATACGTCATGCGGTGCGGGTTGACGGCTTCCGGCCCGAGCCGGCGGATCTTGTCCTGCTCGTAATCCTCGAAATTGCCTTCGAACCATTCGACATGGCTGTCGCCCTCGAAGGCGAGGATGTGCGTCGCCAGACGATCGAGGAACATGCGATCGTGAGAGATGATAACGGCGCAGCCGGCGAAGTTTTCTAGCGCGTCTTCGAGTGCGGCCAGCGTTTCGGTATCGAGATCGTTGGTCGGTTCGTCGAGCAGCAGCACATTGCCGCCGGTCTTCAGCATCTTGGCCAGATGCACGCGGTTGCGCTGGCCGCCGGACAGGTTGCCGACCTTCTGCTGCTGATCGCCGCCGCGAAAGTTGAACGACGCACAATAGGCGCGGGTGTTGGCCTCGAACTTGCCGAGCTTGACCACTTCGGCGCCGCCCGAGATCTCTTCCCATACGGTCTTGGCCGGGTCGAGTGCGTCGCGGCTCTGGTCGACATAACCGAGCTTGACCGTCTCGCCGACGCGAATGGTGCCGGCGTCCGGCTTTTCCTGGCCGGTGATCATGCGGAACAGCGTCGTCTTGCCGGCGCCGTTCGGGCCGATGACGCCGACGATGCCGCCCGGCGGCAGCTTGAATTCGAGGTCGTCGATCAAAAGCGTGTCGCCAAAGCCCTTCGACAGGCCCTCGACCTCGATCACCACGTTGCCGAGCCGCTCGCCATGCGGAATGACGATCTGCGTGTCGCTCGGACGCCGCTTGTCGGCTGCATCCAGCAGATCCTGGAAGGCCTGGATACGGGCCTTCGACTTGGTCTGCCGGGCTTTCGGACTGGACTGGATCCACTCGCGCTCGCGGCCGATCGCCCGCTGGCGGGCATCGTCCTCGCGGCCTTCCTGCTTGAGCCGCTTGGCCTTGGCTTCGAGGTATTTGGTGTAGTTGCCTTCGTATGGGATACCGCGGCCGCGATCGAGCTCGAGGATCCAGCCGGTGACATTGTCGAGGAAGTAGCGGTCGTGGGTGATGATCATCACCGCGCCGGGATAGGCGCGCAGATGCTTTTCCAGCCACGCCGTCGTCTCGGCGTCGAGATGGTTGGTCGGCTCGTCGAGCAGCAGCAAATCGGGCTGTCGCAGCAGCAACTGGCAGAGCGCGACACGGCGGCGCTCGCCGCCCGACAGCTTGGTGACATCGGCCTCCTTGGGCGGACAGCCGAGCGCTTCCATCGCCATCTCGACCTGCTGTTCGAGATCCCAGAGGTTGAGCCGGTCCATCTCGTCCTGCAGCTTGGCCGACTCGTCCGCCGTCTCGTCGGAATAGTTCATCATCAATTCGTTGTAGCGCTCGATGATGGCGGTCTTGGCGGCGACGCCTTCCATGACGTTTTCGAACACGTTCTTGTTCGGATCGAGCGCCGGCTCCTGCGCCAGGTAACCGACGGTAGCACCCTCGGCCAGCCAGGCCTCGCCGCTCCACTCCTTGTCGATGCCGGCCATGATCTTGAGGATCGTCGACTTGCCGGCGCCGTTGGGGCCGAGGATGCCGATCTTGGCGTCCGGGTAGAAGGACAGATGGATGTTCTCGAGCACCTTCTTGGTGCCGTAGGCCTTGTTGAGGCCGGCCATGTGATAGATGAACTGGCGTGCCACGCGCGCTTTCCCTGAAAAGTCGACTGATGTCGGATTGGATGGAAGTTGGGGGCTATGTAAGCGATGCGGCCCCGAACGGCAAACAGTTTTGGCCCTAAAGCAATTCCAGGAAAAATGTGAAACGGTTTTCCGTCCGGAATTGCGTCAAAACAAAAAAGATGGAGCGGTTCAGCGGTTCCGTGAAACGATGACCCGCTCCAGGCGGATTTGGTCGCAGCCGCAAACGCTTAGCCGCTTCATTTCGTGCCGGCGCCCAGGCGAAAGCTCCGGTTAATCATTCCGCGTCAAACAATGTTGGATGGGAAATCGCTGGCCGCCGCGATTTCGGGGAGAGAGATCGGGCCGTGTTGAACAGTTTCCTGCTTTTTGCCGAAGCGGTTCTCTATTTCGGCATCATGGTCACGCTTTTCCGGTTCAGGGGCCGCATCGGCCTCGGCGTCTTTGTTTGCGCCCTTGGCGTCATGCATTTCCTGGAAACCTATCTCGCCAGCGTCTTCTACGTCGCGCTGCCGTTCGGCATGGTATCGCCGGGCTCGGCTGTGCTGTTTTCCGGCAAGCTGGTCATGCTTCTGTTGCTCTACATCAAGGAGGACGCGGCGACCGTCCGCCAGCCGATCTACGGCCTGCTGCTCGGCAATGGCCTGATGATCGGGCTCGTGCTGATCCTGCGCCTGCACGACATCGCACCGCTGCCCGACGGCAAGCTTCCCGACATCGGCTTCATCGACGAGATGGGCTGGCTGATGGTGTGGGGCACGACGCTGCTGTTCGTCGACGCCATCCTGATCATCCTGCTCTATGAAAAGCTCGGCAAATATCTGCGCAAGGCGCTTTTCACCCGCATCCTGGTCTCCGTTGCGTGCGTGCTCACCTTCGACCAGGCAGGTTTTTTCACGGCGCTGCATTTCGTCACCGGTGCGCCGGTCGCCGTGTTTTTCGGCGGCTGGTTCGCCAAGATGGCAGCGGCCTTGGTCTACAGCACCATGCTGGTCGCCTATATCAGGTGGTTCGAGGCGCGGCAGGTGCCGGCGCCGCGCGGGCTTTCCGACATTTTCGACACGCTGACCTATCGCGAGCGCTATGAGGCGCTGGTCGAGCATGTCGGTCGCGACGGCCTCACCGGCCTGCTCCACAGGGGGCGCTTCGACAGCGACGGCGAGGCCGCCGTGGCCACCAGCCTGCGGACCGCCAGGCCGCTCAGCCTGCTGATCATCGATGTCGACCACTTCAAATCGATCAACGACCGCTTCGGCCACGCCGAGGGCGACAGGGTGCTGAAAGCCCTGGCAATTTTGCTTGGCGAACTTGTCGGGACCGACGATCAATTGTTCAGGATCGGCGGCGAGGAATTCGCCATCCTCGGCTGGCGTCCGCAGCCGCTCGCCAGACTGCTGGGCGAGACCGTCAGGCAAGCGGTCAAGACGTCCGCGAGCACCAGCCGGTTCGACATTACCGTCAGCGCCGGCATCTCGACGGTCAGCGAGACGACCCGTTGCCTTGCCGATCTCTTCGCGCTGGCCGACCAGCGTCTCTACAAGGCCAAATCCACGGGACGCGATCGCGTTGTCGGCGAACCGGGCGGCAACGAAGCAGACGGGCGCAACACATGGACCAGGCCGGAGCGCAGCGCCGGCGCGTAACGCTACCCTGGCCTGCGATTGGCTCAATCAGGGTTGTTTGCGCCGCTGCCATGCGCCGATCGCAACCGAAACCGCCATCAGCGCGATCGCCAGCCATTTCAACGCGGTAATAATCGGGCCGGCTTCGATGTCGTAGGCAATGAACAGAAGAATGCCCGGTACCAGCAGGCCGCAGAGCACGAGCGTGATCCGGTTGATCTGCCATGACACTTTTGCCGCAAGCGCCTGATCGCCGGGCACGGCGACAAGTGCGGCCCGCATTGCCTTCGGCGCCACCAGCGCGGTCGAAAGACGCAGCGAGATAGGCAGGCCGATGCCGATGATCAGCAAGGCGCATGCCGCCAGGAGCAGCGAAAACTTGAGCGCATTGGTTTCGGCCGGTAGCGGGAACAGCAGCGCCGCCAGCGGCAGGAAGATACAGAATATCCCGAACGCGGCGATGGCGATGAAGATCGCCGCGTTGACCAGCGTGAACAATTGGTACGTGCCGCCGTCGACGGGTTTGGCGAGCGTGGCCATGCGCGCCCACTCCACTTCGGTGTAGGAAAAGCCCGGCCACTCCATATGGCCGTCGCGGGTCGCCGTCATGCCCTTGGCCCAGAACGCCAACCGCGCCAGCGCGCCGCTCGTCACGCCACTCATCGCCACCCCCTGCGAATGATACCCCCCGGGATCATACCATCCCCGGTGCAAAGCGACAGTCGCGTACGGCCTGTTTACTGGAACCCGACGGCATCGACCGCGCCCTTCGGGCAGCCGGCCTTGGCTGTAGGCGCCGAGGCAAGCAGCAGGGCACCGAGCGAAGCGTTGGAAGCGATCGGGCCGGTCAGGCCGAGCGTCAGCTCGCCGATCAGCCGCCTGCCGTTCGAGGGATCGACCACGCAGGAAACGCGGACCCGGTCGCCCGCGCCTTTGCCGAAGGTAACGTCGAAGGTGCTGCGGATCTGATCGGATGTCAGTTGCTTGCCGATGTTCTTGATGAAGAGATCGCGCACCGGCGAAGCGTTCACCGCGCGCATCAGGTTCAAGGCGTCGGAGAAATACTCCTGCTGGCTCTTGCCGTAGCAGGTGCCGTGCTTGATCCACTCGTGCCTTTCGAGTGCGGACGCGGTGCCGGGCATCACCTGGTCGAGTTCCGATCGCGTTTTCGGGTCGAGGGTGACCGGCGGCAAATCCCGCCAGTGTGCCGGATCGTCGTTCGCCTTGTCGCTTGCCGCGACCTGGCAATAGAAATTTCCGTTCGGCTGCGGCCACAATCCATGCAAGGTGAAGTGGGTCGCATCGAAACCGGCGGCGGTCTGCGCCCGGCATTCGGTCTTGCTGGATTTGGTCTCGCAGAAAGCCGGCTGCCAGCTCAGCGCGAAGACATATTCCGGCTTTCCGGACGCCGATGGCTTGTTCGGCTCGGCAGGCGCCGGTGCAGCCGGCATCGTCGACGCGCTGTCGCCCGAAACATGACCGCAGCTGATCTTGACCCAGCGGCGCTCCGGATCGGCGCCCGGCACGCGAATGAGATAGTGCGTGGGCGCGTCCTTGTTGCCGGCCAGCAGATCATAACTCTGACCAGCCGCGGTCGAGACATTGCCGGGATTCTTGGCGCTCTTGATCGCCTGCGTTGCCGGACAGGCGGCATCGGCGACGAAAGAGCCGGTCATCTTCACATCGGCCCGCGCCGCGCTTGCGCCAGCAAACGCAAGAAACACCGTCCCCCATATCGCCCAAATCCGCATTCCGGCACTCCTCGTGATTCACGCCGCAAGCTAGAAACTTGCGACATGTCAGAATTACGATTTCTTTCGCCGGCCGTAAAAACAATCGCCAGCGCATTGAGAGGCTCCCGCGTGGTCGATCAGGATCCGCCCGCCTCCACCCGTTCCGTCAGGGTGCGCAGCAGATCAAGCGAGGCTTTCAGCGCGTCGGCGTCCATACCCTCCGAAATGCGGTTCGCCCAAACATGCTGGCGTGTGCCGATATTCTTGACCGCTGCCCGGCCGGCATCGGTTATCGACAACAGCTTGGCGCGGCGATGCGCCGGGTTGTCGGCGTAGACGGCAAGCCCCTCCGCAGCCAGTATGTCGGCCAGCCGCTGTACACTCTGACGGGCGAGACCCATGTCGCGGGCGATGTCGGCCACAGATTTCGGCTCCTTCAAAACTGCACCCAAAACCTGCCAGCGCGCTGCCGTCAGCCCGGTTGGAGCGGCCAGCCGGTCGGCCGCGTCCAGAAGACTGCCGTTCATCCTGAACACGGCAAGCACCAGTTCGGTGAGCACATTTGCCGCTTCGGTCCTGGTCGTCATTTCTGGCCGGCCTCGATGGTCGCGACGAAATTATTAACGGCTTCGGCTACGACCTCGGGCTTGTCAAGCATCACCCAATGGCCGCTGCCCGCCACGATCTGGCGCGGAATGTCCGTGCGCAGCCGGTGGAGCGCGGCTGGAGTGTCACTGGCCTCGGTAGCCAAAACGAACATAGGCCCGCGATACGCATCGAGTGCCGGCTCCGGGTTCCATTCGGCCAGCGCCTTGCCGACACCTGCCCTCGCCGCCGGATCGACCACTGCCGCATCGGCCAGAACACGCTGGCGAACAGCCGCGTTAGGGCCGGCAATCGACGTGTAATAGGCGTTCAGGACATCACGGCCTTGCGGACCGGCCAGATCGCGGACAAAGCCGTCACGAATCGCCTGCGGCAGCGCACGAGGATCGGTCGCCGGGTCGACGAGCAAGACACCGGCGACCCGGTCGGCATGGCTGGCGGCATAAGCGAGCGCCACGCCACCGCCGCCGCTGTGCGCGACAATGAGAAACCGCTTCAGGCCAAACGCGTCGGCCACGGCACCGACATCCATTGCACGACCGTCATAACCGTAGTCACCGTCCTGCGCCGGCGCGGAGGCGCCATGACCGCGAAAATCGAAGGCTACCGCCTCGCGGCCTTCGACGGAGAGCTGCATCACGCGGTCCCAGTGGGAAGCGCGGCTGCAATCTCCATGCAGGAACATGATCGGCAGGCCATTGCCGGCCTTGATCCTGTAAGTGGCAAGCTGGCCTTGCGGGCCTGGAACAGTGGACGTCATCATGGTCATCTCCCTGGTTTCCTGACTGAAAGCAGCAATCCCTGACAACAGGGTGGCCGTCGTGAAGGCGAAGCCCGCCAGCAAGATTGCACGCCGCGAAATGGCCCCGGTGGTTTTCACAGTCATACCGCCAATCTGCCGCTGACCATTTGACAGTATGCTGTCATGCAATCACATTGACAGCATGCTGTCAATTACGTCGAATGGGCACCTACGTCCCTTGACGTCGATCGCTGCGTCGCCCAACAGTCGCCGACGGGAGCGAGACATGCCATTTGACAAGCAGAGGATGCTGGCATCGCCGACGGGCGCCGAGCTCAACCTTTATGTGAAACACGCCAGCGGCCAACCGCACGCCATTGTCCAGATCAATCACGGGCTGGCCGAGCACGCGGCGCGCTATGCCCGCTTCGCCGATTTCCTCGGCGAGCGCGGCTACCAGGTCTACGCGCACGACCACCGTGGCCACGGCGCCACCAAGGCGCCCGATGCGCCACCGGGCAGGTTCGCCGATGCGGATGGCGGTGCCAAGGTCATCGCCGATGTCGCCGCCGTCCATGATCTCATCGCCAGGGAACAACCTGGCCTGCCGGTCATCGTCTTCGGTCACTCCTTGGGCGCGTCGGTCGCGCTGAACTTTGTCCTCCGCCACTCGCCACGCATCCATGCCGCCGCGATCTGGAACGGCAATTTCTCGGCCGGACTGCTCGGCCAAATCGCGCTGGGCGTGCTTGCCTGGGAAAGGTTCCGGCTTGGCTCAGACGTCCCGTCGCGCATGCTGCCCCGGCTGACGTTCCGGGCCTGGGGCAAGGCAGTGCCCGATCGCCGGACGCCATTCGACTGGCTGTCGCGCGATGCCGCCGAAGTCGAGAAATACATCGCCGACCCGCTCTGCGGCTGGGACGCATCGGTGTCGATGTGGCAGGACATCGTCAAGATGACGCTGCATTGCGGCAGCGACCGCAATTTTTCCGGCGTGCGGCGCGACCTGTTCGTCAATCTGGTCGGAGGCGAGCAAGATCGGGCCTCGGACAGCGGCAAGGCGGTCAGCCATCTTGCCGGCCGGATGCACATGATGGGTTTTTCGAATCTCGTTTCAAAGGTTTACGCCAAAACTCGCCATGAAAGCCTGAACGAGATCAACCGAGACGTCATCATGGAGGATTTTGCCGCCTGGGCCGACCGCGTGCTGAGGGCACAGTGATACTGGCCCATTGCAAGGGCCGTGACAGCGGCGCGCGGGATTGATAGAGGCTGCGCTTTCGACCAACCATGGTGATCCATGACTGAGCCGCCGCTCAAAGGCATCCGCGTCATCGAACTCGCACGCATCCTTGCCGGGCCATGGGCCGGGCAGCTGCTTGCCGACCTCGGCGCCGACGTGATCAAGGTCGAGAGCCCGGACGGCGGCGACGACACCCGCAAATGGGGACCGCCCTTCGTCATCGGCCATGACGGCGAGAACCTTTCAGCCGCTTATTACCATTCCTGCAACCGCGGCAAGCGCTCCATCGCTATTGACTTCTCGACGCCCGAGGGTGCCGAGACGGTGCGCCGGCTGGTCGCGACATCGGATGTGCTGATCGAAAACTTCAAGGTCGGCGGACTGAAGAAATACGGCCTCGATTATGACAGCCTGAGGAAAATCAACCCACGGCTGATCTATTGCTCGATCACCGGTTTTGGCCAGTCGGGGCCGTACGCGCCGCGCGCCGGCTATGATTTCATCATCCAGGGCATGGCCGGCATGATGTCGATCACCGGCGAAGCCGGGCGCGAACCGCAAAAGGCGGGCGTCGCTATATCGGATGTTTTCACCGGGCTTTATTCGGTCATCGCCATCCAGGCGGCGCTTCCCCATGCCGAGAAGACGGGCGAAGGCCAGCATATCGACATGGCGCTCTACGACACCCAGATCTCGACGCTCGGCAACCAGAACCTCAACTACCTCGTCTCCGGACAGTCGCCGGTGCAGATGGGCAATGCGCATATGAACATCGCGCCCTACGAAGTGGTGCCGGTGAAAAATGGCCACATCATCCTGGCGGTCGGCAATGACGGCCAGTTCGCAAAGTTCTGCGCTGCCGTCGGCCTCGACGAGCTGGCGTCGAATCCTGACTTCGCCACCAATCCCGCCCGCGTCGCCAACCGGGCAAAGCTGCGCGAGCACATGATAGAGGCGCTGAAGGCCTTCGATCGCGATCCGCTGCTGGCCAGGCTCGAAGCCGCTGGGGTTCCTGCCAGCCCGATCAATAACATCGGCCAGATGTTTGCCGACCCGCAGACCATAGCGCGCGGCATGCGGCTCGACCTCGATGACGGCCATGGCAATCTCTTGCCCTCGGTGCGGGCGCCGATGGTCATGTCCGGCACGCCGCTGGTCTATGAACGTCCGTCACCGCGTCTCGGCGAACACACCGAAGAAATCCTTGCCGAACTGGAGAGGTCAGGAAAATGAAGACCGGCGGACAACTCATCGTCGATGCGCTCGAAGCCAACGGAACGGACCGTATCTATTGCGTGCCCGGCGAATCCTATCTGGCGGTGCTCGACGCGCTGCACGACTCGCCGATCCGCACCATCGTCTGCCGCCAGGAGGGCGGTGCCGCGATGATGGCCGACTGCCACGGCCGCCTGACCGGCAAGCCCGGCATCTGCTTCGTCACCCGCGGCCCAGGCGCCACCAATGCCTCGGCCGGCATCCACATCGCGATGCAGGATTCGGTCCCCCTGATCCTGTTCATTGGCCAGGTCGCCAGCCACGCCAAGGGGCGCGAGGCTTTTCAGGAAGTCGACTACGTCAGGTTCTTCGGTGATATCGCCAAATGGGTGGTCGAGATCGACGACGCCGCACGCATCCCCGAATTTGTCACGCGGGCCTTTTCGGTGGCGACCTCCGGCCGGCCCGGCCCGGTCGTCATCTCGCTGCCCGAGGACATGCTGACCAGCCTCGCCGAGGCACCGCAAGCCCGGCATTACACCCCTGTCGAGACGCGGCCCGGCGAAGTCGAGCTCGACGCGCTGGAAGTGTTGCTCAACAAGGCAAAGCAGCCCTTCGTCATCCTTGGCGGTACGCGCTGGGATGCGCAGGCTGTTGCCCAGATGCGGACGATAGCCGAAGCCTGGTCGCTGCCGGTCGGCTGCTCCTTCCGCCGCCAGATGCTGTTCGACCATCTCCACCCGAATTATGCCGGCGATGTCGGCATCGGCATCAACCCCAAGGTAGCAACCGCCATCAAGCAGGCCGACCTCGTGCTGCTCATCGGCGGCCGTATGGGCGAGATGCCGTCATCCGACTACACGCTGCTGAAGAGCCCCTACCCCGACCAGACGCTGGTCCATGTCCATGCCGACGCCGGCGAGCTTGGTCGCGTCTACCGGCCGGCGCTGGCGATCAATGCCTCGCCTGCCGCTTTCGTCGAAGCCTTTGCCCGGAGCAAGCCGGCTGCAACGCCGGTGTGGGCGGCTGAGGCAGCGAAGCTGCATTCCGCCTATCTCGACTGGTCAACGCCTCCGGAGAGCGGCCCCGGCGCCGTCCAGATGGGGCCGATCATGAATTATCTCGAAACGATACTGCCGGACGACGCCATCCTCACCAACGGTGCCGGCAACTACGCCACCTGGGTGCATCGTTACCATCGCTTCCGGCGTTTCGGCACGCAGGCAGCACCCACATCCGGCTCGATGGGCTACGGCACGCCGGCGGCGGTCGCCGCCAAGCAGCTCTATCCGGATCGCGACGTGATCGCCTTTGCCGGTGACGGTTGTTTCCTGATGAACGGCCAGGAATTCGCCACCGCCGTGCAATACGCACTGCCGATCATCGTCATCGTCGTCAACAACGGCATCTACGGCACGATCCGGATGCACCAGGAGCGCGAATATCCCGGCCGTGTCGTCGCCACGGATCTGAAGAATCCCGACTTCGCGGCGCTCGCGCGTGCCTATGGCGGTCATGGCGAAACAGTCGAGAAGACCGCCGACTTCGCGCCGGCCTTCGAACGCGCCCGCGCGAGCGGCAAACCGTCGATCGTCGAGATCAGGCTCGATCCCGAGGCAATCACGCCGACGCGGACCATGACCCAGATACGGGACAGGGCCTAAGCGCCAAAGGGATAGGTCGAATTCCCTTCCCAAACTTCAACAGGTTGATACAGCGCTATGATCGCTGCGCTACATCGTCGATGGCGCCTTTTCGATCTGCCCGCGGATCTCGCCATCCGCGTGGGCCGCGGTGTGGATGTTGACGTAGTACTTGCCCGCCTCCAAATCGGTCGCCTGGGCATCGGTCAACGTCGCCGAGCCCTTGATCGGGCTCCTCAGCTTGCCTTCGAACGGTATCACCGGGTCGGCGTTTTCGCCCTTTGCCGCCGGGCCGTGAATGTGTGCGGCCTTCGCCGGCCCGCTGAGGCCGGAATATCTCACTGTCCAGCTGAGTTTCTTGGTTGTGGTGTTGAACCTGAGCGTGGCGGTGCCCTTGCCCTTCGTTGTGACGGGCGGGCTCTGCTGAGCACCATCGAGCGTCGCAGTCATCTTTATGGTTTCGGCCAGGGCCGGTGAAGCAGAGAAGATGGCTGCAGAAATGGCCAGCGCCGAAAGCATCGGCGTGAAGGACTGGATGCGCATGGAAACCTCCGTTGTGACACCCTTGAGGCGGATGCACCGGCACAACGATTTTGCGAGCGGATGTTTCCGCCGGTAACGTTCATTTTACATCCCACTAAAAAGGGGCGGTCGCCCGCCCCTTTTCCGCTACAAGCCAGTTTGACAGCCCTATTTGATGGCCTTGTCGGTGATCGCCGTCGTGTAGGCGCCGGTAGGCTCCTTGCTGATGATCTTCTGGTCGAGCAGCGCCTTGGCGGTGCGCTCGTAGGTCGCCGGATCGAGCTTGCCATCGGCATTGTCGATCAGCTTGGCGACTTCGCCCATCATGCGTTTCTGGTGATTCTCGTCCTGGCCGCCATTGTCCATGACGATGCCGGCCGCTTCGTCGGAATTGTCGACGGCGTATTTCCAACCCTTCATCGAAGCGCGCACGAAACGCACCATCTTGTCCTCGAAGGCCGGATCCTTGAGCTTGTCCTCCAGGGCATAGAGCCCGTCTTCGAGCAGATCGTTGCCCATGGCGGAATAGTTGAAGACGGTCAGCTCTTCCGGCTTGTAGCCGGCGTCGATGAGCTGCCAGTACTCGTTATAGGTCATCACCGAAATGCAATCCGCCTGCTTCTGGATCAGCGGCTGCACGTCAAAGCTCTGCTTGAGCACGGTGACGCCGTCCGGCCCGCCATCGGTCTTGAGGCCAAGCTTGTTCATCCAGGCATAGAACGGATACTCGTTGCCGAAGAACCAGACGCCGAGCGTGTGGCCCTTGAAGTCGGCTTCTGTCTTGACCGGCCCGTCCTTCGGGCAGACCAGCTCCATACCGGCTTTCTTGAACGGCTGGGCGATGTTGACCAGCGGCACGCCCTTTTCGCGGGCAGCCAGCGCGCCGCCCATCCAGTCGACGATAACGTCGGCACCGCCGCCGGCGATGACCTGCTCCGGCGCAATATCAGGACCGCCGGGCTTGATCTCGACGTCGAGGCCTTCGGCCTCATAGAAGCCCTTGTCCTTGGCGACATAATAGCCGGCAAACTGGGCCTGCGTGACCCATTTCAGCTGCAGCGTCACCTTGTCCGCGGCCATCGCCTGGAACGCGGCAAGCGACATCGCGCCGGCCAGCATCGAAACAACTAGTCTTTTCATGTTTTTACCCTCTGAAGTTAGCGCCCTAAACCCACCGCCCCTATCCACCACGGACAGAGGGATGCCAAAACGTGATTGCTCTCTCGAAAAAAGCGACCACGCCATAAAAGACCGAACCCGCAAGTGCTGCAACTGCGATTTCGGCCCACACCATGTCGATGTTCATCCGGCCGACTTCCGTCGAAATGCGGAACCCCATGCCGACCACCGGGGTGCCGAAGAACTCGGCGACGATGGCGCCGATCAGCGCCAGCGTCGAATTGATCTTCAACGCATTGAAGATGAAGGGCGCGGCCGCCGGCAGCCGCAGCTTGAACAGCGTCTGCCAATAGCTCGAGGCATAGGTGCGCATCAGGTCGCGCTCCATATGGCCGGAGGCGGCAAGCCCGGCGACGGTGTTCACCAGCATCGGGAAGAAGGTCATGATGATGACCACCGCTGCCTTCGACTGCCAGTCGAAGCCGAACCACATGACCATGATCGGCGCGACGCCGATGATCGGCAGCGCCGATACCATATTGCCGATCGGCAAAAGCCCGCGCCGCAGGAACGGCACGCGGTCGGCGGCGATGGCAACGAGGAAGCCGGCGCTGCTCCCCACCACATAGCCGAAGATGACCGCCTTGAAGATGGTCTGCCTGACATCGGCCCCCAGCACCGGCAGCGAGCCGACGATGCGGGCACCGATGGCGCTTGGCGGCGGCAGCAGGATGAAGGGAATGCCGGCACCACGCGTCACCGCTTCCCAGATGATCAGGATCCAGGCGCCGAAGATGGCCGGAATGATCAGGCGCAGGGCGGTTGACGCCCAGCGCGATATCGGGCGAAACGACGACAAGACCGTGACGCAGCGCCAGGCCAAAAACCACGCGGCGGCGAGCAGCAGATAGAAGGATGCGCGAGCGCTGCCCTCATTGCCGGTTATGCCGGCGAGCAGCATCCACGCCGCGCCATGCGCGCCAAGGAACAGCAACATCACCCCGATCATCGGTGGAAAGTTGTCGGCCTCGATTGCCACGAGCAGCAGAATGAAAATCGAAAGCGTAGTCGCCATGCCGTAACCGGGCGTAGCACTGACGAGCGGCAAAACAAGCAGCGCGCCGACAAACAGGACAAGCGCGGCATACCCCTGCCAGGATCGAGGCGTGATTGAGGAAAGGCTCAGGAGCGAGCTCATGCCGGCCTCCCGCCCATGGCGCGGTCGACAAGGCGCCCGGCAATGCCGACCAGCATAACCAGCAGCGCCGCGACCACCGACCCGGCAACCAGCGCCGACCAGATGTCGATGGTCTGGCTGTAATAGGCACCGGCGAGCAGTTTGGCGCCGATGCCGGCGACGGCGCCGGTCGGCAGCTCGCCGACGATGGCGCCGACCAGGCTGGCGGCCACCGCCACCTTCATCGAGGTGAACAGGAACGGCACCGAGGCCGGCACCCGCAATTTCCAGAAGGTCTGCGAAGGACTGGCATTATAGGTGTGCATCAGGTCGAGATGGGTAAGCTCGGGCGAGCGAAGCCCCTTCACCATGCCGACCGCCACCGGGAAGAAGGACAGATAGGTCGAGATCAGTGCCTTCGGGATCAGCCCGGTGATGCCGACAGCCGCCAGCACAACGATGATCATCGGTGCCACCGCCAGGATCGGAATGGTCTGCGACGCGATGATCCACGGCATCAGGCTGCGGTCGAGCGTCGCCACATGCACGATGCCGACGGCGATGACGATGCCGAGCGCCGTGCCGAAGGCAAAGCCGAGCAGCGTCGACGACAGCGTCACCCAGGCATTGTAGACAAGGCTGCGGTTCGAGGTGATGCTGCGCAGAAAGGTGTTTTCGAAAAAATTCACTGCCACCTGATGCGGCGCCGGCAGCGTCGGCTTCGGCTGCGCCAGCGTCTTGCCGATGAATTCCACAATACCCGGTGTCTGATTGGCGCGGCGGTCGAGATCGCGCTGGAACGGCGTGTTGAGGATGACAGCCATAACGTACCAGACGACGACGACGCCCAGGAGGATCGAGGTCACCGGAACGATCTTGTCGCGAAACGAGTCCATTCTAGCAGGCCTCGCCGGGTAAGCGCCCTCCTCTCCCCAACGGGGAGAGGGTGGCTGGAGCGAAGCGGAGGCCGGGCACTTTCGCCCCGGCATTCGTTTCTTTCGAAGGGCGGAGCAGCCGCGAAGCGGCGTGCGTAAAGGGCGCCCCCAACCACCCCTTCGTCATCCTAGGGCGCAGCGAGGAGCGAAGCGACGCGGCGCAGACCCAAGGATCCATTCCGTTACCTTCCCGTTCCGAAGCGGTGCTGAAAATAGCTCCCTCTCTGGAAGGAACGGCGCTTGCGCTGGCTTGCCCGGCGCTTATTCTCGACCGCTTGCGCGTTTCGGCCGACGTCACGGCATGGATCCTAGGCTCTGCGCACGCCGCTTCGCGGCGGCTCCGCCCTAGGATGACGAATGCACGGTTAGCGCCTCCCTCGCGAGGGCGATGCACCTCCGAAGGCGCAAGCCCGTTCCGCGCCGCCTCAATCATCATAGCTGTGCCCTGCTCTCAGCCCGTCGCGCACCCGTGCGGCGATCGCCAGGAACTCCGGTGTCTCGCGGATGTCGAGCGGCCGCTTCTTCGGTAGCGTGGAGTCTATGACGTCGCTGACGCGGCCGGGGCGCGGCGACATGACCACGATGCGCGTCGACAGATAGACCGCCTCGGGGATCGAATGGGTGACGAAGCAGATGGTCTTGTTGGTCCGTTCCCAAAGCTCCAGCAGCTGTTCGTTGAGATGGTCGCGCACGATCTCGTCCAGCGCACCGAACGGTTCGTCCATCAGCAGAAGGTCGGCATCGAAAGCGAGCGCCCGTGCGATCGAGGCGCGCTGCTGCATGCCGCCCGACAGCTGCCAGGGATATTTCTTCTCGAAGCCCGAGAGGTTGACGAGATCGAGCGTGCGCTTGATGCGCGCCGCCTGCTCGGCCCTGGACAGGCCCATGATCTCCAGCGGCAGCGCCACATTGCGCTCGATCGTGCGCCACGGATAAAGTGCGGCCGCCTGAAAGACATAGCCATAGGCGCGGCTCTGGCGCGCCTGCTCGGGCGTCATGCCGTTGACGGAGATGGCTCCCGATGTCGGCTTCTCCAGATCGGCGATCACGCGCAGCAAAGTTGTCTTGCCGCAGCCGGAGGGCCCGATGAAGGACACGAATTCGCCCTTGCCGATGGTCAGGTCGACATTAGACAGCGCCTGCACCGGACCATCGTTCGTCTGGAAGGTCAGGCCAAGCTTGCTTGCCGAAACAACGGCTGGCGATACTCCCGTCATCGGCCGTAGCCTGTCGCTTCCGGCCACTGCGGCGCCGGCCGGAATCCCATTGATTTTACCCCGATGTTGCTTTCCACTCGCCCAGTCCTACTCGCCCCAGTTCGACGCGCCCTTGTCCCATCAGATAGACGCCCGGAGTTGCCCCGATGTCGCCCAAACCGACGTGCCATCTTATCCGCCCTGAAAGCTCTTATGAAGGCAAACAGGGCCTGAGTTATTTCGCCGGCATCGCCGCCGAAACAGTCGGCTCGTCCGGCATCTGCATGCATCTGCTGACCATGCCGCCGGGTGCCCGCGCCAAGGCGCATTTGCACGAAAACCATGAAACCGCGATCTATGTGCTCTCCGGCGAAGTCCATACCTGGTATGGCGACCGGCTTGAACAGCATATCGTGGTCAAGGCCGGCGATCTTTTCTACATTCCGGCCGGCGTGCCGCATCTGCCGGCCAATCTGAGCGACAGCCCCGCCTCGGCGGTCATTGCCCGCACCGATCCCAACGAACAGGAAAGCGTCGTCCTGCTGCCGGCACTGGACGGGTTGGTCGCCTGAAGCCGGCATCGAGGCGGCGGCCGTCATCGGCACCGTCACGAACATGATTTCAGCGGCCCTATCTCATCAAGGCCGGGGATGGTCACGAAGAAACCGTCCTCTCGTTTGTTGACGACCTTGACGACATCCGTGGTCGTCCCCTCCTCGCCCTCGGCGAAACAGGTGGAGTTCAACAACTGGGTGCCAGGCATCGTCGTCAATCGCTGTGCGAACTCGCAGCCGCTGCCATAGGTTTCGACGCCGTCGGCGGTCAGCACGACATAATCGTCGCTGTCCTGATAACCGAGCCGTACGCCGGCGCAACCGACCTCATTGCCATAGGAACCGGCAAGGACGTCAGCCGCCGCCGGCCCGGCGGCAAGGATCACCGCGGCCAGTGAGATAATCACACCGTGGCTCGCCAAGCTCAAACGCCCGTCGCCGGGATGCCTGTACGTTCCACCTTGCGCGGCGCGGAAATCTCCTTCCAGGTCGACAGTGCCCGGTTGACCGCCGCGTTGGGCTCGCGAGCGACGAACTCGCCATGGCCGGGCTTTGCCTTGACTTCGTTTTCCTCGATCGACAGTTCGCCGCGCGAGAAGACGAAGCGCGGCAGGCCGGTCACCTCGAAACCTTCGAAGACGTTGTAGTCGATCACCGACTGCTGCTTCTTGGCCGTGATCTTCTTCTTGCGCTTCGGGTCCCAGACGAGGATGTCGGCGTCCGCGCCTTCGACGATGGCGCCCTTCTTCGGGTACATGTTGAGTATCTTGGCGATGTTGGTCGAGGTCACCGCGACGAACTCGTTCATCGTCAGCCGGCCGGTGTTGACGCCGGTCGTCCACAGCACCGGCAAACGATCCTCGAGCCCGCCGGTGCCATTCGGAATCTTGGTGAAGTCGCCGACGCCGTTGCGCTTCTGTTTGGTGGTGAAGGCACAATGGTCGGTCGCCACCACTTGCAGCGACCCGGCCTGCAGGCCGGCCCACAGCGAATCCTGGTGCCATTTGTTGCGGAAGGGCGGGCTCATGACACGGCGCGCCGCATGGTCCCAGTCCTTGTTGAAATACTCGCTCTCGTCCAGCGTGAGATGCTGGATCAGCGGCTCGCCGAACACCCGCATGCCTTTCTGCCGCGCGCGGCGGATGGCCTCGTGCGCCTGCTCGCAGGAGACATGCACGACATACAGCGGCACGCCAGCCATGTCGGCGATCATGATGGCGCGGTTGGTCGCCTCGCCTTCCACTTCCGGCGGGCGCGAATAGGCGTGCCCCTCCGGGCCGTTGTTGCCCGCCGCCAGCAGCTTCTGCGACAGGGCGGCCACCACGTCGCCATTCTCGGCATGGACCAGCGGCAGCGCGCCAAGATCGGCGCAGCGCTGGAACGACGAATAGAGCTCGTCGTCGTCGACCATCAGCGCGCCCTTGTAGGCCATGAAATGCTTGAACGAGGTAATGCCCCTGTCGACGACGGTGGCCATTTCGTCGAACACCTGCTTGCCCCACCAGGTGATCGCCATGTGGAAGGAATAATCGCAGGACGCCTTCGAGGTCTTGTTGTCCCACATCTGCAGGGCCTCGAGCAGCGATTGCTGCGGCGACGGCAGGCAGAAATCGACGACCATCGTCGTGCCGCCGGCAAGGGCCGCGCGGGTGCCGGATTCGAAGTCATCGGCCGAATAGGTGCCCATGAACGGCATTTCGAGATGGGTGTGCGGATCGATGCCGCCCGGCATCACATAGCAGCCGCTGGCGTCGAACTCATGGTCGCCGTGAAGATTGGAACCGATGGCGACGATCTTGCCGTGCTGCATCAGCACATCGGCCTTCCAGGTGCGGTCGGCTGTGACGATGGTGCCGTTTCGGATGACTTTGGTCATTTTCTTGTTCCCTTGTTCTCTCGCGCTTCTTGTGAGCGTCTTGTTGGTGTTACAGGTGGGGTCAGGACCAACGGGGCTGTAAATGGCCTCTACATGACTCCAACTTCCCGCAGTATCTCTTCGATACACCCGTCGAAAGATTCCGCCAGATCTCCGGTCGAAAACCGCAGCACACGATAGCCCTGCCGGCTAAACCATGCATCGCGTATCCGATCCTTGTCCATTTGCTCCGGCGTGAAGTGATGCTCTCCGTCTACTTCGATGACGAGGTTCTTCTCATGCAGAACGAAGTCCGCAATGTAAGGCCCGATTGGCGCCTGCTTCCTGGCATGCAGGCCGTAGAGATGACGGAACTCTTTCAATTCCGACCAGAGCTTGCGTTCGCCATCCGTCATGTTTCGGCGTAATGCCCTGGCACGTTTGATGGCGGCGGGGTCGATACCGGTCGGTGCCAAAACGAGTACCCCCACCCTCAATCTCTTCCCGCAAAGGCAGAGAAATCGCGTACGAATTTTTTGCGAAGAGGGACCCCCACCCTAACCCTCCCCACAAGGAGGAGGGAATGCTGCCGCGCAATCCGACTTACGACCTTGGCGTTGGAAACGTTGGTAATTTGCCGCAAATCGGCGCTGACAGGAGTTCCCTCCCCCTTGTGGGGAGGGTTAGGGTGGGGGTCCCTCTTCGCAAGAATCCGTCTGCTCCAGCCCAAACCTCTCACCCTACGATCTCCGCCGTGTCCACCACCGCATGGAACAGCACGTCGGCGCCGGCCGCTGCCCATTCCTTGGTGATTTCCTCGGCCTCGTTGTGGCTGAGACCGTCGACGCAAGGGCACATCACCATTGCGGTGGGCGCAACGCGGTTGATCCAGCAAGCGTCATGGCCGGCGCCCGAGACAATATTGCGATGCGTATATCCCAAGCGCTCCGCCGCATCCCGCACAGCCTTGACGCAGCCCGCGTCGAAGGTGACCGGGTCGAAATGGCCGACCTGCTCGATTTGATATTTGATGTCGAGCGCCTCGCAGATCGTGTCGATGCCTTCGCGGATGCGCCCGTCCATGGCGTCCAGCACCTCCTTTTCCGGCGAGCGGATGTCGATGGTGAAGACGGTGCGCCCGGCGATGATGTTGCGCGAGTTCGGATAGACCTCCATATGGCCGACCGCGCCGACGGCGTCGGGTTGGTAGTCCATGGCGATCTCGTGCACCAATTCGATCACCCGCGCCATGCCGAGCCCGGCATTGCGCCGCTTCGGCATCGGCGTCGAGCCGGTGTGCGCCTCCTTGCCGGTCAGCGTCACCTGTAGCCATTTCAACCCTTGCCCATGGGTGACGACACCGATGTCGATGCCCTCGTCCTCGAGGATCGGGCCCTGCTCGATATGCAATTCGAAGAAGGCGTGGATCTTGCGGTCACCGACTTTCTCGGTGCCCTTCCAGCCGATCCGTTCGAGTTCCTCGCCGAATTTCTTGCCGTCCTTGTCGACATGTGAATAGACGTCGGCCTGGTCGAGCACGCCGGCGAATACCCCCGACGCCATCATCGCCGGCGCAAAGCGCGCGCCTTCCTCGTTGGTCCAGTTGGTGACGACGATCGGGTGCTTGGTCTTGATGCCGAGATCGTTGAGCGAGCGCACGACCTCCAGGCCGCCGAGCACGCCGAGCACGCCGTCATACTTGCCGCCGGTCGGTTGGGTGTCGAGATGGCTTCCGACATAGACCGGCGGCAGGCTGGGGTCGGCGCCTTCCCGACGGGCAAACATCGTGCCCATCTCGTCGACGCCCATTTCGAGCCCCGCCTCATCGCACCAGCGCTTGAACAGGTGCCGCCCTTCGCCGTCCTCGTCGGTAACGGTCTGGCGATTATTGCCGCCGGCGATGCCGGGGCCGATCTTCGCCATCTCCATTATCGAATCCCACAAACGGTCTGAATTGATTCGCAGATTCTCGCCGGGGGCGGCCATATTCTAAAACCTCATCGGTTGCGGCACGCCAGCCTCCCCCTCCCCCTCGAGGGGAGGGTGGCCGCGAAGCGGTCGGGTGGGGTCGGCTGACATGCGCGCGACCTTCTCCTTGACCACCTGTGCGACATGCCAAGCGGTGTTTATGACATCGGGCTCATCGACGCGAAAGATATCGAACCCAAGCGATCGCAGATAGGCATCACGGACGGCGTCGTGCCGTTTGCCCTTCTCCTGTTCGTGCAAGTCGCCATCCACTTCCACCACCAGCTTTACAGCGAGGCAAGCGAAGTCGACGATATACGGTCCGATGGGGCACTGGCGCCGGAACTTGATGCCGGCCGATTTCAGCTCGCGCAGTTCATACCAAAGCAGGGATTCGCCCTTGGTCGCGTGAACTCGCAGCGCCCGTGCCTTTTGGCGCATTTCGAAGCTCACACGGGTACGGGGCATCAAAAACGACCTCGCAGCAAAAGATCAGGTCGGCGCACTGCCGCACCGACCCCACCCGGCCGCTTCGCGGCCACCCTCCCCTCAAGGGGGAGGGATATCCGCGCCCGGTTCTTCAATCCACCGCCCTCAGCACTTCGCGCACATGGTCGATCAATTCGTTGATCTGGCCTTTGGTGATGATCAGCGGCGGTGACAGCGCGATGATGTCGCCGGTGGTTCGGATCAATGCACCGCGCTCGAACGCCTTCACAAAAGCCGAGAAGGCGCGTTTCGTCGGCTGGCCGGCGATCGGCGCCAGTTCGATCGCACCGATCAGGCCGATATTGCGGATGTCGATGACATTCGGCTCGCCCTTCAGCGAATGCAGCGCGTCCTCCCAGTACGGCGCCAGTTCCTCGCCGCGCGTCAGCAGCCCCTCTTCCTTGTAGGTGTCGAGCGTGCCCAGCGCCGCGGCGCAGGCGATCGGATTGCCCGAATAGGTGTAGCCGTGGAAGAACTCGATCATGTGCTCGGGCCCGGTCATGAAGGCGTCGTGGATTTCCTTCTTCACGAACACCGCGCCCATCGGGATGACGCCGTTGGAGACGCCTTTGGCGGTGGTCATGATATCGGGCGTGACGCCGAAATAGTCGGCGGCAAACGGCGTGCCGAGACGGCCGAAGCCGGTGATGACCTCATCGAAAATCAGCAAGATGCCATGCTTGGTGCAGATCTCGCGAAGCTTCTGCAAATAGCCCTTCGGCGGCAGGATGACGCCGGTGGAACCGGCAACCGGCTCAACGATGACGGCGGCGATTGTCGAGGCGTCGTGCAGGGCAACGATACGCTCTAATTCGTTCGCCAGTTCGGCGCCATGTTCGGGCACGCCCTTGGTGAAGGAGTTCTTTTCCGGCAGATGGGTGTGTGGCATGTGATCGACGCCGCCGAGCAGCGTGCCGAACATCTTGCGGTTTGTAACGATGCCGCCAACCGAAATGCCGCCGAAATTGACGCCGTGATAGCCGCGTTCGCGGCCGATCAGGCGGGTGCGCGAGCCCTCGCCTTTTGCGCGGTGATAGGCGATGGCCATCTTCAGCGCGGTCTCGACCGATTCCGATCCGGAATTGGTGAAGAACACATGGTCCATGCCCTTCGGCGCGATATCGACCAGCCGATTTGCAAGCTCGAACACGATCGGGTGACCCATCTGGAACGCCGGCGCATAATCGAGCTCTGCCGCCTGGCTCTGGATCGCCTCGGTGATTTTCGGACGGCAGTGGCCGGCATTGACGCACCACAGGCCGGCGGTGCCGTCGAGAACCTTGCGCCCGTCGCTGGTCGTGTAATGCATGTCCTTGGCGGACACGAACATGCGCGGCGCCTGCTTGAACTGCCGGTTTGCCGTGAACGGCATCCAGAATGCGCTGAGATCGTTCGGCGTGACTTTCAGCCGGTTGGACATGACCAAGACTTCCCCTTGTAACCCGTTTCGGTGCGGCTAACGCCTGGTCTTTCCAACACTTGGTCTTTGCTGCGTTTTCGTGCTACGCAAATTTTTGACCGGTTGGACAAACGTTAGCACCGCCTTATCAGCGGTCAAGGGATTACTAGCGGAAATGCGGCTTTCGAAGTGCGCTCCACAGGGCGGAGAAAAACTGGTCCAGAGAATTGGTCCAGACACTCCTCGCGGCGAAGGTTTTTCGAGGTGACGGGGGCGGTCGAAAGCTCCGCTCCTCGCCGCACCCGCATCCAGCTGGAAAAGCGCGAGCTCATCCTAGAGGCAGCGCTCGAAGTCTTCTCCACCAACGGTTTTCGCGGCTCGACCATCGACCAGATCGCCGAAGCCGCCGGCATGTCGAAGCCGAACCTGCTCTATTATTTCCGCCGCAAGGAGGACATCCACGAGACGCTGATGCAGCGGCTTCTCGACACCTGGCTGGCACCGCTGCGCGAACTCGACGACATTGGCGATCCCTTGACCGAACTGCGCAGCTATATCAGGCGCAAGCTCGAAATGGCGCGCGATTTCCCGCGCGAGAGCCGGCTGTTCGCCAACGAGATCCTGCAGGGCGCGCCGCGCATCATGCCGATGCTGGAGGGCGAATTGAAGACATTGGTCGACGAGAAGGCCAACGTCATCAAGGGCTGGATGCGCGCCGGCAAGATTGCCCGCACCGACCCCTGGCACCTGATCTTCTCGATCTGGGCGACGACGCAGCACTATGCCGATTTCGACGTCCAGGTCCGCGCCGTGCTCGGCCCCGATCGCGGCGGTGACGGCCGCTTCGAGGATGCCGCAAGGTTTCTCGAGCAACTGTTCATTGACGGGCTGAAGCCGAAGGGCTGAGGCTTCAGCGAAGCGATGGGCATCACGCGCTGCGCCGCTCGGCCGGAAGCGTCTCCAGCAGTTGTTCGAGCTTGGCGATCGAGTTTTGCTCGGCGAGCGGCGTGTAGACGATCAGCTTCATGTCCGAGCCGTCGTCGATCGACAGGCTCATATGCTCGAACGCCATGGCGCCCGCTATCGGGTGCCGGACATGCTTCACACCCGATAGGTTGCGGGCCACGTCGCGTAGCGGCCACCAGGCGCGAAACTCCGGGCTCGAGCGCGTCATCAGCGCGATCAGCCGCTCGAAATCCGGATCGCCGACATATCTGGCGCTTTCTGCCCGGAATGACGCCAGCACGGCACGCGCCAGTTCCTCCCAGTCGACGAGCAGGCGCCGGTGCTGCGGGCTGGTGAAAACCATATGGACGATGTTGCGGGCATCGCCCTCCAGCAGACCATAGTCGCCGAACACGGCTGCCGCGGCAGAGTTCCAGGCCAGCACGTCCCAGCGCCGCCCAAGGACATAGGCCGGCTGCAGGACCAGGCTCTGCAGCATGTGCAGTAACGGGCTATCGACTTTTTCCGGCGCGTCGACGCGACGCTCCGGCTGCGGTCGGCCGGCAAGGATGAACAGATGCCGTTGCTCGGCCGTGTCCAGGCGCAGCGCCCGGCTGAGCGCCGTCAGCACCTCTGCCGATGGCCGAACGTCGCGGCCCTGCTCCAGCCAGGTGTACCAGGTCGTGCCGACGCCGGCGATCATCGCCACTTCCTCACGCCGCAGCCCGGGCGTGCGCCGGCGCAATCCGGTCGATATGCCGGTGGCCGAAGGCGTCAGCCTTTCGCGCCGCGAGCGCAGGAAGGCGCCAAGCTCGCGGCGGCGGCTGTCTTCGGCGGAATGCGTGGTGGAATCCATCGGCGCTATTATAGCAGTACCGATACCAGGATAAAGTTTGAACTGTTTGGCAAGTGGCTGGTGCCCCATCTTTCCGCTCAGAGCTACGAGATGGAGGCTCCGAACATGGAACTGAAAAACAAGACAATCCTCATCACAGGGTCTACCGACGGCGTCGGCCGCGTCGTCGCGCAAAGGCTCGGCGCCGGCGGTGCGCGCATCCTGGTGCATGGCCGCGACGCGACAAGGGGCAAGGCGATCGGGGCCGAAATCGAAGCCGCCGGCGGCAAGGCCGAGCTGCTGGTCGCCGATCTCTCCTCCCTGGCGGAAGTTCGCCGCCTCGCCGAGGCCGTGCGCGCAAGGACCAAGCGGCTCGATGTCCTCATCAACAATGCCGGCGTCGGCACCGCCGGCCCAAACGCGAAACGGCAGGTCAGCGCCGACGGCTACGAGTTGCGCTTTGCCGTCAACTATCTCGCCGGTTTCCTGCTCACCACGGAGCTGCTGCCGCTGCTCAAGTCCAGCGTGCCGGCGCGCATCGTCAACGTCGCCTCGGCCGGCCAGCAGGCGATCGACTTCGACGACGTCATGCTGACCCGCTCCTATGGCGGCGTCCGTGCCTACTGCCAGAGCAAGCTGGCGCAGATCATGTTCACCATCGATCTGGCGGAGCAGCTGAACGGCACCGGTGTCACGGTCAACAGCCTGCATCCGGCAAGCTACATGAACACTACGATGGTGCGGCAGGCGGGCATCACACCCTGGAGCTCCGTCGAAACCGGCGCCGAGGCCATCATCAACCTCGCCACATCGCCGGCGCTTGAGGGGCGAAGCGGCCTCTATTTCGACGGCCAAAGAAAATCCCGCGCCGATGCGCAAGCCTATGACGCTAAGGCGAGGCAGCAGTTGCGCGAATTGAGCCTCGGCCTTGTCGGGCTCGCACCCGCTTCCGCAACATCGAAGAAAGAAAATTCATGATCGAGAAAACGCAGCACGCCGTGATCGTCGGCGGCTCCTCCGGCATCGGCCTCGCCACCGCGACAAAGCTGCTCGGCCCGGGGATGAAGGTGACGATCACCGGGCGCAGCAGGGAAAAGCTCGACAACGCATGGCAAAGCCTTGGCGGCACAGTCGAAAAAGCTGCCTTCGACGCCGCGAAGCCGGACGAGGTTCGCCGGTTCTTCAGCGATCTCGGCCCTTTCGATCACCTGGTGCTGGCCGCCAGCGGCGGCAAGGGCCTCGGCGCGTTCGAAACGCTTGACCTGACCGACATCGGCGGCGGCGTCGACGAGAAAGTCCGGCCACAGCTCTCCTGCCTGCAGGCCGCCTTGCCGACGCTGAACAAGAGCGGCTCGGTGACTTTCATCTCGGCGGTGTCGGCGCAATTGTCGGCGCCGGGTGTCGCCGGCATCGCCGCCGTCAACGGCATGCTGCTGACCGTGGTGCCGATCCTGGCAATGGAGCTGAAGCCGTTACGCGTCAATGTCGTGGCGCCAGGTGTCATCGACACGCCCTGGTGGGACTTTTTACCCGATGAACAGCGCCATGCGGTGTTTGCCGATTATGCCGGCAGGACGCCGGTCGGCCGCATCGGCCGCGCCGAGGACGTCGCCGAGGCGATCGCGTTCCTGGTTTCGAACAGCTTCGTCACCGGCCAGATCCTGACCTGCGACGGCGGCTTGCGGTATGCGGCGTGAGCGGCTGCCTCCAAGAGGCATCAGTCGTTGTCAAAGCGACTGCGCGATCAGCGCCAGAAATCCTCCGGCCAGCGCGACGTTGCCGACAAAGCCATTGATGCGGGACGCGCGCTCCGGGCCCTGATGATGCCAGAAGTTATGGAACATCGGCGTGGCGACGATCAGGAACAGGATCAGGCATGCCGCCGCCGGAGCGGTCCAGATGCCCGCGATCACCAGTGCTCCGGCGATGATCTGCAGGACGATCCCCAGCCACAGCACCGGCCGTGCCTGCGGCACGCCGCGCGTCGTCATCAATTGGCTCACCAACGCCGCATTCTGGATGTTGCGCAGGCCGGCAAAGACAAAGGCGCCGCCAAGCAGCAGGCGGGCGGCGAATAGGATCTCACTATCAAAGTTTAAAAACATGCTGTCGGGGGTCCTTGGGCAGAAAAGAGGCGCGCGGCGCAAGGCCGCGCACCTTGTCCTCAGGCGGCCAAGACCGCTGGCATCGGATGGATTGCATGGAACGGAACGCAAAGCCGGTTCCAGGTGTTGATCATGCCGAGCGCCACCGAGAGCTTGACCAGCTCCTCTTCCGAGAAATATTCGAGCGTCCTTGCATAGAGTTCGTCCGACACACCGTTGTCGGCAATCCTGGTCAGCGCGTCGGTCCAGGCCAAGGCCGCGCGTTCGCGCTCTGAAAACAGCGGCGATTCCTTCCAGGCGGAGACGAGATAGAGCCGCTGCTCGCTTTCGCCGTCGCGGCGCGCTTCGCGGCTATGCATCTCGACGCAATACGAGCAGCCGTTGATCTGCGACGCCCTGAGCTTGATCAGATGCAACAGGCTTTTTTCGAGCCCGCATTCGTCGACTGCCTTGTTGAGCGCCGACACCGCCTTCATGATCTCCGGCGCCGCGCCGAAAAATTGCAGCCTCTGTTTCATCGTCTGTAGCCTTTCATGCTTGCTTGGTTGAACTTGATTTCTGCGGCCGCCGATGGCGCTCGACGAAGGCGCAGTTCGCGGCGACCGAACGGGGATCGGCATCGGCCGTGTATTCTGCAACGATGTCGGACAGCCGGGCGTCGGCGAGCGCGGCGCGATAGGCACGCTCGGCCTTCAGCATGGCTACGTTGATGCCGCAGGGTTTGAC
Organism: Mesorhizobium sp. M0904; assembly: GCF_040319475.1. Taxonomy (NCBI): domain Bacteria; kingdom Pseudomonadati; phylum Pseudomonadota; class Alphaproteobacteria; order Hyphomicrobiales; family Phyllobacteriaceae; genus Mesorhizobium; species Mesorhizobium sp. M0904. The sequence goes on along the minus strand of NZ_JAMYOC010000009.1, from coordinate 36,310 downwards.
ATAGACCGAGGCATCGAGCTTCGCTGGGCCGCGCTGGCGGATTTCGGCGCAGCGGAACGCCGGTTCACGCCCCTCGACGGCCAGCACGATATCGAGCAGCGTTATGCGCTCCGCCGGCCGCGCCAGCCGGTAGCCGCCGGACGGCCCCGGCACTGAATCCAGAATGCCGGACGCAGTCAGCGCGTTGAGATGCTTAAGCAGATAGCTCGGCGACAGCCCGAACGCTTCGGCCATGGCAGCACCTGGCAAGGTCGCGGCGCCATCAACGCCGGCAAGCATAGCGGCGCAATGAATAGCCGCCTCGACCCCTTCGCCCAGCTTCATTTCGCTCTCCTGTTCATGGATATAGATTATCGTGGATAACTTTTATCTGCAATAGGAAAGTTAAAAAGCGGCGCCCATGAACGCCGTTTTTTTTCCGCAATGCTACTCCGCCGCCACCTTGGCCATCGGATTGTTCGGATGCGTCGTCCAGTTGGCATAGATCGGCGACACCGGCCTGCCGGTGCGCTGGTCGATCACGCCGGCCGCCAGCGGCTCCATGGTGATGCAATTCTCGACCGGACAGACATTGACACAGAGATTGCAGCCGACGCATTCGGCCTCGATCACCTCGAAATGCCTGACGCCGTCGACCATGCTGGTGATCGCCTGGTGCGAGGTGTCCTCGCAGGCGATGTGGCAGCGGCCGCATTTGATGCAGGCGTCCTGGTCGATATGCGCCTTGGCGACGTAGTTGAGGTTGAGATACTGCCAGTCGATGACGTTGGGCGTGGCGCGGCCGACGATGTCGTCCAGCGAGGCATGGCCCTTCTCGTCCATCCAGTTTTCCAGGCCGGCGATCATCTCCTGCACGATCTTGAAGCCATAGGTCATCGCCGCCGTGCACACCTGCACATTGCCGGCGCCGAGCGCCATGAACTCGGCGGCGTCGCGCCAGGTGGTAATGCCGCCGATACCGGAGATCGGCAGGCCATGCGTTTCCGGATCGCGCGCGATCTCGGCCACCATGTTCATGGCGATCGGCTTCACCGCCGGGCCGCAATAGCCGCCATGCGAACCCTTGCCGTCGATCGTCGGCTCCGGTGCGAAACTATCGAGATTGACGCCGGTGATCGAATTGATGGTGTTGATCAGCGATACCGCGTCGGTGCCGCCGGCAAGGGCAGCGCGTGCCGGCTTGCGTATGTCGGTGATGTTGGGCGTCAGCTTGGTGATGACAGGCATGCGGGTGTTGGCCTTGCACCAGCGCACCACCATTTCGATGTACTCCGGCACCTGGCCGACTGCCGCACCCATGCCGCGTTCCGACATGCCGTGCGGGCAGCCGAAATTGAGTTCGATGCCGTCGGCGCCTGTCTCCTCGACTACCGGCAAGATCGCCTTCCAGGCATGCTCCTCGCAAGGCACCATCAGCGAGACGACGATCGCCCGGTCGGGCCAGTCCATCTTGACCTGCTTGATCTCGCGCAGATTGACCTGCAGGTCGCGGTCGGTGATCAGCTCGATGTTGTTGAGGCCGAGCAGACGACGGTCGGCGCCCCAGATCGCGCCGTAGCGCGGACCGTTGACGTTGACCACCGGCGGGCCCTCTTCGCCGAGCGTCTTCCATACCACGCCGCCCCAGCCCGCCTTGAAGGCGCGGATGACGTTATAGGCCTTGTCGGTCGGCGGCGCCGAAGCCAGCCAGAACGGGTTCGGCGACTTGATGCCGACGAAATTGTTGCGGATGTCTGCCATGCTCATGCCCTCCCGTTCGAGGTCAGTGCCCGATGAATGCTCTCCGCCGCATCGCGGCCTTGCGCGACAGCTGAAACAGTCAAGTCATCGCCGCCGAAAATGCAGTCGCCGCCGGCCCAGACGTTTGGCAGCGAGGTGCGCCCTTCCGCATCGACCTTGATGCGGCCGGCTTCCAGCGCGACCTCCGCACCGCTGCCGTTGAGCGCAGCCGGGACAAAACTCTGGCCGATCGCCTTGAACACCTGGTCGGCGGTCAACGTCAGCCGCTCGCCGGTGCCGACGAGCCGGTCGCCGTCCATCGCGGTGTATTCGAGCTCGATCGCCGACACCTTGCCAGCGTCGGCAATGACCCGCTTCGGCTGCAACCAGTGCCGGATGATGACGCCGTTGGCTGCAGCCAGATCCTGCTCGAATTCGGAGGCATTCATGTGCTCCGGGCCGCGCCGATAGCAGATCGTCACCTCTTCGGCTCCGAGCAGCTTCGATTGCACCGCCGCGTCGATCGCCGTCATGCCGCCGCCGATGACGACAACACGCCGGCCGACCGGCAGGCTGGCCAGATCACTGGCCTGACGAAGCTCGGCAATGAACTCGACAGCATTGCTGACGCCCGGGGCCTCCTCGCCATCCGCTCGCAAGGCATTGACGCCGGCAAGCCCCATGCCGAGGAACACCGCATCGTAATTCCTGGTCAGGTCCGACAGCTGGTAATCACGGCCGAGCGCCTTGCCGTTCTGGATGTCGATGCCGCCGATCGACGTGACATAGTCGACTTCGGCCTGGGCAAAATTGTCGACGCTTTTATAGGCGGCTATACCGTACTCATTGAGGCCGCCGGGCTTCGGGCGGGCTTCCAGGATGGTCACGTCGTGGCCATGACGGGCAAGCCGATGCGCGGCCGCAAGCCCGGCCGGTCCGGCGCCGACCACGGCGACCGTTTTGCCGGTCGGTTCGGAGCGCTTGTAGAACTGCTTGTTTTCGGCCATGGCGACATCGGTGGCGTAGCGCTGAAGGCGACCAATCTGCACCGGCTTGCCTTCGGCCACCTCGCGCACGCAGACTTCTTCGCATAGCGTCTCGGTCGGGCAGACGCGGGCGCACATGCCGCCCAAAATGTTTTGGTCAAAAATAGTCTTGGCCGAGCCGATCGGATTGCCCGTCGAAATCTGGCGAATGAACAGCGGGATGTCGATCGAGGTCGGGCATGCATTCATGCACGGCGCATCATAGCAGAAATAGCAGCGGTCGGACTCGACCAGCGCCTCGTGATGATCGAGCGGCGGGTGCAGGTCGGCGAAATTGTCGGCATATTGGTCCGGCGAGAGCCGCCCGCCGGCAATGCCTTGCTTGAACTGGCCTTCTGGCATCGTCAGTTCCCCATGTTCTTGTTTTGGGGAAGGCTAGCACGTTTTATTTTTTTATCAATTGGTCAATTTTCGGCGCAACTCGCTGAAACCTCTCGATAAAAACATGATAAATGCGCTCATGTTTTTGAGCACCGTCCGTTGCGCCTCAATGGATGCGGCGCCCAGAATTGGCTACCAGTGGCGACAAGCTGTTCGAAAGCGCTTACGGGGCGGTAGGCGCTTGAGCATCGTGCGCGATTTTCAAACATTGGAGAAGGTGATGGACATTGTTCAGGAGGCGGTTCAGCGGTGGGAGCCTGTGGAAGATTTACCGCTGGCTGCCTGTCAGGTGTGACGTCTGAAATCCGACAACTACTTTGAATTGGCCGTCGAAGGCGACTTCTTCGTCGGGGCATCCGAACGAACCCTCAAGATCAACTTCCACGGAGTGCTAGCACTTTCGGCTCATGACGACATGTTGGGAGTGACCCATGTCAGCGCTAGCAGCTCAATCCCATTGATTGGCTCTGGCGGGCAAGCCTCCTATAGATGGCCCCTCCTCCGAGTCGAGAACTCGCACTGGTTGCGATCAATACCCGGGCCGACAGACGACTGTTCGCATTTCCTATTGCTCAGTCTCGAATGCACGGTAGAGGTGATCGCTCGTGAAGCCATAGCTGCTTGGATCTGACCCCTCGCTTCGCACCACGCCTTCCACAACCATTCCGGGCAGCGGGATAGGCCTTAGACTGGTGATGGTCCGCTCTGGTCAGGGAATGAGCGACATCCGGCGCATGGATCAACAACCCCTCGTTGACTGAGAGCAAAGTCGAAAACCGCAGGGCGCGCAACCCGGTAACATTTCCAATTTGCCGTCATCTTTTTTGGCCGCTGTCGGATTTTCGTCGTGAAGATCGTCCTAGAATGGATCGCGCATGATCGATGTACAAACCGCAAGGAGCACGACAATGCCACAGTCCCCCATGCCCTTCTTCTGGTACGAGCTGATGACCACCGATCTCGACGCCGCCGAGGCGTTTTACACCTCCGTGGTGGGCTGGAGGGGGCAGCCTTTCGAAGGGGCCCAGGGCATGCCGCGCTATATCGTCATGAATGTCGGCGAGCGCGGCGTCGGCGGGTTGATGACGCTGCCCGATGACGCGCGCAAGATGGGCATGCCGCCGGCCTGGGTCGGTTATATCCTCACCAGGGACGTCGATGCCGCAACGGCCTCCCTCAAGAAGGCTGGTGGCGCGGTTCACCGCGAACCCGACGACATTCCTGGCGTCGGCCGCTTCGCCGTCGTTGCAGACCCGCAAGGCGCGATGTTCAACTTCCTGCAGCCCAGCGGCCCCGACCAGCCGCCGCTACCGTTGGCGACCCCCGGCAACATCGGCTGGCATGAGCTCTACACGTCAGACTGGAAGGCGGCGTTCGATTTCTATTCCAGCCAGTTCGGCTGGGAGAAGGGCGACGCCATGGACATGGGTCCGATGGGCGTCTACCAGCTTTTCGCCTTCGGCGGCGAGCCCGTTGGCGGCATGATGAACAAGCCCGAGCAGATCCCGGCGCCGGTCTGGCAGTTCTATTTCAACGTGCCCGGCATCGACGCGGCAGCCAAGCGCGTCACCGACAATGGCGGCAAGATCCTGATGGGTCCGATGGAGGTCCCCGGCGGCAGCTGGATCGTACAGTGCACAGACCCGCAAGGTGCCCATTTCGCGCTGATGGCGCCGGTGCGGTAGGCGTCCTGACCAACCGAGTGCTGCTGCTGGATCATTCCAGCATCAGCACCGCAACTTTGAGACCGGCCTTTTTGGCGCCTCAAAGAACGTCTGCGCACTCATGGGCGAGGGTGTTGAGAGACCTTCAGACTTTGATGGCATCGGCTATGTGTCGTTCGGCGACGGCAAGAATTGGGAGCGCGAGTTAGCGAAAGAGCTTCGGGGAGCCGGAGTACCATTCGATCCGGGTGACGTTCTTTAGGCGAAATCTATCGTGCCCATGGCGGCGGTTCGCCCGCATTTCGCGCTGATCGCGCCGGGACGCTGAACCAGCCCGATACCTATCAAAATTGAACAGCCGCACCGCACCGTTGGTGCGATGCGAGCAAATGAATTGTCTCAGGGCGCAAAGTCATTCCGGCGCCAGCACCGCAACCTTGAGGGTCTCTTTCTTGGCGCCGCTGAGCTGGATAGTCGCCGGGCCGGCGGCCAGCTTAAAGCGCACGCTCTTGCGGATCCCCGGACGGGTCTTCATACCACTGAACCCCGCCGACTTCACGGCTTTGCCGTCCTGAACGACATCGATCCAGGCCTCATTAGACAGGCTGATCTGGAGCTCTCCCTCCAGGGGCACGGCCACGCTTGCCGTCGCGCCGAATGTACCGGCTGCAGGCGCACGTTCCGGCGGAACAGCAAAGCCGATCGTATCGACCGCTGCGAGCGTGAAATCCACCGCCTGCCCGATCGTCAGGGCACCGCCGGACTGTGCGGAGGGCAATGCCGGAAACAATGCCTGCTCGCGTGTCACCGGCCATTTGAAGGCATCACAGCCGGCGTCCCCGGCCATGGCGAAGCTGGTACCTGCAAGGATTGCGAATAGGCTGATGACGACTTTTTTCGTGGCGAAGTGAACCCACGTGTCTGGAGTATCTATGCATCAATACAACCATAGATATGTAAATGCAACCATAGAGAGAGCACATATGAAAGTCAGACTGGGGAATCATTTTCAATCACCGATTGTTGATGGCAGGCCATGGGAAGTGAGTAGTCCATTTCCGGGCGATAATTTATGGCCGGTCCGGGAGGGGTAAAATGGAGTTTGGATGAAGCTTTTTGACGGTCTTGCCAGATATCAGCCGCAGGCTTTGGCCGCATTGCGCATCATGACGGCGCTGCAGTTCATCGAGCATGGTACCCAGAAACTGTTCAATTTTCCCGTCAGCGATCACGCGGGCGCTCTGACCGGGCTGACGCTGACCGCTGCCCTACTTGAATTCGCCGGTGGCATCCTGCTGGCATTGGGGCTTTTGACCAGGCCGGTGGCGTTCCTTCTCTGCGGCGAAATGGCGATCGCCTATTTCATGGCGCACATGCCGCAGGGTTTCTTCCCGGTCAACAATGGCGGCGATTCGGCGATCTCGTTCTGCTTCATCTTCCTCTATCTGGTGTTTGCCGGCGCCGGCGCCCTGGCGCTGGACAACCGCCGCGGTGCCTGAAACGTCACCCACGCATCCGCTCGAAATTCGCGTCGAACAGCGGGATCGGCTGCATGCGCGCAGCGTGGCGTTTGCCCAGAAGCTCAATCTCGAAACCGTAGGCCTCGTCGGCGATCTCTTTCGGCACATAACCGATGGCGACAGATTTTTTGGAATGATGTGCGTAGCCGCCGGACGTGACCCAGCCGCGCACGGCGCCGCCATACCAGATTGGCTCGTCGCCGATGACGTCGGCATCGGCAGCATCGACGACAAAGGCCCGCAGCCGCAGTCTGCCGCCTTGCTTGCGCTCGGCCAGCGCCGCCTGCTTGCCGATGAAATCGGCCTGCTTGCCGTAGGCGACGAAGCGGTCGAGGCCGGCCTCCAGCGGCCCATAGATCGGCCGGTATTCGCGCGCCCATGAGCCGTAATTCTTCTCGAGCCGCAGCGCATTGAGCGCGCGCGAGCCGAACAGGCCGATGCCGAATTCCTCGCCCGCCGCCATCAGCGCCTGATAGGCGGCACGCTGATATTCCGGCGCCACCCAGATTTCGTAGCCGAGGTCGCCGGTGTAGCTGACGCGCCCGACCAGGCACGGCGCCATGCCGATATCCATCCTGCTGATGGCCATGAATGGAAAGGCCGTATTCGACACGTCAGATCGTGTGACCTTTTCAAGAAGCTTCCGCGCGCTCGGCCCGGCGATCGATAAGCCGGTGAGTTTTGCTCCCAGCGCCTCGATGCAGACAGAGCCGTCCTCCGGCAGATGCGCTTCGAACCAGCGCATATGGTACTGCTCGGCGACGCCGGAGCCTGCCAGGAACCAATCGTCACTTTTAGAATTGCCGAGATTGGCCAGCGTGAAATCGCCGATCAGCCTGCCGTCTTCCTTCAGCATCGGCGCCAGCGTCATGCGGCCGGATTTCGGCAGCTTGCAGGCAAGCAAGCGGTCGAGCCAGGCCGCAGCGCCCTCGCCGGTTACCCTGTATTTGGCGAATGACGAGATTTCCGACAGACCAACGCCTTGCCGAACCGTCTCCACTTCTTTCGCGACATGCTCGAAATCACTCGAGCGGCGCCAGGAGAATTCGTCCTTGACCCCTTCGGGCGCGTACCACAGCGGCACCTCCAGCCCATAGGCGACCCCCCATTGCGAGCCCTTCGCCGACAACAGATCGTAGACCGGTGTCGTCTTGAGCGGCCGGCCGGCCGGTAATTCCTCGTTTGGGAAGCGGATCGAAAACCGCCGCGAATAGTTTTCGCGCACCTTGGCGTTGGTGTAGGCCATTGTGGCCCAGTCGCCGTAGCGCGAAACGTCCATCGCCCAGATATCCGCGCCGGGATCGCCTTCGATCATCCAGTTCGACAGCGCCAGCCCGACGCCGCCGCCCTGCGAGAACCCCGCCATGACACCACAGGCCACCCAGAACCCCGGCAGGCCGCGCACCGGCCCGACCAGCGGATTGCCGTCCGGCGCAAAGGTGAAGGGTCCGTTGATGATCTGCTTGATGCCGGTGTTCTGGAACGCCGGGAAATGCCGGAACCCGACCTCCAGCGACGGTGCGATGCGGTCGATGTCGGGTTCGAGCAGTTCGTGGCCGAAACTCCATGGCGTCTGGAACTCGGACCATGGCTTGTTGGCCTTTTCGTAAGTGCCCATCAGCATGCCGCCGCGCTCCTGGCGCAGATACAGCTCGCCGTCGAAATCGACTGCATGGATGATCTCCGTACCAGTCTTCTGGTTCCAGGCGGCGACTTCCGGCATGTCCTCGGTGATCAGGTACATGTGCTCCATCGCCAGCACCGGCAGCTCCAGCCCGACCATGCGGCCGACCTCACGCGCCCACAGGCCGCCGGCGTTGACGACATGCTCGGCCACCACCTCACCCTTGTTGGTGATGACACGCCACAACCCGTCGGCGCGCCGCACAATGTCCTCGACCTTGGTGAAACGCTCGACCTCGGCACCAAGCTTCCTCGCCGCCTTGGCGTAGGCATGGGTAACGCCGGACGGATCGAGATGACCGTCCTCCTTGTTGCGCACGGCACCGACGAACTGCTTGGGATCGAGCAACGGCATCAGCTCGGCCGCCTCGTCAGGCGATATCTCCTCGAGCTCGATGCCGAGATAGCGGCCCTTGGCGACGACGCCGCGCAGCCAGTCGAGCCGCGCCTCCGTCGCTGCCAGCAAGACGCCGCCAGTCAAATGCACGCCGGTCGCCTGGCCGGACAGTTCCTCGATCTCCTTGTAGAGCGAGATTGTGTATTTCTGCAGCTTGGCGACATTGGGATCGCCATTGATGGTGTGCATGCCGCCGGCGGCGTGCCAGGTCGAGCCGGAGGTCAATTCATCGCGCTCCAGAAGCACGATGTCGGTCCAGCCGTGCCGGGCCAGATGGAACAGCACGGAGCACCCGACGACGCCACCACCGATAACCACGACCTTTGCATGCGATTTCATGGGATTCTCTCTGACGTCAACGAGTTGGATGGAAACGATGAATTCGGGGAGGAGCCCCACGAGCGCGAGCCTTCGATCATCACGGCTCGCTTTGCCCGATCGCTTCCTTGCGCTTGGCCACGTATGCCTCCAGCGCTTCGCGCCTGGAGATTTCCATCACCGGCTCGACATAGTCCTCCAGCGCCTTCTTCCAAAGCCTCGTCGCCCGCGCCGTGGCATCGAGCCCGCCAGCCTCCTGCCAGGCCTCGAAATTTTGCCAGTTGGACAGCATAGGCTGGTAGAAGGCCGTGGCGTAGCGCTCCAACGTGTGCGGCTCGCCGAAGAAGTGGCCGCCGGTCGGTACCGCACCCAGAGCTTCGACGGCGAGCTCGGCCTCGTTGACTTCGATCGGGCGCAAAAACTCCATCATGTGCTGGATCATCTCGACGTCGATGATGAACTTTTCGAACGACGCAGTCAGCCCGCCCTCCTGCCAGCCGGCGGCGTGGTAAATGAGGTTGCCGTGGCCGAGCACCGCGCCCCACAGCGCCATCAGCGTCTCATAGGCGCCTTGCGCGTCGGCGGCATTGGAAGCCGAGCCCGGCGTCGTGCGGTAAGGCAGCTTGTAGCGCCGCGCCAACTGTCCGGACGCTATATTCGCCTTGGTGTTTTCAGGCGTGCCAAAAGCCGGCGCTCCCGATTTCATATCGACATTGGAGGTGAAGGCGCCATACATCACCGGCGCGCCGGGGCGGACGAGCTGCGTCAGCACCACGCCGAACAGCGCCTCGGCATTCTGCTGGGCGAGCGCGCCGGCAAGCGTCACCGGGCTCATCGCCCCCATCAGTGTGAATGGCGTTACCGCCACCGACTGGCCGAACTCGGCCATTGTCATCAGCCCCTCGGCCATCATCTCGTCGAAGCGGCGCGGCGAGTTGACCGAAATGATCGTGGTGACGCCGGGATCGTCGCGCATCCCGTCAGGCGTCAGTCCGCGCGCGATTGCCATCATTTCGATGCCGTCGAGCGCCCTGCCGCGACCGATGGCCGAGACGTGAAAGCTTTTGTCGGTCAGTGTCAGATTGGCGAAATAGGTGTCGAGATGACGGGAATTCGCCGGCAATTCCACCGGCGCGCAGACCTGGTTGCCTAGCATGTGGATGCAGTTGAAATGCTGCGCCAGCCGGACGAGATCGGAATAATCGCGCAAATTGCCGGCACGGCGGCCGCGCTCCATGTCGTGCACATTCGGCGGCCCGGCGACAAGCGTGAAGTTGATGGTATTGCCGCCGAGGTGGACGGCATGGGCGGGATTGCGCGGCGTAAGCGTATAGCTGGACTGCGTCGTCTTCAGCGCTTCCTCGATCATGCCGCGATCGATGCGGACGTTCATCGAGGCATGATCGACCTTGGCCCCGGCCTTCTCGAATAGCCACAGTGCCCGCAGGCTCATCACCTCGATGCCGAAATTCTCCAAAATATGCATAGAGGCTTCATGGATCGCCTCGATCTGGTCGGCCGAGAGCATCGCCATCGGCGGATAAGGGTTTGTCACCCGCCTGAGCGGCAGTTGTGGGATGGCGGTCGGTCCCCTGTTGCTGGTTCGCTCGGCGCCGCGCTTGCGTCTTGGTTCGCTCATGCGGCGCATCAAAGCGCCGGCATGAGCATCGGGCTGTCAGAAATCCGCCATTTGCGGGCGTGATTTTAGCCAAGGCGCCATTGTGAGAATTTCACGTCGGTAAAAGCGACAGCAAACGTCGGAATATTTATACCTGTTCAGTGTCGGCCAAAGCGGCCGATGAGCCGTTAAGGAAGACAGCAAGATTCCTTTTATGTTTTCGGCCTAATGCTTTTCCAATGCGTAGGTCGAGTTTTAGTAAAATTGTAGCGATTGCCGTGCCGCTGGCGCTTTCGGCCTGCGCGACGCCGCCGAACCACATCAACGATGTGTGCGCCGTTTTCGACCAGAATGACGGCTGGTTCGACAATTGGCAGGCGGCGGCACAACGCACCGAGCAGAAGTACGGTGTGCCGGTTCCCGTGCTGATGGCGACGGTGCGCAAGGAGTCCGGCTTCAAGAGCAATGCCAGGCCGCCGCGCACCAAGCTGCTGGGCTTCATTCCCTGGAAACATATCTCCAGCGCCACCGGCTTCTCGCAGGCACTCGACGGGACCTGGGCGCAATACCAGAACGAGACCGGCAGCTGGGCGGCGCGCCGCACCAGGTTTGCCGATGCCGTGGATTTTGTCGGCTGGTATCATTCCAAGACCGCCGACACGCTCGGCGTCGCCCGCAACGACACATACAATCTGTATCTCGCCTACTATCTCGGCTGGAATGCCTATAAGCGCGGCAATCGCGGCGACGCCGACGTGCAGCGCTATGCGCACGCCACGGAGCAGATGGCGCAGGACTACGCCGCTCAGCTACGGCAATGCGCGCCCTAGCCTACTAACGGCTCTCAGCCGCCCTTGGGTTTGCGTGGCTTGCGCGTGGCGTCGTCCGCCTGGCGGCCGTCGCCGACTGTCGGCGGCATGATTGGTGCCGACGCGCTATCGGCAGAGCTTGAGGTGCCGCCGGTCTCTGAAACCTCGTCGCGAACCTCATGACGGCGGGCTTTGGCGACCGCTTCTCCATTCTCCGCTACCTCGCCCTCGGCATCGGCTTCAACGCTGCCAGTCTTGCCATGCGGGCGCTTGGGCGGATCTCCGGCAAAGCCCGGGCCAACACCGTGGTTTGCATCATCCGGCACGCCCTCATTCGCGGCGTGCTCCTTGTCGAATTTGATCACCGGCTCCATTTTCGCCAGCACGTCGTCGGACAGCCAGCACAAGCTCATATGGCCGTCGCCGAGATTTTTGACTGGCGGCACCGTGGTTTCGCAAAGGTTGTCCGGCACCAGTTTCTTGTAGCCGCAGCGCGTCTGGAACGGACAGCCGGACGGCGGGTTCATCGCCGAAGGGATGTCGCCCTCCAGCACGATGTGCTTCTTGACCACGCTTGTGTCGGCGATCGGGATCGCCGACAGCAATGCCTCGGTATAGGGGTGATAGGGCGGCGCGAATATCTGGTCGGTCGTGCCTTGCTCAACGATATAGCCGAGATACATGACGACGACGCGGTCGGCGATGTAGCGCACCACCGACAGATCGTGGCTGATGAACAGCATCGTCGTCTTGTTCTTGCGCTGGATGTCCATCAAGAGCTCGGTCACCGCGGCCTGGACCGACACATCCAGTGCCGAGACCGGCTCGTCGGCCACCACCACCTTGGCGTCGCCGGCAAAGGCACGCGCAACGCCGATGCGCTGTTTCTGGCCGCCTGAAAGCTGGCGCGGCTTGCGCGACTCGAACGCCCTCGGCAGCTTCACCAGGTCGAGCAATTCCAGCATCCGCTTGCGGCGGTCGGCCACCGTGTTGCCGACATTGAACTTTTCCAGCGTACGGATGATCTGCGAACCGACCGAATGGCTGGGATTGAGCGTGTCGAACGGATTTTGGAACACCATCTGGATCGATGACACCGTGTCGACGCTGCGCTTCTCGATCCCGGTCGACTGGATCTCCTTATTGCCGAGCTTGACGCGGCCGGAGCTTGCCGTTTCGAGGCCGAGCAGCACCTTGGCCAGGGTCGATTTTCCGCAGCCGGATTCGCCGACGATAGCGACGGTCTCGGATTCGCGCGCCATGAACGAGATCGTCTCATTGGCCTTGACGACACGGCCCTCGCTCGAGCCGAACACTTCGCTGCCGCCGACCTTGTAGTACTTCCGGAGGTCTTCGATCTGGAGCACCGGCGCACCGGGCACCACCCGCTCGTTGACCTTCTTGGCGCCGGGTGGCAGCGCCTCCCAGTCGATCTCGTTGAAGCGCACACAGCGCGAGAAATGCCCGTCATGGCCTTCGACCGCGATCATCGGAATTTCGGCGGCGTTGCAGACGCCCTCGACGAAATGGTGGCAGCGCGGGCCGAAATTGCAGCCCTTCGGCCGCTCGTGCGGCAGCGGCAACTGCCCCGGGATCGAGATCAGCGGCCGCGAATTCTTGTCGGCGCCGGGCAGCGGGATCGAGCGGAACAGGCCTTGCGTGTAGGGATGGCGCATCCGGTCGAAGACGTCCTTGATCTTGCCGGTCTCCACCGCTTCGCCCGAATACATCACCGTAATGCGGTCGCAGGTCTCCAGGATCAGCCCGAGATTGTGCGATACGAAGATCATCGAGGTGCCGAACTTCTCGCCCAGCCCCTTGACCAGGTCGACGATGCCGGCTTCCACCGTCACGTCGAGCGCTGTCGTCGGCTCGTCGAGCAGGAGCAGCGCCGGCTTCGACAGCAGCGCCATGGCAATGACGATGCGCTGCTGCTGGCCGCCCGAAAGCTGGTGCGGATAGGAACGCATCATGCGTTCGGGATCCGGCAGCTTCACCGCGCGCACCATTTCCAAGGCGCGTTTATAAGCTTCGTCCTTCGACACCTTGTCGTGGATCAGTGGCACTTCCATCAGCTGCTGGCCGACCTTCATTGCCGGGTTCAGACTGGCCATCGGCTCCTGGTAGATCATCGCGATCTTGTTGCCGCGGATGGCGCGCAGTTCCTCATCGGACAGTTCTCCCATGTCCTTGCCCTGGAACTTGATCTTTCCGCCGACGATCTTTCCGATGTTGGAGAGGTCGCGCATGATGCCGAGCGACACGGTCGACTTGCCGCAACCGGATTCGCCGACAATGCCCATTGCCTCGCCGGGCATGACGGTGCAGGAAAAATCCATGACCGCCGGGATCTCGCCCTTGCGGGTGAAGAAGGAGATCGACAGGTTCTCGATCTCGATGATCGGCTCATTGGTCGGCCCACTGGTCGGCTTGGCGGGATTTCGAACTGCCTCATTCATGGGTCGCTCCAATCCTTGTTCTTCAGGCACGTCGGGCCGAACCCGGCATCGGTCTTCCCAGCGTCAATCTTTCCCGGCATCAATCTTTCCCGGCATCAATCTTTCATAGACTGTTCGCGCAGCGAATCCGCCAGGAGGTTGAGGCCGAGCACGAACGACATCAACGCGATCGTCGGCGGCAGCGCCGGGTGGATGAAGGAGCGCAGCAGCCGGCTTGCATCCTTGATCGCCGTGCCCCAGTCCGGGCTTTCCGGCGCTAGTCCCAGCCCGAAATAGCCGAGCGTGCCGAGCAGGATCGTAGTGTAGCCGATGCGCAGGCAGGCGTCGACGATCAGCGGCCCGCGCGCATTGGGCAATATCTCCCACAGCATGATGTACCAGGGCGATTCACCGCGCGTTTGAGCCGCCGCAACATAGTCGCGCGTTTTGATGTCCATGACCAGGCCGCGCACGATGCGGAACACGCCCGGGCTGGAGGCGAACACCACCGCCACGAAGATGTTGAGCTGGTTGGGATCGATGTGGATGATTTTGAACGGATCGGCATCGAAGACAAGGCCGGCATAGATCCAGCCGCCAAGCACCAACGTCAGGCCAAGCAGGATATAGAGGCGGTCGGGACGGTTCTTGTAGCGCGTCCAGAACAACACACTGAAGAAGATGATCGGAAACAGGAAGAACAGCCCTGCCATCGCGTAGGGGATCGGCGTGTCCATGATGCCCGGCGTCACCAGCAGGTAGAACAGCAAGATCACCGGGAAGGCCAGCACAAGGTTTGCGAGGAAGGACAGCACCGTATCGATCCTGCCGCCATAATAGCCGGCCGGCAGGCCGAGCGTAATACCGACCATCAGCGCAAAACCGGTCGCCGCCGGCGCGATGATCAGCACGATCTGACTGCCATAGACCATGCGGGAGAACACGTCGCGGGCGAGCTTGTCGCCGCCGAAATAGTATACAAGTTTCGACGCCGGCTCGATCGCGCCCGGCAGCGCGTCCTTCATGATCGGCACCTGGGCAAGCGGATCGAAGGGCGAGATGGTCGACGCGAAGATCGCCGTAAACAGCCAGAACAGGCAGATGCCAACGCCGACGATGCCGACGCCGCTGTCGAAAAGCTGGCCGTAAAGGCCTAGTTTCTTCTTGTAGCCGAAGCTCGCTCCCATCACCAGGGCGAGAGCGATCCAGACCGGCCAGAAGCGGGCAAGCACGCCGAGTACGACGTTGAGGGCGCTGAGATATTCGACCTGCATCCGCCCGGTCTCCTATTGAACTCTGATGCGCGGATTGAGGAACGCGTAGCCGACATCGGAGATGAGCTGTGTGATCAGGACGATAAACACCGAGACCAGTGAACAGCCGAGCAGAAGATCGATGTCGTTGTTGCCGGCAGCCTCGACCAGCGTGTAGCCGAAACCCTGGTAGCGGAACATCACCTCGACGATAACGACACCGGTGAGCAGCCAGGGAAACTGCAGCATGATGACCGTGAACGGTGCGATCAGCGCATTGCGCAGAGCGTGCTTTATCACCACGCTGCCGAAGGAGAGGCCCTTCAGCCGGGCGGTTCGGATATATTGCTGTGTCATCACCTCCACCATCGAGGCGCGGGTCATGCGGGCGATGTAGCCGATGCCGTAGATCGCCAGCGTCATTACCGGCAAGGTGAAATTGTAGAAGGTGATGCCCTGGCTGGCCGAGGCCGCCGAACCGTTCAGCACGCCGAGCCAGGAGGCGAAGATCACGGTGAAGATGACGCCCGAAACGTATTCGGGCGTCGCCGTCGAGGCGATCGAAGCCACCGACAATGTACGGTCGGTGCGTGAGCCCTCGCGCATGCCGGCGAGAATGCCGATCAAAAGCGAGACCGGCACCATCACGGCCAGCACGCAGAGCATCAGGATGCCGGTGGCGCTGAGCGCCGGGAAGAGTTTCGAAGCGACCGTCGTCTTGAACTTCGTCGAGCAACCGAAATCGCCTTGCAGGATGCCGGAGAATGTCGGCACGACCGGATCGTTGCAGAAGGAGAAACGCTGTGCGGGCTTGCCGGTCGCCGGGTCGGTCACCGGCTGCTTTGGCATGATGCCCAGCCATTGGCCGTAGCGGACAAAGAAATTCTGCCGATAGCCATGGTTGACCAGCCAGGCCTCAAGCTGCTCGGCGGATGTGTGCATTTCGGTCTGGCTGATCGCCAGCTTCTTCAGATTGGGCCCGAGATTGACCAGGAAGAAGACGATCATCGTCAGGCACAGCATCGTCAATGCCATGGTGCCGAGACGCCTGATAACGAAAGAAAGCATGGCGGTCCCCTGCCGGTCGGGTTGGGGGTTGGAACCGGTTTGCAAGCCGCCCTGCCGCCACGGCAGAACAAGCCTTCAGACCAGTCCCAGATGCAATACCCTTTTTATTGCAGACCCCGGCCGAAGAGTCCGCAACTTTTTGCTGCGCCGACTTCCGGTCCATGGATCATGCAAAGAGCGACGGAAAGGGGCGAGACGCCCCTTTCCGGATCGTCCGGTCAGGCCTGCTCGAGCCAGACCTTGCCATAGTCGCGCTCGAAGGTCGGGTGCATCTTGTAGTTCTGCACCGCCTTGACCGAATGGCTGTAGAGCTTGCGCCAATAAGGCTGGATGATAATGCCGGAATCCTGCAGGATCTGCTCGATGTCCTTCATCATTTCCTTGCGCTTGGCGGCGTCGGCGACTGCGAGCGCAGCGTTGAGCTTGGCATCCCACTCCGGATTCGACCAGGCCGTCTCGTTCCAGGCTTCACCTGTGCGGTAGCCGATCGCCAGAACCTGGACGCCGAGCGGCCGCATGTTCCAGTTGGTCATCGACAGCGGATACTTCGTCCAGTCGTTCCAGAAGGTCGAACCCGGCAGCACCGTACGCTTCACCTTGATGCCGGCGTCCCGCATCTGCGCGGCGATCGCATCGCCTGTATTCTTGTGCCAGTCCTCGTCGACCGTGATCAGCTCGTGCTCGAAATCGGCCTGGCCGGCTTCCGCCATCAGCGCCTTCGCCTTGGCCGGGTCGCGAGCAATCTTCGGCAGTTCGTAGTATTCCGGATGGATCGGGGCGACATGGTGGTTTTCGGCAACCGTGCCGGCATTGCCGTAGCCGAGCTGGAGGACGACATTGTTGTCGACCGCGAGCTGCAGGGCGTTGCGAACCTTCTGGTCGCCATAAGGCTTGTTGGTCACATTGGTGCGGCAGACGATCGTCGAGGCGGTGACGATCTCCGACTTCACCAGGTCCATGCCGTCGAGGATCGACACATAGTCGGCCGACGTCTCGAAATTGGTGTGTACCTCGCCTGCTTCGAAGGCGCTGACCATGGCCGCCGGATCGGTGCCGTAGTCGATGAACTCGATGCCGTCGAGGAAGACCTCACCATCCCACCATTTGTTATCTTCGCGGCGCTTGTAGACCACTTTCTGGCCGACATCGTAGGAGACCAGCTCGAACGGCCCAGTGCCGATCGGGCAGGACTTGAAGTCGCCGCCTTTTTCATCGAACGTCTTGTGGACGATGAGGCCGGGATAGTCGCACACGTTGGGAATGAGGGCGATATCCGGCTTGCTGAGCGTCAGCTTGATCGTGTGGTCGTCGACCTTGGTCACCGCGCTCTCATCCAGTTTGTCGTCCTTGACCAGCGAACCGAGGCGACCCGGCATGGAATTGCCCTCGGCCTTCTTGTCGGCCCAACGCTTGAGGTTGAAGATGACGTCGTCTGCGGTGAACGGATCGCCGTTGTTCCAGGTGACGCCTTTGCGCACATGCAGCGTGTATTCGGTAGCGTCGTCATTCACGTCCCAGCTCTCCAGCAGATAGGGACGGAATGTGTATTCGGTGGTATATTTGACCAGCGGCTCGAGCGCCTGGCGCTCGGCATTGGCGATTTCCGACCAGTCGGCCTTGCGCGGATCCTTCGGATCCTTGATCCATTGGGCGACCTTCAACACGCCGCCTTTCTTGCCCTGGACCTCTTCCGCCTTGGCCGGCGTCGGGTCTGCAAGGCCAAGCATGCCATAGGCCATCGCCGTCGAGGCGCCGAAGACGCTGGCGAGAGCCAGAAATTCGCGACGATCCATCTTGCCTGCCTTGGCGTCTTCGGCCATGGCCAGGATGTGATCGGGAACGCGGTCGCCGTTACTCTTGTAGATCGTCATGACTAACTCCCATTGTTGGCTTTCTGCCTTTTAACATTCCGCATCCGCGCCATGATGTCAAAGACGGCACGGATTGGGAACATGCCAAGGAATGTGCAACTTTGAAAGCAAGCCGGTTCGCGCGATAACGACAGTCTTGGCGCAAATTTGCTACTGCGCCAGGGATTTCGCCCGAAATCTCCACGGGCAATTAAACCGGGACATTCGCTGCTGCGCCGCTCGTTCTTCGGGCGACCAGTTGTTCTGCGCGAACGCCCGGTTTCAATATTCACGTTCGTAGAAAACACCGCCTTTGGCTTCGCCGGCGTCGGTTGCCTCGCCACGCAGCTTGACGCCGCGCCCAACGTCGAGATCGACGGTTGCCTTGCCCGAGCCCGGCCTGTCGCCCTTCTGGATCGTCACGTAAGTGCGGTCGTTGAGATATTTGCCCGCCGAGACGGCGGTGCCGCCCTCTTCGTCGGTGATCACGTCGAGGTCGTCGACGCCGATCGCGCTGCGCAGGTTCTGCAGCAGGGAGGTCGAGCCGCCGATGCCGGCCAGTTGTCCGGCAGCCTCGGCAAGCTGAGCGATCTGCAGCGGCGACAGGTTCGACATCGAACGGCCGAAGATCAGCTGCGCCAGCACCTCGTCCTCCGGCAGCGCCGGTACCGACGAGAAGGTGAATTTCGGGTTGGTCGCCTCGCCCGACACCACGATGGTCACGGTGGCGCTGGTCGTCTTCGATTGCGCCGTGAGATTGAGGTAGGGCACCAGAGAGCCGGAAAAGCCGACCGTGCCTTCGGTGAAGGTCAGCCGCTTGGCAAGGATCGTCAGCCGCCCTCGCCGCAAGGTGAAGGTGCCGACCGCCTGGGGTGACGATGCCGGGCCGGTCAGCCGCAGCGACCCGCCGAGTTCGGCGTCGACGCCCCTGCCCTGGATGAAGATCTGGCTCGGCGCATTGACCGTGACGTCGAGAATGAGGCCGCTGCCGCCGCCACCGCTGCTTGCAGCGGCCGGGCGCAACGCCTTGTCCTGCGCACGCACGGCGGCCGGCGCATTCTTGTGCTTTACGTTGAGCTCGGCCAGCGAGCCGGGCAGCTTTTCGGGTACGGTGATGACGGTCTTGGCCAGGTTGATGGTACCGGAAATCACCGGCGCGGAGGTGAGTGGTCCCTTGACGGTCAGGTCGCCGCCAAGATTGGCGGTGACCACCTTGCCGTCGGTATAGCGGCCGTCGACGAGCTTGATCGACAGATCGGCCGGAAAACCCTTAGCCGGATCGATGCCGACGGTGCCGCTGGCCGAAAGGCTGCCGCGCGTCGACAGCGTGCCGGTCAGTCGATTGATCCTTGCCACGCCGCCACCGACGGCGACATCGGCAGTGATGTCGTTGATCGCAAGCCCCGAACGCGCGTCGAGCAGGCGGGCGCCTGACGTGCGGACCGTGCCTGAGATCACCGGCGACGTTGCCGGGCCGCGTACCTGTATATCGACGTCGGCCGTGCCGCTCAAGGACAAGCCTTGCGCGGCGAGTGTCCTGGTGAGGAAGGCGAACGGCACCTTGCCGGAAAAGTTGAGATCAAGCGTGGGCGCGCCTGATGTCGTCATCGTGCCGCCGCCCTTGAGACCGAGGCCGGCGGCATCGCTCATGTTGGCGTCGAAGGTCAGTCTGTTGCCCGAATACGTACCTGAGGATAAAACGCCCATGGCGCCGAAGCCTGCACCACGGGTCTGCGACGTCTGAACGCCTGCTGCATCGATCTTGAAAGCAACGGCCGGATTGGCCGGCGCACCCGTCACCTTCACCGTGCCCGAGATGGAACCGGCGGCATCGAGGCCCGGCGAAAAACTGTTGGCTATCGAGATCGGGACGCGGGCCAGCGTCGCGTTGAGGTCGAGCGCCTGCCCAGCTTTGCCTGTGACCGTCGCAGTGCCGCCGCCAAGGTTGAGCACCAGCCTGTCGAGACTGGGCACTCCATTGGCGATGTTGATGGTCGAGGCCTGGGCGATAGCCGCCTTGATGCCGCGGATGGTCGCCTCGCCGGAGGCAAGTTCGACCGTCGTCGTGCCCTTGACCGCCTTGACCCGCCCACCGGCTTTCAGCGGAATATCCTTGACGGTGGCGCCACCGGAAAAACCGGTCCATTCGCCGTCGCGCTTGAGATCGATGTCGACGCCACGGATAACCGTGCCGCCGGAGGTCACGCTGTCGGCACGGATTTTCCCCGAGATCACCGGTGCCGCCAGATAGTTGGCGATCAGCGCATCGATGGTCACGGCCTTGGCCGAGACATCGCCGCGCGAGATCGAGCCCGTCATCGCCTTGACGGCGACCTGCGGCACGGCGCCCAAGTTGGAGAAGGCGATCGTGCCGCGCACATCGCCATCGGCCTTTTCCAGTGCCAGGGCAGCAAGCGGACCGATATCGGGCAGGTCAAGTGCCACCGTGCCGACCGGGACGAAGGCATCGTCAAGCGCCAGGTCGCCGGAAATACGGTTCTTGCCCAGCGACAGCAAAAGCCCGTTGATGGCGCGTTTGCCGTCGGATGTCGCCAGCACGGCGCTGCCCTGCAGCGGTTGACCCGCGACGTTTCCGGTGAGTTGCACATTCGCAGCCGGGTTGGCGGCATCAGCCTTGCCGGTGGCAGTGAGCTTCAGGCCAGTGATCTCGCGCGCCGCGACCGAAAGCCTGTCGCTGTTGACAGTCAGGGACAGATCCGGCGCAGTGCTGGCGCCTTGCGCATTCAGCGCGAAAGAGATGGCGCCTTTGGCGTCCTTGGATACCAGCGAGACGTCGCCCAGCGCGCCTTTGACGTCGGCGCTGAGCTTGTTGGCGGCAAGGCTCGCCTGCCCGTCTGCCGTTAGCGAACCGGACGACAGCCTGACGGCGTTGGCGGTGACATTGCCGTTGGCGTCTCGCTTCAGCGCGGCACTGAGTTGTGTTCGCGCGGCGAGCACGCCACGTACCGCCGCCGGCAGCGCCGCCGACGCGGCATCCGCCTTGAGATTTAGATCGATGGCGCCGTCGGCCAGCGAGACCCGCCCGTTGAAGCCGCTGTTCAACGCGTCGCTGGTCACTGTGCCGCTATCGATGATGACAGCGTCGGCGGCAAGGCTGCCGGCGAGTTTGGCAGTGACCTTGCCGGCGATCAGCGGTGCGACTGTCGGATTGTCGATGCCGATTTTTTCAGCGGTCACGGTGCCGGAGATCGGCCCGCTCCGGGCTTTCACGTCGAAGCGATCGGAGTGCAGCGCCAGCGTGATGCCCTCGACCTTAGCCAGATTGGTGGCGGCCGATGGCAGCGTCGCGGAGATGTCGAGCTTCGGCTGCGTGCCCTGCCCGGCCGCCTTTAGCGATATCGCCTGCAGCTCGAGCTTGATCGGACTTGCCTTGCTGCCGAACGACAGCGGCAGGCTCGGACCGGTCGAGGCGAGGTCGAGCGAGAAATCGCTGGCGCCGTTCGGATTGATGGTGCCGGCTGCCTTGCCGGAGATTTTCTCGCCGGCAAGCGTCGCCTGCTCGATGGCCAGGCCGCTGACCGAGGAGAAGCGGCCTGCCGCATCGAGATCGAGCGGCCCGAGCCCGGCCCGCCGGGTCTGGTTGGTTTCGGCGCCGCTGAGCCGGGCGTTGAAACGGACGTCGGGGGCAGCCGACGATCCCGTGACCTGCGCGGTGCCGCTGAGCGCGCCCACGGCATCGAGACCCGGTGAAAAATCATTGGCAAGCGCTGCCGGCACCGCCGACAAGGTGGCAGCGAGATCGAGCGTCTGGCCAGCCGTACCCGACACGGCAACCGAACCGCCGCCGACACCGAGCGCCAGGTTCTCAATGCTCACCATGCCATTGGCGATTGTCAGCGCCGACGGCTGTGCGATCGCTGCCTTGATGCCGCGGATGATTGCCTCGCCCGAGGCAAGCTCGATGCTGGTGATGCCGTTCGCGATCCTGACCCGCCCGGCCGCGCTGGCCGGAATGCCGGCGACCGTGGCGCCGCCGCTAAAGCCGGTCCAGTCGCCGTTGCGCTTCAGGTCGACATCGATGCCGCTGATCACCGTGGTTCCGGAAGTGATCATGTCGGCCTTGACTTTGCCGGCGATCGCCGGGGCTTTGAGATAATTGGCGACCAGCGCGTTGACGGCGATTGTCTTGGCCGCCAGTTCGCCGCGCGAAATCGCGGTGCTCGTCGCATCGATCGCGACCGTCGGTGCTCCATTGTCGTTGGCGAAGCGGATCGTGCCACGCACGTCGCCGGCTAGCGTTTGGCCGGCAAGTCTGGCCAGCGGGGCAATATCGGCGGCATCGAGGGCCAACGTGCCGAGCGGCAGCAGGTTGTCGTCGAGCCCGAGGTCGCCGGAGACCTTGTTGTCGGCCAGCGAGACGGCAAGTCCATTGATGGAGCGCTTTCCGTCGGTCGTGACCAGCGATGCCTTGAGGTCGAGCGGCTGGTCGTCGACCGAGCCGGTCAGCGAGACATCGGCGGCGGGACTGGCGATATCGGCCTTGCCGCGCGCGCTCAGCTTGATCTGCTTCACCGCATGGCCGGACGCCGTCAGGCTGTCGCTGCTGGCCGAAACCGAGAAGTCCGGCGCGGTGCGCGCACCGCTTGCGGTCAGCGCGAAATCGACTGCGCCGCCGACCTTCGCGCCAACCAGCGGCGACAGCACCGACACGTCGCCGAGCGTTCCTTTGATATCGGCTCGGATATCGGTGCCCTGCGCGCTGGCGGTGCCGCTGGCGTTGAGCGTGCCGGAGGTGAGCTGCAGTGCATTGGCGGCAAACGCACCGTCCGGGTCGCGGGTCGCGGTTGCGGAAAACTGCACGCGCTGGCCGAGAACCGAACTGATCTGCGGCGGCAGCGCCGTCGAAGCCGCGTCGGCATTCATCTTGAGCGTCATCGACAGATCGGCCAGCACCACGGTGGCCGTTACGGACGCATTGAGCGCGTCGCTGCGCAGCGTGCCTTGGTCGACGACGACCTGGTCCTTGCTGACGGAGCCGGCGAGACCGGCGCTGACCCTGCCCGTTATCAGCGGCGCCAACGTCGCAACGTCGGTGTTCAGGCCGGCCGCCGTCAGCTTGATGGTGACAGGCCCGCTACGGTTCTGGATGTCGAAACCATCCGAATGCACTTGCCCGATCAGGTCGTCCACCCGCGTGCCGCCCGCCACCACCGAGACCAGCGACGCGCCGATATCGACCATCGGCGCCTTGCCATCGCCGAAAGCGCGGGCCGTGGCGTCCTTGATCGCCACGGTTATCGGCTGCGCCTCGCTGCCGAGACTAAGCACGATCGGCGGCCCCTTTGCGGCGAGCTTAACGGAAAGATCGCTGGCACCGTTCGGATCGACAGTGCCGGCGGCCGTCGCGTGCACGGCATCGCTGTCGATATTGGCGCGCTCCACGTCGACGCCGCCGGCCGCGGTCGCTGTGCCGGCGAGGTCGAAGCTGGTCTTGCCGGCAAACAGCGGCTTCAGATTTTCGGGCAGGAAGCGCTCGAACTCGCCGTCACCCTTGGCCTCGACATAATGACCCTTGTTCGTGAGCTGATGACGACCGGTAAGCTGGGTGACGATCCGGCGATCGACGACAAAGGTCCCGATGCCATTCCAGTTGGCGAGCGGTCCGGTGCCGGAAACGACAATCTCGACCGGCGGCGCGCCCGGCAGCTTGAGCAGGTTGGCGATGATGCCGCCGGCCGGCTCGGATGCCCTCAAGTCGAGGTCGAGCTTGTTGTCGGCCGGCGCGAATTGGGCTTTGGCGTCGACCGTGCCTTGCTTGCCGTCATGGCGAACGATGTTGAGATTGGTCTCGATAGCCAACGGCGAGGCATCCGCCTTGAGCGCTCCCTTGGCTGCGAGCTCGGCAACACCGCTGCCGGCCAGAGCCTGCCCGAGTGCGATTTCGGGAAGGTCGAGCTGCTTGACATCGATGGAAACCGGCAGCGTGGTCGCCCCGCTTTGGCGCGGCTGTGTATTGGCCATCGGCAGCCTTGCCAACTCGATACGCTCGGCCCCAATGCGATCGGCGCTGAAGCTCTTCGACAGGAGTGCCAGCGGCGACCAGTCGACGGCCACCTTGCGCGCCACCATCCAGGCGCCTTCGCGATCCTCCAGAACGACATGATCGACCCTCAGCGCGCCCGACCAGATACCGTCGATGCCGACGACAGTGACCTTGCGATCACTGGTCGAGGCCATGGTCGAGATGATGCCGGCAAGGTTTTCGCGGCCGCGCTCGGTCTTGGTCAGCACGACGAGCGCCCCCACCGCCGCTGCCACGACGATGAGCAGCGTGTAGAAAAGGATACGAAGGATGCGCCTGAATATTGCCATCAGAATGCCTGGCCGATGCCGGCATAAATGCCGAAATGAGGATCGTCGGGGCCGCGGTTGAGCGGCACTGCCGCGTCGATGCGGAGCGGCCCGAACGCCGTCAGATAGCGCAAGCCTACACCCGCGCCGACCTTCATGTCCGAAAAATCGGGAACCTGCCTCGTCGACACCGTGCCGGCATCGACGAACGGCACAACGCCGATCTTGTCGGTGACGGCGATGCGCATCTCGACCGAGGTCTCGAAGAAGGAAAGCCCTCCGATCGGCTCTCCATTGCTGTCCTTCGGGCCGATGCCTTGATAAGCATAGCCGCGCACCGAACCGCCGCCGCCTGAGTAGAAGCGGCGATCTGCCGGAACATCTTGAAGACTGGCGCCGATGATAGAGCCGATGGCGACACGTTCGGCGAAAACGAATTTCGAGGCCGAATCGAGCGACTGGTAGGCCGACCCCTCGCCCTTCAGCTTGACGAAGGCAGCCCCGCTCAAAATGTCGTAGCTCGGCTCGGCATAGGCCAGCACCCTGAAGCCCCGGGTCGGATTGAGCTTGCTGTCGCGATTGTCGTAGACATATTGCAGTGGAATGCTGGCGATCAGATAGGTGTGCTTGCCGAAAGCGTCGTGGATCCTCGAATAATCCAGCGCGACTTGCGCGGAAACCGTCTGCTTCTTGTCGAGTTCGTAGGATAGGCCGGTACTGCCCTTGACCGAGAAATGGTCATAGGCGTCGGGGTGCTCCAGCACAGCATTGACGCTGGCAATGAATTTCGACGCCGGCCCGACCACGCCCGGCTTTTCGAACATGACGCCGGCATTGTAATTGAGCTGGGTCAAGTCGTTGCTGCCGATGCCGCTGATCTTGCCGTCGATGCGCAGCTTTTCGGCGCGGCCAAACAGATTGCGATGCCCCCAATAGCCTTCGAGGCCCAGCCCTTCGGTGTTTGAGAAGCTGCCGCCAATGCCGAAATAGCGCGGCTTGCGTTCGCTGACCTGGACACCGATCGGGACATTGCCCTCGGCGTCGAGGGCGTCGGCTTCCTTCACCGTCACGCTGTTGAAGACCTCGAGGCCGAGCAGCCGGTCGCGTGCATCGTCGATCTCATCGGGCGAATACTGGCGGCCACGCTTCAGACCGGTCATATATTCGGTGAAGTCGCGGTCGACCTTTTCGGTACCCTCGACAGTGGTGTCGCCATAGCCGGCGACCGGGCCGGCCGCGACGGTGAGCGTCACGTCGAGCGTCGAACCGGTGTGCTCGGCGACGATCTCGCGGCCCGTCACCTTGGCCAGCGGCCTGCCTTCTTGCTTGAGTGCCCGCACGATCGCCGCCTCGGCCTTGAGCACGGCGCCCGAACTGGCGTCACCGCCGGCGATCAGACCGAAATCGGCACTTGCCAGCCCCGCTGCATCGCCTTTCAGTCTGATGTTGCCAAGCGTGAATTTCGGCCCGGCCGCTATGCTTATCACCACCGGAATCGGCTGCGGGCCGGAAAACTCGGCATCGGGCGGCAGATCGTCGAGCGGCTTGCCCTGAATAGTGATGGTGACGACCCCCTCGTAGCGGGCGTCCGCGTAGAGCGCGGCGACAAGTTGCTCACGGTCGCTGCGCGCCTTGGCCAAAAGACCCAGCGAACCTGATACCGGGTGTTCCTCGTCGGCTTTCAGCGCCGAGGCGTTTTCGAGCTTCTCGGCGAGATCCTTGTCGGCGTCGGGCGTCTCGATCGTCACGGCATAACGCAGCGGGTCAACGATGTCGGCATCTTCGTCCTTCGACGATCCCCATAGCTTGATGCCGAAAATCTCGAAGGCTGCCGCATTTCCGGTCTCGACAATAAGTACCGCCGAGCACAGCAAGGCGAAAAGCAGGGCGCGCGAAAGCGCGCGCCGTTGCGCGGTTCCTCCCGACATCTGCCTTTCATACGCCGGCATTACGCTCCTAGCCTAGCTCGCAAACCTAAAATTGGAATGAAGTTCTGAAGCACTCGTAAAGGGGCCACAATCCAATTGCTGAAATAGACAGGGCTTGGAACTCACACCTTCTGCGTCGCCGCAAGAAAGCGTGATCCCCTGTCCTATGGAGCTACTACCGGTCATCGGCCGGAAAGCAAACCGTTGGCAGGCGGATCCTGCCGCGTCCTGATGTTGACAAGCGCCACTGAAGCTTGAAGATTTCTGGACGTCAGCACTTGTCTGGAGGGGTTTATGGCAATGCGCGCGGCTCGTGGTCTATCGATTCTTTTCCTTCTCTTTTTTGCCTGGAGCGGTGTCGCGCAAGCGGCCGAAGCCCGGCGGGTGGTGACATCGGACAATTCCGACTATTTCGGTTTCGATCTCAGATCCGACCAGAATGTCAGCCTCGACCAGTGCAAGACCACCTGCCTCGGCGACCCGGCCTGCCGCGCCTTCACCTACAACCTCAAGGCCAAATGGTGCTTTCTTAAATCCGATTACAACTCGTTGAAACCCTTCAGCGGCGCCGTCGCCGGCAAGGTCGTCAACATCGATGGCGATCCCGACATCGGCGCGCCACCCGAACTCGCCTTCTTCCCGAACTGGATGGCAGACCAGGCCCAGCAATACCGCAACAAGCTCACTGGCCCGACCTACACCAAGCCGACCGAGGGGCTGACGGCGCTGAGGGCCGCCGCCGAACAGTCGGCGCTGACGGGCGATCATCGCGCGGCCATGCACAAATACGAGGCGGCGGTTTCGGCGTTGCCTGATGACGGCCAGCTCTGGCTCGAGCTGGCGCGCGAAACGCTTGCCGTCCATCCGACCGCCAACAGTTCGGAGCCGTCGACGCTGCCGGCGAACGCCACTTCCGCCGCCTTCAATGCCTACAAATTGCTGCGCACCACCAGGACGCGCGCCGACGTGCTGGCGCTGCTCGGGGACGGCCTTGATCGCCGCGATCTCTACAGGCCGGCCCTGCAGGCCTACGAGGCGAGCCTCGCTCTCGTCAATTCGCCGGCAGTCAGGGCCGCCTACCAGGATCTCAAGGCCCGCAAGGGCTTCCGCGTCATCGATCATACCGTCGATGCCGACACGAGCGCGCCACGCATCTGCGCGCAGTTCTCCGAGGAGCTGGTCAAGACCGGCGTCGACTACTCGCAGTTCGTTACTGTCGACAACGCCGCTCCCAAGGGCGTCGAAGCCAAGGACAAGCAGATCTGCGTCGAAGGGCTCGAGCACGGCCAACATTATGACGTGACCTTCCGCGCCGGCCTGCCGGCCGCCATTGGCGAGGTCACCGCGGCACCGGTGGTTCTATCGATATATGTGCAGGACCGCGCGCCTTCGGCCCGCTTCACCGGCGACAGCTTCGTGCTGCCCGCCGGCGCACGCCGCGGCATACCGGTCGTCACCGTCAACATGAATGCCGCCGAAATGAAGCTCTTCCGCATCGGCGACCGCTCGCTGGCCCAACTTCTGTCGGGATATCAGTTCCTGCGCCAGCTTGACGGCTACGACATTTCGAACATCTCCGAACAGATGGGCGAGCCGGTCTGGCAGGGCCAGCTCGACATCGCCAACGACCTCAACAAGGAAGTCACCACCTCCTTCCCAATCGATGAGGCGTTGCCGAAGCGCAAGCCCGGCGTCTATGTGCTGACCGCACAAGCCGTCGACGATCGCAGCGACGACTATGATTCGCACGCCACGCAATGGTTCGTCGTCTCCGATATCGGCCTGTCGACCTATACCGGACAGGATGGACTGAACGTCTTTGCGCGTTCGCTCGCAACCGCCAAGCCGATTGCCGGCGCCGAGCTGACGCTGCTGGCCAGGAACAATGAAATCCTCGGCACCGCGACCACCGACGCGGAAGGGCGGGCGGTGTTCAATCCCGGCCTGACGCGCGGCGACAGCGGCATGGCGCCGGCCGTGCTGATGGCCAAACAGGGCGACGACGATTTCGTCTTCCTCGATATGGGCCGCGCCGGCTTCGACCTGTCCGACCGTGGCGTCGCCGGACGGCCGGCACCTGGCGCGCTCGACGTCTATGCCTGGACCGAGCGCGGCATCTACCGCGCCGGCGAAGATGTCCATGTCGCGGCTCTTGCCCGCGACAGTGCCGCCAAGGCGGTCGAGAACCTGCCGCTGACCTTCATCTTCTCGCGGCCCGACGGCGTCGAGGACCGCCGCATCGTCAGCGACGGCGCGTCGGCCGGTGGTCACGCGGTCGACCTGCCGCTGGAACCCAACGCCATGCGCGGCACCTGGACGGTGGCGATCCATACCGATCCCAAGCAGGCGGCGGTTGCCAGCCAGATGTTCCTGGTCGAGGACTTCGTACCGGACCGCATCGAGTTCGACCTGTCCTCCGACAAGCAGGAGATCGCCCAGGGCGAGACCGCCAACATTACCGTCGACGGCCGCTTTCTCTACGGCGCGCCGGCCGCGGGCCTCGCGCTCGAAGGCGAATTGACGCTGTCGACCGCCCGCGATTGGGACCGCTTCAAAGGCTATTCCTTCGGTCTCGCCGACGAACAGTCGGCTGAACCGACAGTGACGCCCTTCACTGGCCTGCCGGTGGTCGGCGAGGACGGCAAGGCGACCTTCCCGGTCTCCGTCGATCAATTGCCATCCACCACCAAGCTGGTCGATGCCAAGATCACGGTCAGGATGCGTGAAACCGGCGGCCGTGCCGTCGAGCGCTCGCTGAATATCGGCATCCGCCCGCAGGGCCACATGATCGGCATCCGCCCGGATTTCGACGGAGACGAGGTGCCGCAAGGCGGCACGGCCAAGTTCAGCCTGGTCGCCGTCGACCCAGACGGCAAGCGTGAGGCGCTGAAGGGCGCACAGTGGTCGTTGGTCAAGGTCGAGCGCAGCTACCAGTGGTATCGCTCGAGCAACTCCTGGAACTATGAGCCGGTCACCTTCACCAAGGCGGTGGCCAACGGCCAGGTCGACCTGAGCGCCGATGGCGAGGCTACGGTGTCGCTGCCGGTCGACTGGGGCCGCTACCGGCTCGAGATCGAGACAGCGGATCCGGAAGGCCCGGCCACCAGCTATGAGTTCGACGCCGGCTGGTATGTCAGTTCCACCACCACCGAAACGCCCGACGGCCTCGAGATCGCCCTCGACAAGGATACCTATGCGGCGGGTGAAGTGGCCAAGCTCAAAGTGTCGCCGCACTTTGCCGGCGAGTTGCTCGTCACCATCGGCGCCGACAAGCTCCTGAAGACCGTCACCGCCAGCGTGCCGGCCGGCGGCAGCACTGTCGACATCCCGGTCGGCGACGACTGGGGCGCCGGCGCCTACGTCACGGCAACGCTATTCAGGCCGGGCGATGCGCAAGAGACACGCATGCCGGCGCGCGCCATCGGCGTCAAATGGCTGAAGCTCGATCCCGGCTCGCGGAAGCTTGCGGTCAGCTTGGCGACGCCGGGCAAGACCATGCCGCGCCAGCAGCTGTCGATCCCGGTCGCCGTTGCCGGCGTGCAGCCCGGCACCAACGCCT
Organism: Mesorhizobium sp. M0904; assembly: GCF_040319475.1. Classification (NCBI taxonomy): domain Bacteria; kingdom Pseudomonadati; phylum Pseudomonadota; class Alphaproteobacteria; order Hyphomicrobiales; family Phyllobacteriaceae; genus Mesorhizobium; species Mesorhizobium sp. M0904. The sequence goes on along the minus strand of NZ_JAMYOC010000009.1, from coordinate 6,747 downwards.
ATGTCATGGTCGCGGCCGTCGACGTCGGCATCCTCAACCTGACCAACTACAAGGTACCGGATCCGGAGAACTGGTTCTTCGGGCAGCGCATGCTCGGTCTCGAGGTTCGCGACATCTATGGCCGGCTGATCGACGGCTCGCTGGGCACAACCGGTAAGCTGCGCACCGGCGGCGACGGCGCCAACATGCAATCGCAAGGCAGTCCGCCGACCGAAAAGCTGGTCGCCTTCTTCTCCGGCCCGGTCCAGCTCGACGCCGACGGCAAGGCGCGGATCGACTTCGACATTCCGCAGTTCAACGGCACCGTGCGCGTCATGGCCGTCGCCTGGACCAAGGAAGCGGTCGGCCATGCCCAGTCCGACGTCATCGTGCGTGATCCGGTGGTAATCACCGCCGGCCTGCCGCGCTTCCTGGCGCCCGGCGATTCCGCCCTCATGCGGCTCGACGTCGCCGACACCGACGGCCCCGCAGGCGACTACAAGCTGACCGTCAACACGACAGGCGACCTGTCAACCGGCAATGCCGCCTTGCCTGAAAAGCTGACGCTCGCCAAAGGCAAGCGGCAGACACTGACCGTGCCGTTGATTGCGCAGACCGCAGGCAACGCCTCGATCACCATCAGGCTTGCGCATGCCGACGGCACCGCCGTCGAGCAGACGCTCTATGTGCCGGTGCGCCCGGCGCAACTGCCGGTGACCACCCGCATGGTCGTCGACCTCAAGGGCAATGGCGGCGCGCTGCGCGTCGACAAGGAACTGCTGGCGGCAAGCCTGCTCGATGGCGCTTCGGTCAGCGTCGGCGTTTCGCAGGCGGCTGCCTTCGACGTGCCGTCGCTGCTGATGACGCTCGACCGCTATCCCTATGGTTGCGCCGAACAGACCACCAGCCGCGCCATGCCGCTTCTCTACGTCAACGACATGGCTTCCGGCATCGGCATGGCCAGCGACCCCGATCTGCATGGCCGCGTCCAGGACGCCATCTACAAGGTGCTGAGCTACCAGGCATCGGCCGGCAGCTTCGGCCTGTGGGGTCCGGGTTCCGGCGATCTGTGGCTCGACGCCTATGTCACCGATTTCCTGACCCGGGCGCGCGAGCAGAAATACGACGTGCCGGCCTTGGCGATGAACCAGGCGCTGAGCAATCTGCAGAACGCGATCGGCTACGATCAGGACGTCCAGGATCGTGGCAGCGAGATCGCCTACGCGCTCTATGTGCTTGCCCGCAACAAGAAGGCCTCGGTCGGCGATCTGCGTTATTATGCCGACACCCAGCTCGAGGCCTTTACCAGCCCGATGGCCGTCGCCCAGCTGGCGGCGTCTCTCGCGCTCTACGGTGACACGCAGCGCTCGGAGGCAACCTTCCAGGCCGCGCTGCAACTGGCCAAGTCGACACCCGAATATGACTATTACCGATCCGACTATGGCTCGCCGCTGCGTGACGGCGCGGCGATCCTGGCGCTTGCCGCGGAAAGCAAGCCGGTTCCGACCATCGTGCCGGCGCTGATCCAGTTGGTGACCAGGGAACGCGCCGACGCTAGGTGGACCAGCACGCAGGACGAGTCCTGGATGCTGCTGGCGGCCCGGGCGCTGAAGGCCGGCAATGATTCGATCGCGCTGACCGTCAACGGCGCACCGCATGCCGGCGGCTATTCGGACCAGATCGCCGGTGGCGACCTGGCCGACAGTCCGCTGACCATCGTTAATACCGGCAGAAATCCGCTGCAGGCGGTCGTCACCACTGTGGCCTCCCCGATCCAGCCTCTGCCGGCCGGCGGCAACGGCTTTACCATCAGCCGTACCTACTACAAGCTCGACGGCACAGAGGCCAACGTGACGGAGGTCAAGCAGAACGAACGCTATGTCGTCGTGCTCAAGGTTTACGAGCAGAACACCTGGCCTTCGCGGCTGCTGATCACCGACCTGTTGCCGGCCGGCTTCGAGATCGACAATCCGGGCCTGGTCTCCAGCGCTCAGTTGACGAACTTCTCCTGGCTGGCTCAGACCGATGCCGCCCATCTCGAATTCCGCGACGACCGTTTCGTCGCGGCGTTCAATCCCAACGACGGCGACGGCGACCGCAACATCACGCTCGCCTACGTCGTGCGCGCGGTGACGCCGGGCACCTATGCCCACCCGGCGGCAACGATCCAGGACATGTACCGGCCGCAATATTCGGCCCGCACCGCCACCGGCATGATGGAGGTCAAGGCGCCGTAAGGCAAAAAAGGGCGGATAGGAATATGGCGATGGCACCGTCGCAAAGGATTTCGCCAATCTTCAGCGTTGCAGAAAGGGAGCCGAGGTCGCGGCCGGCTCTCCCTTCTCCCCTTGTGGGAGAAGGTGGCCTCGCGAAGCGAGGTCGGATGAGGGGTGTTCCAGCTTGGCACCAATAGCGCTCTGGCCAGCACTCCTCAACCGTCTCGGCGCTGCGCGCCAATCCACGTTCTCCCACAAGGGGAGAAGGGAGAAGGGCGGTGCCGTGCTCTCCAGAAGATTCCTCCGCCGAACTGCCATCACCGCCGCCGCTTGCGCCGGCCTCGTGGCCATTTCCGCCGTCGCCCTCTGGCAGCTCGACCGCGCATTTCCGCCGCCGCTGCCGGCTGCTTTGACGGTCTCGACCGAGGTGCAGGACCGAGACGGCCAACTGCTGCGCGCCTTCGCCACGCCGGACGGCTACTGGCGGCTCGCTACCAGCCTGGACCAGATCGACAAGCAGTTCGTCGACATGCTGGTCACCTATGAGGACAAGCGTTTCTGGGGTCACCAAGGCATAGATGTGCTGGCACTGGCGCGTGCCGCCGGCCAGTTCGCGACCAGCGGCCATATCGTCTCCGGCGGTTCGACGCTCTCGATGCAGCTCGCCCGCCTGATCGAACCACGCGACAGCCGCAGCCTCGGCTCGAAGATCAAGCAGATGCTGCGCGCCCTGCAAATCGAACGGCGGCTTTCCAAACGCGAGATCCTCGAACGCTATCTGACGCTGGCGCCCTATGGCGGCAATCTCGAAGGTGTGCGCGCCGCTTCGCTCGCCTATTTCGGCAAGGAGCCGAAACGGCTGACGGTCTCGGAGGCCGCCCTGCTCGTCGCCTTGCCGCAATTGCCGGAAAAGCGACGCCCTGATCGCAATCTCGAGATTGCCCACGCTGCCCGCGACAGGGTGCTGACCCGCATGGTCTCGGCAGGCCTGCTCGGCGAACGTGAGGCCGCGCGTGCCGCGCTCGAGGATGTGTCGGGGCTGCGGCGCACCTTGCCTGCGCTCGCTGCCCATGCGGCCTATGCAATGCTGCCCAAGGCCATCCCCGGCCAGAAGCTGCAACTGACGATCCGCAAGAGTGTCCAGGAAGGGCTGGAGCAGGTGGCGAAAGATGCAGCCGCCAGGCTCGGCCCTCGCCTCTCGGTGGCCATGGTGCTGGCCGATGCCCGCACCGGCGATATCCTTGGCGAGGTCGGCTCTGCCGATTTCTTCGATGCCACCCGTTCGGGCTGGATCGACATGACCAAAGTCGTCCGCTCGCCTGGCTCGACGCTGAAGCCGTTCATCTACGGCCTCGCCTTCGAGCAAGGCCTTGTGGCGCAGGAGATGCTGATCGAGGACAGCCCAACCGATTTCTCCGGCTACCGGCCGAAGAACTTCGACATGGGCTATCAGGGCGATGTCAGCATCAGGCAGGCGCTGCAATTGTCGCTCAACGTTCCGGCAATCCGCGTGCTCGACGCGGTCGGCCCGGCCCGGCTGATGGCGCGCTTTCGCCAGGCCGATGTGATCCCTGTACTGCCCGTCAACGAGGCGCCTGGCCTGGCAATCGGCCTCGGTGGCGTCGGGATGACACTGCGCGACCTGGTTCAGCTCTATGCCGGTCTTGCCAATGGCGGCAAGGCACACACGCTGCGTGACGGCACCGAGCCGGAGAATGCCGAACGCTCGACCACAACCATTCTCGACGGACAGGCGACCTGGCAGATCACCGACATCCTGTCAGGCGTCAAGCCGCCTCAGGGTGCCGCCCAACGCGGCATCGCTTACAAGACCGGCACCTCCTACGGCTATCGCGACGCCTGGTCGGTCGGCTTTGACGGCCGCTATGTGCTCGGCGTATGGGTCGGCCGCCCCGACGCCGGCGCGGTGCCCGGCCTGTCCGGCTACATCTCGGCGGCGCCCATCCTGTTCGAAGGCTTTGTCCGTTCCGGCCTGGCCGCCGTACCACTGCCAAGCCAGCCGTCCGGCGTCCGGCGTCCGAAACGCGAGGAGCTGCCGGTGACGCTGACGCGCTTCGGCGCCGGCACCGATGGGCTGGTGCAGGCGACGCCGACCGAGCCTGCGCCAACCATCATCTTTCCGCCAGACGGCGCCCGCGTCGACCTCGGCACTTCCTCGGCCGACGCCTCGCCGCTGGTTCTCAAGCTGCAGGGCGGCCGCGCACCGTTCCGCTGGCTGGCCAACGGCAAGCCGCTGGTCGGCATCGACCGGCGGCGCACCGCAACCTGGCAGCCGGACGGCGCCGGCTATTCGACCCTGACCGTGATCGACGCGGCGGGACGCGCGGCCAGCGTAAAGGTTTTTGTCGAGTGAAAATTTCCCTTGAATAGATTCCGGCAGGTGATTCAAGGGATTGGGGTTTACGCCTTGCTTTCCGCCGCCGGTATTTCCTCGGCCTTTGCTGACACCCTCCCCGCCGGCTTTGTTCGGCTGGCCGACATCGATCCCAGTATCCGGCAGGATATCCGCTATGCCGGCCTCGAAAATTTCCTGCATCGCAAGGTAAGCGGCTACGATGCGCCGGTATGCGTCCTCACCAGGCAAGCGGCGCAAGCGCTTTCGGCAGTGCAGAAAGCGATTGCTGCCGAAGGGCTGACGCTGGTCGTGTTCGACTGCTACCGCCCTGCGCGGGCTGTCTCCGACATGAGTGAATGGACAAAAACGGGCGGGCCACCGGACCCGCAATGGTATCCAAAGGTCAAGCGCAAGGATCTCATCGCCAAGGGTTATATCGGCGAACTGTCCACCCATTCGCGCGGATCGACGGTCGATGTCGCGATCGCCCGGGTCAACCATAAAAAACAGGCCGGCCGCACGAGCGCTCCGAAACCGGCCTGCGGCGCGACCGATGCCGACACGCTCGATTTCGGCACCGGTTTCGACTGTTTCGATCCGGCGAGCGAAACGGCTCACCGAGCGATAGACGATGAAGCCGCGGCTAACCGCAAAAGACTTGTCGAGGCGATGCGCGCCGGCGGCTTCAAGAATTACCCACGCGAATGGTGGCACTTCACGCTGGAAAACGAGCCGTTTCCAAGAGAGCGCTTCAACTTTCCCGTTACCGGCGAATAAGCTGCCGAAACCTCGTTCGGACGAGACGCAGCCATTGCCGAAGAGCTGGCCGTCTCTAGTTAATCGCGTCGGGAGCGCGATCATGGTCCATGCGGGAAAATAGTTCCTCGCATCGCCGAAACCAGGCGAAAAATTGCTTCAATGAGCCAAAAAAGGCAACATTGATTGCATCTAAATTCTATCAATTCGGTAGATTTGGCGCGAGTTCAACGGAGGCGGAAATGACCAAACCTCATTTCAGGAAACTGCTCGGCGCACTGGTCGCCACATCCGTCCAGTTCGGCACGCTCGGTTTCGCGTTTGCCGACACCACCATTCTCAACGTGTCCTATGATCCGACGCGTGAGCTCTATAAGCAATTCGATGAGGCCTTCATTGCCCACTGGAAGGCAGAGACAGGCGAGACGGTCACCGTCCAGCAGTCACATGGCGGATCCGGCGCGCAGGCTCGCGCCGTGATCGACGGCCTCGACGCCGACGTGGTGACGCTGGCGCTCGAAGGCGATATCAACGCCATCGTTTCGAAAGCGAAGAAGATCAATCCAGACTGGCGGACGAAATTCGAAAACAATTCGGCGCCCTACACCTCGACCATCATCTTTCTCGTCCGCAAGGGAAACCCCAAGGGCATCCATGACTGGGGCGATCTGGTCAAGGACGACGTCCAAGTGATCACGCCGAATCCCAAGACCTCCGGTGGCGCGCGCTGGAACTACCTCGCCGCCTGGGCCTATGCCAGCTCCAAGGATGGCGGCGACGAGGCCAAGACCAAGGAATTCGTCGGCAATCTCTATGCGCATGTCCCGGTTCTCGACACCGGTGCGCGCGGCGCCACCGTGACCTTCGCGCAAAAAGGGCTGGGCGACGTGCTGCTCGCCTGGGAAAACGAGGCCTATCTGGCGCTCGATGAGTTCGGCGCCGACAATTTCGATATCGTCTACCCGCCGACCTCGATCCTGGCCGAGCCGCCGGTCGCCGTGGTCGACGCCAATGTCGACGCCAAAGGCACACGCAAAGTTGCCGAAGCCTATCTGAGCTATCTCTATTCCAAGGAAGGCCAGACGCTCATCGCCAAGAACCATTATCGCCCTTCGAAGCCCGACCTGGTGCCGGCGGAGGACTTGGCCAAGCTGCCTGAGATCAAGCTGATCACCATCGACGACCCGCTTTTTGGCGGCTGGAAGAAGGCACAGCCTTATCATTTCGGCGATGGTGGTATATTCGACCAGATCTACAAGCCGGCCCAGTAGCATTTAGATCAGGACGACATGACCACAGCACCCGCCAAGGCGGGGTGGCGATTCAGGCAGCCGAGCGTCATTCCGGGTTTCGGGTTGACGCTCGGCTTCTCGCTTGCCTACCTCACCCTCATCATCCTCATTCCCCTGTCCGGGCTGATCTGGCGCTCGGCGGCGCTCG